>NZ_JBJHAT010000029.1:0-59778 GCF_054051175.1 Blastococcus sp. SYSU DS0753 | reverse complement strand
CCCCCCCCCCCCCCCCCCCCCCCCCCCCCCCCCCCCCCCCCCCCCCCCCCCCCCCCCCCCCCCCCCCCCCCCCCCCCCCCCCCCCCCCCCCCCCCCCCCCCCCCCCCCCCCCCCCCCCCCCCCCCACGGTGAGCCAGGACGCCTGGTGACGTGCTGGAGCGGCCACCGTCAGGGGCCCGCCGCGAGCTAGCGAGCGGTGGGGGGACGGTGGCCCTTCGACCAGTCACGCATGCGCTGCGGGTAGCCGGTCACCTGGGCGTCGTACACCGGGATCGCCAGCTCCTTGGACAGCCGGCGGGCGACGTCGGGACCGTCGATGCGCCTCCGGGTCCACTCACCGTCGGCCGCGACCAGGACGATGGTGGCCTCGGTCACCGCCGTCCGGGGCTCCACGTACCCCTCGACGCCCCGGCGGCTCGCCACGAACTGCTCCAGGTGCACCAGGTCGTCCCGGTGGGACGCCCGGTCGAGGGTGGCGCGGGCGCCATCCCCGGGCCGCCGCCTCCGCCACCGCTCGAACAGGCCCATCGCCGTCTCCGTCCTGCCGGGGTCGCGTGATCACTGCGACGCTCGCGAGAGCAACGGTGCTCCGGGCCAGCTCGTTCCCGGGGTGGCAGGATGGGGCTCAGCCCCCGCCCGCTCGAGCGGGGTTGCCGTCCGACGACCCGAGGAGCACCCGTGAGCGCACCCGCTTCCCCCGCCGACCTGGTCATCCTCGGGGGTGGCTCCGGCGGCTACGCCGCCGCGTTCCGCGCCTCCGAGCTCGGCCTGAACGTCGTGCTGATCGAGAAGGACAAGGTCGGTGGCACCTGCCTGCACCGAGGCTGCATCCCGACCAAGGCCCTGCTGCACGCCGGCGAGGTGGCCGACCTGGCCCGCGAGGGCGAGCAGTTCGGCGTGAAGACGTCGCTGGCCGGCATCGACATGGATGGCGTCAACAGCTACAAGGACGGCGTCATCACCAAGCTCTACAAGGGGCTGCAGGGCCTGGTGAAGGCGCGCAAGATCACCTACGTCGAGGGCGAGGGCCGGCTGGTCTCCCCCACGGCGGTCGAGGTGAACGGCCAGACCTACGAGGGCAAGCACGTCCTGCTGGCCACCGGCTCCTACCCCCGCTCGCTGCCGGGCCTGGAGATCGACGGCACGAAGGTCATCACCAGCGACCACGCGCTGAACCTGGACCGCGTGCCGAGCTCGGCGATCATCCTCGGCGGTGGCGTCATCGGCTGCGAGTTCGCCAGCGCCTGGAAGTCCTTCGGCGTGGACGTCACCATCGTCGAGGGCCTGCCCCACCTCGTGCCGCTGGAGGACGAGTCGTCCTCGAAGCTGCTGGAGCGCGCCTTCCGCCGGCGCAAGATCGCGTTCGAGCTCGGGAACCGCTTCTCCGGCGTGCAGACCACCGAGAACGGCGTCAAGGTGTCGCTGGAGAACGGCAAGGAGATCGAGGCCGAGCTGCTGCTCGTCGCGGTCGGTCGCGGCCCGGTCAGCTCCGGCATCGGCTACGAGGAGGTGGGCGTCGCGATGGAGCGCGGCTACGTCCTCGTCGACGAGTACATGCGCACCAACATCCCGACGATCTCCGCCGTGGGCGACCTGGTCCCCACCCTGCAGTTGGCCCACGTCGGCTTCGGCGAGGGCATCCTCGTCGCCGAGCGGGTCGCCGGCCTCGAGCCCGCCCCGATCGACTACGCCGGCGTCCCGCGGATCACCTACTCCGACCCCGAGGTCGCCTCGGTCGGCCTCACCGAGGCGCAGGCCAAGGAGCGCTACGGCGAGGTGAAGACCCTCACCTACGACCTCGCCGGCAACGGCCGCAGCCAGATCCTGAAGACGACGGGCGCGGTCAAGCTGGTGCAGGCCCCCGACGGCCCGGTCGTCGGCATCCACATGGTCGGCAGCCGCGTCGGCGAGCTCATCGCCGAGGCCCAGCTGATCTACAACTGGGAGGCCGAGGCCGACGACGTCGCCAGCCTCATCCACCCGCACCCGACGCAGAGCGAGGCGCTCGGCGAGGCTCACCTCGCGCTCGCCGGCAAGCCCCTGCACGTGCACGGCTGATCTCGCTCCACCCCCACCCACCCAGCGCCAGAAGGAGCACTGCCCCGATGCCGACCTCCGTCACCATGCCCGCCCTGGGCGAGAGCGTCACCGAGGGCACGGTCACCCGATGGCTCAAGCAGGAGGGTGACCAGGTCGAGGCCGACGAGCCCCTCCTCGAGGTGTCGACCGACAAGGTCGACACCGAGATCCCCTCCCCGGCCGCCGGGGTCCTCACCAAGATCCTCGTGGCCGAGGACGAGACCGTCGACGTCGGCGCCGAGCTCGCCGTGATCGGTGGCGGGGACGGCGACGAGGGCGCCGCCAGCCCGCCGGCCTCGGCCGAGGACGCCGACACCGCGCCGCAGACCCCCGACCAGCAGGTCGAGGACGCGGGCTCCGGCGGAGCGCAGGAGCAGCCCGCCGCCGAGCCCGAGCCGGCCCCGGCCGGCGGGTCCGGTGGCGGCGGCGGCGAGGGGACCCCCGTCACGATGCCGGCGCTCGGCGAGAGCGTCACCGAGGGCACCGTGACCCGGTGGCTGAAGGCCGTCGGCGACGAGATCACCGCCGACGAGCCGCTCCTCGAGGTCTCCACCGACAAGGTCGACACCGAGATCCCGGCGCCGGTCAGCGGCACGCTGCTGGAGATCACGGTCAACGAGGACGAGACCGTCGACGTCGGCGCCCAGCTCGCCGTGATCGGCACGGGCGCCTCCGGCGGCGGCTCCGCCCCCGCGGCTCCCGCACCGCAGCAGGAGGCCCCGAAGGAGCAGGTGCCGGCCGAGCCGGAGCCGCAGGCGGCCCCGCAGGCCAAGGAGGCTGACGCGGCCAGCGAGCAGCCCGGTGGCGACTACGGTGCCAGCGGCGCCCAGCCGTCGGACTCGCCGACCTCGGCGCCCGCGCCCCAGGTGGCTCCGCAGGCGCCGTCCGCCCCGGCCCCCTCGGGTGACGGCGGTGGTCAGTACGTCACCCCGCTGGTGCGCCGCCTGGCCGCCGACCACGGGGTCGACCTGAACACCGTCTCGGGGACCGGCGTCGGCGGGCGCATCCGGAAGCAGGACGTGCTGGCCGCCGCGGAGAAGTCCGCCGCGCCGGCGCCCGCGGCGTCCGCTCCCGCGGCGTCGGCCCCGGCCGCCTCCGGCGGCACCCGCACGCCGTCGCCGGCCGCCATGCCGGACACCTCGGTGCGTGGCCGCACCGAGAAGCTGTCCCGCCTGCGCGGGGTCATCGCCCGCCGAATGGTGGAGTCGCTGCAGGTGAGCGCCCAGCTGACGACGGTCGTCGAGGCCGACGTCACGCGCATCGCGCAGCTGCGGCAGCAGGCGAAGGGCACCTTCGAGGCCCGCGAGGGCGTCAAGCTCTCGTTCCTGCCGTTCTTCGCCAAGGCGGCGGTCGAGGCGCTCAAGCAGCACCCGTCGGTGAACTCCTCGATCGACCTCGAAGCGGGCACGGTCACCTACCACGACGCCGAGAACCTCGGGGTCGCCGTCGACACCGAGCGGGGGCTGCTCGTCCCGGTGATCCACGGTGCGGGGGACCTGAGCCTGGGTGGCCTGGCCCGCAAGATCGCCGACCTCGCGGAGCGCACCCGCACCAACAAGGTGACGCCGGACGAGCTCGGTGGTGGGACGTTCACGCTGACCAACACCGGCAGCCGCGGCGCCCTGTTCGACACGCCGATCATCAACCAGCCGCAGGTCGCCATCCTCGGCACCGGCTCGGTCGTGAAGCGGCCGGTCGTGGTGCAGGACGCCGAGCTGGGTGAGGTCATCGCCGTCCGGTCGATGGTCTACCTGGCGCTGACCTACGACCACCGGATCGTCGACGGGGCGGACGCCGCCCGTTTCCTCACCACGGTGAAGGAGCGGCTGGAGGCCGGTCAGTTCCACGGCGAGCTCGGCCTCGGCTGAGCCAGGGCACCCCGCCCGCAGCACCCGCGAGCCCGCGGCGGACCCCCGGCACGGGGTCCGCCGCGGCCTGCCTCCCCAGGAGCGTCCGTGAAGATCGCCGTGGCCGGTGCCTCCGGGATGATCGGCGGCGCGCTGCTGCCCGCGCTGCGCGCCGACGGCCACGAAGTGATCCAGCTGGTCCGCCGCACCCCGCGGACGGCCGAGGAACACCGCTGGGACCCGCAGCACCGGCGGATCGACCCGGCGCTGCTGCGGGACGTCGACGCCGTCGTCAACCTCGCCGGTGTGGGAGTGGGCGACCGGCGCTGGAACGAACGGCACAAGCAGGCGGTCCTCGGCAGCCGGGTCGACAGCACCGCCACGCTGGGCGAGGCCCTGCGGGACGCCGTCGCCGCCGACCCCGACCGCCCCCGGGTGCTGCTGAACGCCTCCGGCGTCGGCTGGTACGGCGACACCGGTGACCGCGTCGTCGACGAGTCCGACCCGGCCGGCGACGACTTCCTCGCCCGCGTCTGCGTGGCGTGGGAGGGCGCGACCGCGCCGGCCGCCGACGCCGGGGTGCGCGTGACCACCCTGCGCACGGGGCTGGTCCTCGGCCGCGGTGGCCTGCTCGCGCGGATGCTGCCGCTGTTCCGCGCCGGGCTGGGCGGGCGGCTGGGCTCGGGCCGGCAGTACGTGCCCTGGATCAGCCAGGAGGACGAGATCGGGGCGATCCGGTTCCTGCTCACCCACGCCGTCCCGGGGCCGGTCAACCTGTGCGGCCCCGCGCCGGTCACGAACGCCGAGTTCACCGCCGCGCTGGGCCGGGTCCTGCACCGGCCGACCGTGCTGCCGGTGCCCGGCCCGGCGCTGTGGGTGGTGCTCGGGGAGTTCGCCCGGGTGGGCGTGCTGGCGGGTCAGCGCGCAGTCCCCGGCCGGCTGACCGAGGCCGGTTTCCGGTTCACCCACGGGGACGTCGACGCCGCGCTGCGCGCCGCGGTGGCCCGGGACTGACCCGGCCGGCGGGATCAGGCCAGGCGTTCGGCGCTCCCGATCCGCCAGCCCTCCGGGGTGCGGACGAGGACCATCCGCACCTGGGCCTCGGGTCGGCCGGGAACCGTGCGCAGCGCCGGGCCGTCCGCTCGGTCGGCGGGCACCACGCGGTAGCCGGGCCAGCTGTCGGTCAGCAGCAGTTCCGCCCGGAAGTCCGAGGACTCGACGACGGTGACGTCGTCGACCACCGGCGCGAAACCGCTCAGCGCCTCACCG
Source organism: Blastococcus sp. SYSU DS0753 (assembly GCF_054051175.1). Classification (NCBI taxonomy): domain Bacteria; kingdom Bacillati; phylum Actinomycetota; class Actinomycetes; order Geodermatophilales; family Geodermatophilaceae; genus Blastococcus; species Blastococcus sp. SYSU DS0753. Next base: position 54,583 of record NZ_JBJHAT010000029.1, on the reverse strand, counting down.
GCCGCGGCCAGCGCGCGCGCGTGCTCCTCGTCCGCGGCCAGCAGCGGGCTGTTGATCACGTGCACGGCCCGCAGCAGGGCCGGGCTGCCGCTGAGCCCCTCGGCGCGCCGGGCGTAGAGCTCGCTGACCAGCGCCGTCCAGTCGCCGGCGGTCTCGGGGACCACGGGCCCGGGCAGCGGTCGCTCCTCCACGGCGGGAGACGGCGGGTCTGCCGCACGGGAGTCCGGGGCCGACGACCCGGCGGCGGCCGCGCGCGGCAGGTCGGCGTCACTCCCCCAGCGCGTACCGAGCCAGGCGGTGACGGCGAGCGCCGCCAGCACGAGCGCCGTGGCGAGCAGCCCACGGGTCACCGCTGCCACGCCGACGCCGGAAGGCCGGAACCGCCGTCGCCGCGTCGACGGCTCGACGGCGACCGGCCCGGGACGGGGACGGCGCCCCGGCACCACGTGGGTGACCGCGGAGCGCACGTCGGGGCGGCCGTGGCCGCCCCCGGCCACGGCCCCCAGCGCCACGGGCTCCGCCCGGCAGGCGTGCCGCAGGTCGCGCGCGAACTCCGCCGCGGTGCCGCGGTCGTGCGGATCGGCGGCGAGACCCCGGGCGATGACCTCGACGAGTCGGGGCGGCGCCTCCGGAGCCAGCTCGGTCAGGTCGGGCAGCTGCCCGGTCGCGGCCACGACGAGGGCGCCGGCGGGGGTCGCGGCGTTCCACGGGGCGATGCCGGTGAGCGCGTGGAAGGCCGCCGCCGCGGCGCCGAAGACGTCGGAGGCGGGACCCGGCGCGATGCCACGGGCCACCGCCGGGTCGACGTAGGCCGGGGTGACCTCGGCCGCCGCCGTCTCCCCCAGCACCCGGGCCACCCCGAGGTCGGTGAGCACCGGCCGCCCGTCACCGGTGAACACGATGTTCCCCGGCGCCAGGTCGCCGTGCACCACTCCGTGGTCGTGGGCGTGCGCCAGAGCCGCGGCCACCGGCGCGATCGCCGTCACCACCTCACCGGGCCGAAGCCGGCCGCGCCGGGCGAGCAGCGCGGCGAGGCTGCCCCCACCGAGCAGCTCGAGCACCAGCGCGACCCGCGACCCGCCGCCGCGCCGGGGCTGGTGCACCACCTCGATCAACCGGACCAGGTGCGGGTGGTCCAGCCGGCCCAGCAGCACGGCCTCGCGCGCCTGGCGCGCAGGGTCCCCGGCCACCAGGACCTTCACCGCCACCGGCTCCCCGCCCTCCCGGGGCACCGCCTGCCACACCTCCCCCGACGCGCCGCGGCCGAGCAGGGTCTGCAGCACGTAGCCAGGCACCGCGGGTGGCTGCGCAGCCCCCGGTGCCGCGGGCGGAACGGCGGTGGTCACGAGGGAGGACCGTAGGCGCAGTCGGGTCGCCGGCGCCGCGGTCGTCCACAGCCCACGGGCGCGCCCGCACGGCTCCCCGGCGACGGATACCGTCGGGCGGTGTCCACGTCGCTGCGGGCGGAGGTCCTCGTCGTCGGGGCCGGCCTGGCCGGGTTGTCCGCCGCCACCCGGCTGGCCGCCGCCGGCCTGGACGTGCACGTGCTGGAGTCCGGGGGGCACGCCGGCGGGCGGCTGGCGACCGAGCACATCGACGGCTTCGTCGTCGACCGTGGCTTCCAGGTGCTCAACACCGGCTACCCCAGGGCGGCCGACCTCGACCTCGACGCGCTGGACCTCGGCTGGTTCGAGCGGGGCGCGGTGATCCGCGTGGCCGGACGGGCGCACCAGGTGGTCGACCCGCGCCGCCGGCCGGCCTCGGTCGTCGGCACCGCAGCGGCGCCGCTGGGCTCCCCACGGGAGAAGGCGGCGCTGGTGGCCTACTCGCTCCGCGCCGGGTACTCCCCCGTCGGCCGCCTGCTGCGGGCGCCGGAGGACTCGGCGGAGCAGGCTCTCCGCGCGGCCGGCGTGGGGAACGCCGCCCTGGAGCGGTTCCTGCGCCCGTTCCTGGCGGGGGTGCTCCTGGAGGACGAGCTCGCCACCTCCAGCCGGTACCTGCACCTGCTGTGGCGCAGCTTCGTCCGGGGCTCGATCGGGCTGCCGGCGGCCGGGATGCAGGCGGTCGGCGAGCAGCTGGCGGGGCGCCTGGGTGCCGGGCGGCTGCACCTGCACACGCCGGTGCGCTCGGTGTCGCCCGGCTCCGCGTCCACCGACGCGGGCAGCTGGGCGGCCGACGCCGTCGTCGTCGCGACCGATCCGGCCACGGCGTCGCGGCTGCTCCCCACCGTCGGGGCCGACGCGCCCCGGGAGGTCACCACCCACCTGCACGTGCTGCCCGCCTCCCCCTGGCCCGCCCCGCTGATCGTGCTCGGGCAGCCCCGGGGCCGGCTGGTGAACAGCGCCGTGCTCTCCGACGCCCAGCCGCGCTACAGCCCCGACGACCGGGCGCTCGTCGCCAGCTCCATCCTCGCGCGGAGCCGGGAGGACGAGGTGCGCGGCGAGATCGCGGCGGCGCACGGGGTCGCGCCGTCGGACCTGGAGCACCTGACGTCGGTCACCGTGCCGGGGGCGCAACCGGCGGCGCTCCCGCCGCTGCGGCTGCGCCGGCCGGTCGACCTCGGCGAGGGCCTGTACGTCTGCGGTGACCACCGGGACACCCCGTCCATCCAGGGCGCGATGGCCAGCGGTGCCCGCGCCGCCCGCGCCGTGCTGCGCCGCCTGCGCCCGGCCCCGTCCGGAGGAGCTTCCTGATGCCCGCGTCCGCACCGACGATCGTGGCGACCAGCATGGGCTTCGCCCCGCGCGGCCGCGGCCCCACCGACTGGCGGCCCGGACCGGTCTTCGACCTCGCCGCCGAGCTCGCCGGGCGCCCCGAGCGCCCGCGCCTGTGCTACCTCGGCACCGCTACCGGCGACGACCCGGCACGGGTCGCCGGCGTGTACGGCGCGTTCGCCGGCAGCTCCGTGCAGGTCAGCCACCTGAGCCTGTTCCCGATGCCCACGGTCGCCGACCTGCGCGCGCACCTGCTCGCGCAGGACGTGGTGTGGGTGGGTGGCGGGAGCGTGGCGAACCTGCTCGCCGTGTGGCGGGTGCACGGGCTGGACGAGGTTTTCCGCGAGGCGTGGCGGGCCGGCGTCGTGCTGGCCGGGGTGTCGGCCGGGTCGCTGTGCTGGCACGTGGGCGGGACCACCGACTCCTACGGTCCCGACCTCCGGCCGGTCACGAACGGGCTCGGCCTGATCCCCACCAGCAACGGCGTCCACTACGACTCCGAGGAACAGCGCCGCCCGCTCTACCACCGCCTGGTCGCCGACGGCACGCTGCCAGCGGGCCATGCCACCGACGACGGCGCCGGGCTCGTGTACCGCGGGACCGAGCTCGTCGAGGTCGTGAGCGACCGCCCCGGCGCCGCCGCCTACCGGGTGGAACGCGGCCCGGACGGCACGGCGGTGGAGACCCGGCTCGAACCGCGCCGCCTCTAGAAGGACCCCGTCCTCCTCCCCCTCGCATGCTCGGGACGAGCCTCGGGACGGGGCCTAGGCTGGTGGCGTGACCGAACTGCGGGTGGTGCGCGCCGGAACCGTGCCCTACGAGGAGGCCTGGGAGACGCAACGCGAACTGCACGCCCGGCGGGTCGCCGGCGACATCCCGGACACGATGCTGCTGCTGGAGCACCCGTCCGTCTACACGGCCGGCCGGCGCACCGAGGCGCACGAACGACCGTTCGACGGGACCCCCGTCGTCGACGTGGACCGCGGCGGCAAGATCACCTGGCACGGACCAGGCCAACTGGTCGGCTACCCGATCGTCGCGCTGCCCGATCCGGTCGACGTCGTCGCCTACGTGCGGCGGCTGGAGGGCGCGCTCATCGACGTGTGCGCCGGGTTCGGGGTGGACGCCGGGCGGGTCGAGGGGCGCAGCGGGGTGTGGCTGCCCGCCGACCCCGCGACCCACCGGCCCGAGCGCAAGGTCGCGGCGATCGGCATCCGGGTCGCCCGCGGCGTGACGATGCACGGCTTCGCGCTCAACTGCGACCCCGACCTGTCGTTCTTCGCCAACATGATCCCGTGCGGCATCCCCGACGCCGGCGTGACGTCGCTGTCGGCCGAGCTGAGCCGCGACGTGACGGTGGCCGACGCGCTGCCGCCGGTCGAGAGCGCGATGCGCGCCGCCCTCTCCACCGCTGGGGCCGCGGCGGCGCGCTAGCCACTTCGGCACGGTCGGCGCCCAGCGGTATCTCAGCGCTAAGGTAAGGCTCCGTCCCGAGGAGGAGCCGCCATGCCCAGGATCGAGCCGCTGGCGCGCGAGTCGCTGCCGCAGTACGAGGAGACCTTCCGCGCCGTGGAGGCCGCGCTGGGCGTCCTCCCCAACAGCACGCTGACCATGGCCCGCCGGCCCGAGGTCATGGAGGCCTTCGCCCACCTCAACGCGGTGGTCATGGCCGAGGGCACGGTCGGCGGCGTGCTCAAGCAGCTGGTCGCGACCGTCGTCTCCGGCGCCGCCGGCTGCGCGTACTGCCAGGCCCACACCGCCCACGTGGCCGAGAAGCGGGGCGCCGACGCCGCCAAGCTCGCCGCCGTCTGGGAGTTCGAGTCCAGCCTCCTCTTCACCGACGGCGAGCGGGCCGCCCTGCGCGTGGCCCGGGGCGCCGGGGTGACGCCGAACGCCGTGACCGACGAGGAAGTGGCCGACCTGCGCCGGCACTTCGACGACGACCAGGTCGTCGAGATCGTCGCCGTCATCGCGAACTTCGGCTTCCTCAACCGGTGGAACGACACCATGGCCACCGAGCTGGAGCGATCGCCGCTGGCCTGGGCCGCCGACCACCTGCGGGACGCGGGCTGGGAAGCGGGCAAGCACGCCGGCTCCTGAGGAGCCGGCGCACCCTTCCCCGCGGCGACGGGCCCGGACCTCAGCCCAGGACGAAGTTGACCAGCCGGCCGGGGACGGCGACGATGCGGCGGATCGTCGCGCCGTCCAGGTAGCCGGCGATCTTCTCGTCGGACCGCGCCGCCGCCTCCAGGGCCGCGGCGTCGGCATCGGCCGGCACCGTCACCTGCGACCGCACCTTGCCGTTCACCTGCACGGCGACCTGCACGGTGTCCTCGACCAACCAGCGCTCGTCGGCCACCGGGAACGGCGCCCACGCCGACGAGCCCTCGTGGCCCAGCCGCGACCACAGCTCCTCGGCCAGGTGCGGCGCCAGCGGGGCGACCATCAGCACCAGCGGCTCGGCCACCGAACGCGGCACCGGCCGGTCGGCGCCGTAGGCCTGGGTGAGGTGGTTGGTCAGCTCGGTGACGCGGGCGATCGCGATGTTGAACCGCAGGGTGGCGTAGCCGTCGCGGACGCCGTCGATCGCCTTGTGCAGCGCGCGCAGCGTCTCCTCGGCCGGCTCGACGTCGTCGGCCCGCACCCGGCCGGTCTCCTCGTCCACCACGACCCGCCAGATGCGCTGCAGCAGGCGCTGCGAACCGACGACGGCCTTGGTCTCCCACGGCCGTGACTGCTCCAGCGGGCCGGTCGACATCTCGTAGACGCGGAAGGTGTCCGCACCGTAGGCGCCGATCATCTCGTCCGGCGTCACCATGTTCTTCAGGCTCTTGCCGATCTTCCCGTACTCGCGGTTGACCGGCTTGCCCTCGTAGAAGAAGCGGCCGTCCTTCTCCTCCACGTCGGCGGCCGGCACGTAGAACCCGCGCTCGTCGGTGTAGGCGTAGGCCGAGATGTAGCCCTGGTTGACCAGCCGGCGGAACGGCTCCTCGCTGGAGACGTGGCCCAGGTCGAACAGCACCTTGTGCCAGAAGCGGGCGTACAGCAGGTGCAGCACCGCGTGCTCCACGCCGCCGACGTACAGGTCGACACCGCCGGTGTCACCGGGCTCCCGCGGGCCCATCCAGTACCGCTCCAGCTCCGGGTCGACCATCCGGCTGTCGTCGCCCGGGTCGAGGTAGCGCAGGTAGTACCAGCACGACCCGGCCCAGTTGGGCATCGTGTTGGTCTCACGGCGGTACTTCTTCGGGCCGTCGCCGAGGTCGAGCTCGACGGTGGTCCAGTCGCCGGCGCGCGACAGCGGCGGTTCCGGCGCGGAGTCGGCGTCGTCGTCGGCGAAGGTCTTGGGCGAGTAGTCGTCGACCTCGGGCAGCAGCACGGGCAGCATCGACTCGGGGACGGCGACCGGCCGGTCGTGCTCGTCGTAGACGATCGGGAACGGCTCCCCCCAGTAGCGCTGCCGGCTGAACAGCCAGTCGCGCAGCTTGTAGGTGGTGGTGGCCTCGCCGTACCCGTGCTGCACGAGCCAGTCGGTGACCCGGGCGATGGCGTCGGCCTTGTCCAGGCCGTCCAGCGAGATCTCGTCGTTGGCCGAGTTGATCATCCGTCCGGGGCCCGTGTACGCGCCGCTGTCGTCGTCGAAGCCTTCCGGCCGCTCGACGGTCGGCACGATCTCCAGGCCGAACTTCCGTGCGAACTCCCAGTCCCGCTGGTCCTCGCCCGGCACCGCCATGATCGCGCCGGTGCCGTAGCCGGTCAGCACGTAGTCGGCGATGAACACCGGCAGCTCGCGTCCGTTCACCGGGTTGACGGCGGTGGCGCCCAGCCAGACACCCGTCTTCTCCCGGCCGGCGTCCTGGCGGTCCAGCTCCGAGCGCCGCGAGGCCTGCCGCTGGTAGTCGCGCACCGCCTCGGCCGGGGTGGCCGCACCGCCGGTCCACCGCGGGTCGGTGCCCGCGGGCCAGGCGTCCGCGGTCAGCTGCTCGACCAGCGGGTGCTCGGGCGCCAGCACCATGTAGGTGGCGCCGAACAGGGTGTCCGGCCGGGTGGTGAAGACCTCGATGGTCTGCGACCCGGCGGCGAACCGGATCCGGGCGCCGGTGGAGCGGCCGATCCAGTTGCGCTGCATCAGCTTCAGCGAGTCCGACCAGTCCAGCCGGTCCAGGTCGGCCAGCAACCGGTCGGCGTAGGCGGTGATCCGCATCATCCACTGCTTCAGCGGCCGCCGGAAGACCGGGAAGTTGCCGCGCTCGGAACGCCCGTCGGGCGTGACCTCCTCGTTCGACAGCACGGTGCCCAGGCCCGGGCACCAGTTGACCGGCGCCTCGTGCAGGTAGGCGAGCCGGTGCGCGTCGACGACGGCGCCCTTCTCCACCTCGTCCAGCTCGGCCCAGGGGCGGCCGTACGGATTCGTCCCCTCGGCCGGCTCACGGGTGCCGGCGTCCAGCTCGGCCACCAGCTCCTCGATCCGCCGCGCCTTCCCGGCGGCCTCGTCGAACCAGGAACCGAAGATCTGCAGGAAGATCCACTGGGTCCACTTGTAGTAGCCCGGGTCGATCGTGGCGAAGGTGCGCCGCTGGTCGTGGTCGACCCCCAGCCGGCGCAGCTGCGCCTTGATCGCGGCGATGTTCGCCTCGGTGGTGATGCGCGGGTGCTGCCCGGTCTGCACGGCGTACTGCTCGGCGGGCAGCCCGAAGGCGTCGTAGCCCATCGGGTGCAGCACGTTGTCGCCGTCCATGCGGCGGAACCGGCTGGTGACGTCGGTGCCCAGGTAGCCCAGTGGGTGACCGACGTGCAGGCCCGCGCCCGAGGGGTACGGGAACATGTCCATCGCGAAGAACTTCGGCCGGTCGGCGACGCGCTCGAAGCCACCGCTCAGCCGGCCGACCGGGTTGGGCGTGTGGAAGGTGCCCTCGGCCTCCCAGCGGTCCTGCCAGGCCAGCTCGATCCGCTGGGCCAGCGCCGGGGTGTACCGGTGCCGAGGTATGTCCCCGCCGCCCGTGGCCTCGGTGCTGTGGCTGTCGGTCTGGCTCATCGTCTCGTGCTCCCGGATCGTGGTGCGGGCGGTGCGGTACCGGTGGTGGGCAACAAAAAACCCCTCACGCAGGAGGGGTCGCCGTGCTGTCCGAGGGGTCTGCGGTCAGCACGGCCGGCGAAGCAGGAGCCGCCCGGTCACGCGCCCGATGCTATCGCGGCGCGCCGGGGCCGCGGCCCGGACGCCTCCGCGAGCCACGCGGCGGCCTCCCCCCTTGGAGGGGAAGCGCGCGATCCGGCTGCGGCGCGGGCGGTGCGGTACCGATGACGTCCCCGTGGCCGGACCAGACACGCAGCTCCGTGGTGGGCGCGCACCCGCGACCGGCGGGCTGCTGCTCGCCTGCGCCGGGGTGGTGGCGGCCTACGCCACCGGGGCGTTCGGGCGCCCGCCCGGCACCGCGGTCACCGTCGTCTACGACCTCGTCCTCTACACCGCCGTGTACCTGCTCGGGGCGGCGGTCTGCCGGCGGACCGCGCGAGGTGGCGGGCCGGACCGGCTGATCTGGAACGCCCTCACCGTGGCGTTCGCCGCCACCGCGACGAGCACGCTCCTCTACTCGCTCGTGTTCGTCCCCCTGCTCGGTGACGTGCCGACGTGGTTGCTGCTGACCCTCTGGGCACCGGCCTACCCGGCGATGGGCGTGGCCCTGGTGGGAGTGGTCCGGTCCCGGGTCACCGCGACGCACCCCAGCATGTGGTTCGACGCGCTGACCGGGGCGTGCGGTGCGGTCATCTTCGCCGTCACCCTGCTGCCGTCGATCGCGGCCGGCCCGGCCGACGGCCCGTTCGCCGTCGTGCAGCTGTACCCGGTCACCGACACCCTGCTGCTGGCCGCCGTGTCGGCCGTCTGCGCGGTGATGGGGTTCCGGCGCGACTGGCCGTTGGTGCTGCTCGTCGCCGGCCTGCTGTGCACCCTCACCGCGGACGCCCTCTACCTGAAGCAGGCGGTGCGCGGGGAGATCGCCCCGCACAGCACCCTGACCCTGATCTGGCTGTCCGGTGCGGCCTTCGCCGCCGCGGCCGCGCACGTCGCGGGACGCACCGACCGGATCGAGCCCGCGGACGCCGATCCGGTCGCACGCCTGAGCTGGCGGGTGGCCTTCGTCCCCCTCGGTTCGAGCGTGATGAGCGTGGTGGTGCTCGTCTCCACCTGGGGATCGGGCGCCCTCGGTGTCGCCGGCTGGGCCGCCGTCACCTGCCTGCTGGCGATCCTCGCGCGCACGGCCATGTCGGTCCAGGAGCTGCGCGGGCTGCACGAGATCCGCGAGCAGGCGCGCACCGACGAACTCACCGGCCTGCCCAACCGGCGTGAGCTGCTCGAGCGGGCGCGGACCGCCCTCCGGTCGGGCACCGGCCGGCCGGTGGCCCTGCTGCTGCTCGACCTGGACGGGTTCAAGGAGGTCAACGACAGCCTGGGGCACGCCGCGGGCGACGACCTGCTCCGCATGGTCGGCCCCCGCCTGTGCCCGGAGCTGGGGCCGGGCGACCTGCTGGCGCGGCTGGGCGGGGACGAGTTCGCCGTCCTGCTGCCGGGCTGCGGTCTGGACGACGCCGTCGCCCGCGCCGACCGGCTGCGCGCCCGGGTGCTCGAGCCGTTCGTCGTCGACGGGGTCCGGTTGCACGTCGGGGTCAGCATCGGCATCGCCACCGGCCCGGTGCCGGCCGCCACGGTGACCGAGCTGCTGCGCTGCGCCGACGTGGCGATGTACGCGGCCAAGAACGCCCGCGAGGGGGTGCGCTCCTACGTCCCGGACCCGGCGAGCGGCTCCGGCGACCGGCTCCGGACCATGGAGGACCTCCGCACCGCCCTGGACGAGGGGCAGCTCGTGGTCCACCTGCAGCCCCAGGTCTCCCTGGCCAGCGGGGACGTCGTCGGCGTCGAGGCGCTCGTGCGGTGGGAGCACCCGGTGCGCGGTCTGCTCTCCCCGGCCGTGGTGCTGCCCGCCGCCGAGCAGGCCGGCCTGATGCGGCCGCTGACCGACACGGTCCTCGGCCTCGCGCTGGCTGCCGCGACCCGCTGGTGGCCGGAGCGGGCGGTGCCCGTGTCGGTGAACCTGTCGGCGGCCAACGTGACCGATCCGGACCTGCCGGCCACCGTGTCCGGCCTGCTCCGGGCGCACGGCCTGCCGGCCCGGGCGCTCACCCTCGAGCTCGTCGAGGACACCCTCATGGCCGATCCCGACCGGGGCCGCACGGTGCTGGGCGAGCTGCGCCGGCTGGGCATCCGCACCTCGATCGACGACTACGGCACCGGGTACAGCTCGCTGGCCTACCTGCGGCACCTCCCGGCCGACGAGCTCAAGCTCGACCGGAGCCTCACCCACGACGTGGGTCGAGACGACCGGGCGACGGCCATCGTGCGGCACACCGTGGCGCTGGCACACGACCTCGGGCTCAGCCTCGTCGCCGAGGGCGTGGAGGACGACGAGACGGCCGCCGTGCTCGCCGGCCTGGGCTGCGACGTCGCCCAGGGCTGGGCCGTCGCGCGGCCGATGCCGGTCGCGGACTTCCTCACCTGGCTGGCCGACCGCGTCCGGACCGCACCGCCCCGCCGGGCGGTACCCGCCCCCCGCGCGGCCGGGGAACGGGCTCGCACCTGAATGCGCGCGTCGGGCCGCGGTTCGCCGCCCCCTGAGCCGTCGGTGTGCCAAGGTGCGCGCGTGCCCCGAGGTCGCGCCGAGACGGTGAGAAGTGGCTGGTCGGACGCGGGGTGGCGGCTGGTGGTGGCGGCGACCTTCGTCTGCACGGCTGTGTTCGCCCTGGGGCTGTGGCAGGCTCCGGGGACGCTGGCGGCCGACCTCGTCGACTCGGGAGCGCTCGGCATCGGCGCCCCGCTGCTCGCGGTCGCGGTGTGCCTGCGGGCGGCCCAGCGGGTGCCCGCGGAACGGTTCGTCTGGTGGGCTGCGGCCGCCGCCTGGCTGTTCAACCTGGCCGGCGACCTCACTCACCGGCTGCTGCTGGCCGGGAACCCGGATCCGCCGTTCCCCTCCGCCGCCGACGCGTTCTGGCTCGGCGCCTACCCGGCGCTGTTCGCGACGCCGGTGCTGATGGTGTACGCCCGGCTGACCCGCCCCCGTCCCGGCACCTGGCTCGATGGCCTGGTCGGTGCCCTGGGCGCCACCGCGGTCGCCGTCACGGTCCTCGACCCGGTCGTCGGGGCCCCGGGCATGTCGGGGTTCGGCGTGGCCGTGAACCTGGCCTACCCGGTCGCCGACGTGCTGCTGCTGGCGCTCGTGGGCGCGGTGCTGGCGATGATCGGGCACCGGGCCGACCTCGTTCTCACCATCGTCTGCGTGATCGTCGCCGTGAAGTTCGCCGGTGACCTGCTGCTGGCCAGGGAGCAGGCGTCCGGCGGGTACGTCCCGGGCGGCCCGCTGGACCTGCTCTGGATGGTCAACGCCAGCCTGACCGCTGCCGGGGCCTCGCTGACCCGGCCCCGCCGACGCGCCCCCGACGTACCGGAACACCGCGTCCGCTGGCGGTCGCTGGCCATCCCCCTGGCGTGCGCGGTGGGCTCGCTCGGGGTGCTCGGTGCCCAGTGGGGCGACGGCCGCACCGGCCCCGGCGAGATCTGCGCCGTGGCCTGCGTGGCGGCCTTCCTCCTGCGCAGCACGGTGACGTTCGCGGAGAGCCGGGCCCTGCACGAGGCCCGGCGCCAGGCGGGCACCGACGACCTGACCGGTCTGCCCAACCGCCGGTCCCTGATGCGCCGCCTGGCGGACGACCTCGGCGCCGCCAGGCCCACCGGGTTGCTGCTGCTGGACCTCGACGGGTTCAAGGCGGTCAACGACGGCCTCGGGCACGAGGCAGGGGACGAGCTGCTGCGTCGGCTGGGCGAGCGGCTGCGCGCGGCGCTGCGCCCCGGCGACCTGGTGGCCCGTCTCGGGGGGGACGAGTTCGTGGTGGTGCTGGATGCCACGGATCCCGGCACCGCCCCCGACTGCGCCGAGCGGCTGGCCGAGGTCGTGCGCCTGCCCGTGACCGTCGCCGGCGTGCCGGTGCGGGTGGGCGTCAGCATCGGCCTCGCCCTGGCCCCCCGCGACGCCGGCGACCCCGCTGCGCTGCTGCGCCACGCCGACGTGGCGATGTACGCCGCCAAGCGCGCCGGCGGCGGAGTGCGGCAATACGTCCCGGAGGCACGGGAGCACGTGCCGGCGCCTCGGCCACCGGTCGCCGAGGCCGACGTCGCACCGTCCGGCTGAGCGGCGAGCTCCCGGGCGAGAGGCGTGTTCGCCGGGCCGCTCAGCGCAACTGCGGTGCCACCTCGGCCGCCACCAGGTCCAGGTGGTCGAGATCGGCGAGGTCGAGCACCTGCAGGTACACCCGCTGCGCGCCGGCCTCGGCGTACCGGCCCAGCACGTCGACGGCCTCGGCCGGCGTGCCGGCGACGCCGTGCTCGCGCAACTCGTCCACGTCACGGCCGATGGCCGCCGCCCGGCGAGCGAGCTCCGCCTCGTCCCGGCCGACGCAGAGCACGAGCGCCGAGCTGTACACCAGGGACGACGGGTCGCGGCCCACCTCGTCGCAGGCCTCGCGGACGCCGGCGAACAACCGGGCGTTGTCCGCGGCGGACATGAACGGCACGTTGAACTCGCTCGCGTACCGGGCCGCCAGCCGCGGGGTGCGCTGCTTGCCGCGGCCACCGACGAGCACCGGGATGCCGCCGTCCTGCACCGGCTTGGGCAGGGCCGGGGAGCCCGAGAGCTGGTAGTACCGCCCGGCGAAGTCGAACGTCTCCCCCACCGGCGCGCGCCAGAGCCCGGTGACGACCGCGAGCTGCTCCTCGTACCGGTCGAAGCGCTCCCCCAGCGGCGGGAACGGGATGCCGTACGCGGTGTGCTCGGCCTCGAACCACCCCGAGCCGATGCCCAGCTCGACCCGGCCCCCGCTCATCTGGTCGACCTGCGCGACGGAGATCGCCAGCGGGCCGGGCAGGCGGAACGTGCCGGCGGTCATGAGCGTGCCGAGGCGGATCCGGCTGGTCTCGCGGGCCAGCCCGGCCAGGGTGATCCAGGCGTCGGTGGGGCCGGGCAGGCCGTCCCCACCCATGGTCAGGTAGTGGTCGGACCGGAAGAAGGCGTCGAAGCCGGTGTCCTCCGTGCGCCGGGCGACGGCCAGCAGGTCGTCGTAGGTGGCGCCCATCTGCGGTTCGGTGAAGATGCGCAACTGCACCGCCGGACCGTAACCAGATCGCCGCCACGTCACTCACCCACCTCCGTCCTCGGGGTGTGGGCACCGGCCGGACCGGGCAGGATGACCGCCAGACGATCAACTCGGAGGTGCAGCTCGTGTTCCGCAAGAAGACGCGCGGCGAAATCATCAGCGCGGAAGTGCAGGAGGGCCTGTCCCACCTGGGAACGGCGGTGACCGAGGCAGGTCGCGCCGCCGCAGATCAACTGACCCCGCACGTGGAGGCGGCCCAGCGGGCCGTGGCGCCCAAGATGGCTGCCGCGGTGGCGGCGGCCGCGCCGGCCGTCGCGTCGGCGCGCGACACCCTCGGCCCCCGGGTGGAGGCCGCCCGTGACGCCCTGACCCCGCGGGTGGAGGCGGCCCGGGAGGCCGCCGCACCACGGCTCACCGCCGCACAGCTGGCCGCCGCGCGGGCCGCGGCCGACTTCGGCCCCCGGGTGGAGGCGGCGCGCGGGGCGGCCCAGCGGGCGCTCACCGAGGACGTCGCCCCGCGGCTGACCGCGGCCCAGGCCGCGGCGCTGGCGTACACCACGCCACGGGTCACCGCCGCCCGCGACGTGGTGACGCCGGCCCTGGAGAGCGCCCGCGGCACGCTCCTCGCCGGGGTGGACAGCGCCCGCAGCGAGCTCGACGCCCGGCGCGCCGAGGTGGCCGCAGCGGCCGCCGAGTCCACCCGCAAGGCCCGGAAGACGGCGAAGAAGGCCCGCAAGAAGGCCGGCAAGAAGCGCCGCGAGTTCGAGAAGGCCGCCCAGGCCACCGCGACGACCGTCAAGCGGCGGGGCGGGGTGCAGCCGGAGCCGAAGCGCTGGCCCTGGGTGTTCGCGGTGCTCGCCCTGGGTACGGCCGCGTTCGTCCTGCTGCGGCGCAAGAAGGCCGACGCGTGGACGCCCGCACCTGCCGGTGACGGCCCGGTGCCCAGCTACCGAGAGGACCCCGTGCCCAGTTCCGACAGCAACTCCGGCAAGACCGTCTCCACCGCGTCGCAGACCAGCGACTCGGCGCCGGCGGAGTCCGACATGGGCGTCCGCGACGCGCAGCTGGTGGAGGGCGACGGCCCCGACGCCGCGACGGAGAACGGCAGCGACGCGCCCAAGCCCTTCACCTCGGGCGGCGGCTCGGACGCCGGCCCGACCGCCGGCCCGGACGACAAGCAGGTCTGAGCTACTCGACGACGGATCACCGCCGCAGCCCCCGCCGCCTCGCGCGACGGGGGCTGCGGCGTCTTCGCGAGTACCGTGGGGATCATGAGCGAGGCACCGCCGAGGATCCCGGAACCGACCACCGCCCAGGACTCCCGGATCGAGCCCGCCGGCCGGAAGCTGCTGCGCCTCGAGGTGCGCAACAGCCAGGTCCCGATCGAGCGCAAGCCCGAGTGGATCAAGACCCGGCTCAAGACCGGGCCCGAGTACACCGAGCTGAAGTCGCTGGTCCGCCGCGAGGGCCTGCACACGGTCTGCGAGGAGGCCGGCTGCCCCAACATCTACGAGTGCTGGGAGGACCGGGAGGCGACGTTCCTCATCGGCGGGGACCAGTGCACCCGGCGGTGTGACTTCTGCCAGATCGACACCGGCAAGCCGGCCGAGTTCGACGCCGACGAGCCGCGCCGGGTGGCCGAGAGCGTGGCGACCATGGGTCTGAAGTACGCCACGGTCACCGGCGTCGCCCGCGACGACCTGCCCGACGGCGGCGCGTGGCTGTACGCCGAGACGGTGCGGCAGATCCACGCCGCGCTGCCCGGCTGCGGTGTCGAGCTGCTGATCCCGGACTTCAACGCCGACCCCGACCAGCTCGCCGAGGTGTTCTCCTCCCGGCCGGAGGTGCTCGCGCACAACGTGGAGACGGTGCCGCGGATCTTCAAGCGCATCCGCCCGGGCTTCCGCTTCGAGCGCTCGCTGGCGGTCATCACCGCGGCGCGCGAGGCCGGGCTGGTCACCAAGTCCAACCTCATCCTCGGCATGGGCGAGGAGCCGCACGAGGTCGTGGAGACGATGCAGGCGCTGCACGACGCCGGGTGCGACCTGCTCACCATCACCCAGTACCTGCGCCCCTCGCCCCGGCACCACCCCGTCGTCCGGTGGGTCAAGCCCGACGAGTTCGTGCAGTTCCAGAAGGACGCCGAGGAGATCGGCTTCCCGGGTGTCCTGGCCGGGCCACTGGTGCGCAGCTCCTACCGCGCCGGGCGGCTCTACCAGCAGGCGGTCGAGGCGCGGGGGCTCACCCCCCGGGGCTGACCCCGGGTGCGGCCCTGCTGCAGGGTCCCGACGCGAGCGTGCGAGCGTCGGGGGCAGGAGGGTCCTTCTTCTATCCTGGGGTCATGGCACGCAGCAGGTCCTCTGACCCCACCGCCCCGGGCGGCAGCGCCGGGCGCACCCCGAAGGACGGTGGCCGGAGCTCGGGTGCCTCGGCCGCCGGCTCGGGCAAGGCGGGCAAGGCCCCCAAGCTCGACAAGAACGGCCGGCCGAAGGTCGGCCGCCTCAAGAAGGTGCGCAGCCAGGTCGGCATGCTCAAGCAGGCCTACACCCTGACGCGGCGCAACGACCCGAAGCTGCCGTGGATCATGCTGATCTGGTTCGTCGCGGTCGCGGCAGTGATCGAGCTGATCGGCATCCTGCTGAGCGCGCCGTTCCTGTTCATCCCGCTGGCGCTGCTCTTCGGTGGCCTGGCGGCGCTCATCGTCTTCGGCCGTCGCGCCCAGCGCTCGGCCTACACCCAGGTCGAGGGCCAGCCGGGTGCGGCCGCCTGGGTGCTCGAGGGCATGCGCGGCGACTGGCGGGTCACCTCCGGGGTCGCCGGCACCCCGCAGATGGACGCGGTGCACCGGGTGCTCGGCCGGCCGGGGATCGTGCTCGTCGGCGAGGGCTCCCCGAGCCGGGTGCGCGGCCTGATCGCGCAGGAGAAGAAGAAGATCGCCCGCGTCGTCGGTGACACGCCGATCTACGACGTCACCATCGGCGACGACGAGGGACAGGTGCCGCTGAAGAAGCTCAGCACCCACGTGATGAAGCTGCCGCGCAACCTCAGCGCGGCCGAGGTCAACGCCCTGGGCCGGCGGATGAGCGCGCTGGGCGGGCCGCGGATGCCGGTTCCCGGTGGCCCGCTCCCGGGCGGCCGCCAGATGTCGATCAGCCAGCGCCAGGTCCGCCGCCGCTGACGGCCTCCCTGCAGGGAGGCCGTCAGAGCCGGTCGAACGGCGCGGCGTAGCGGAACGTGCCCCGCAGCCGCGGGCCGTCGAGGTGCCTGGCCTGGAAGTGCGCGCCCCACCGGGGATCGGGCGCGGTGACCCCGAGGTCGGCGGCCGGGGCGAACCCGAACCGCCGGTAGTAGTCCGGTGAGCCGAGCAGCGCGACGAGCCGCTCGCCGGCCGCCTCGGCCACGGCCAGGAGGGCGTGCACCAACACGGTGCCGACCCCGCGGCCCTGCCGGGCGGGGTGCACGCCGAGTGGGCCGAGCCCGAGCACCGAGGTGCCGAAAGGCTCCAGCCATCCCCGGGTCGCGATCACGTGGCCGAGCACGTCGTCCCCGTCCACGGCGACGAGGGACAGGTGCGGCAGGAAGCCCGGATCGTTCCGGAGCGCGTCGACCAGCCGCGCCTCGGGGACGTCGTCCGCGGCGCGGACGGCGCCCGTGGCGGGGTCGGTGGCGAAGGCCGAGCGGTGCAGCGCACCCACGGCGGCGTGGTCGGTGGGGCGTTCGCGGCGGACGATCACCGGCGCAGTGTGCTGTCCGCCGGCGCTACCGGTCCACCGGGTTACGGGTTCAGTCGAGCACGACGGCCGTGCCGGTGAGCCGGTCGTGCAGGCCGCGGCCGTCGGCGTCGACCAGCAGGGCCGGCACGAGGAGCATCAGCAGAGCGGTGCGGACCACGGCCCGCCACGGCGCGAGCCGCGCGCCGGGCGTCGGGTGGGCCAGCCGCATGCCGAGCACCCGGTGCCCCGGGGTCTGGCCGAAGAGCACCAGGGTGACGACGGTCAGGACGCCGAAGACCAGCAGGCTCCAGTTGCCCGGGCCCTCGGGGGCGGTGAACGCCCAGGCGATCAGCGCCGAGGCGACGGCGTCGACGAGGTAGCCGCCGACCCGCCGGGTGAAGGGCGCCAGCGAGCCGGGTCCGCTGGACGGCAACCCCAGGGAGGCGCCGCGGGCGGGGGCCTGAGAGGGTTGTCCGGCATCACTGACCATGACCGCCAGCGTAATGACCGGTACCCCCCGCCCCCCGGCGCTCGCACGCCCGCAGCGGGACCGCGCAGGGAGCCGCGTGACCCGCGACACGCCCAGGGCGTTGTTACCGCCACGAAACACTCGGGACACCGCGGGGCAACTCCCCGCTCATAACGTGTCGCCCGGCAGTCCGCCCACACCCGGAGGATCGATGTTCACCAGTCCCGACGAGGTCGCCGCCTACATCCGCGACAACGACGTCGAGTTCGTCGACGTCCGCTTCTGCGACCTGCCCGGCGTCATGCAGCACTTCACCATCCCGGCATCGACGTTCGGTGAGGACACGTTCAGCGAGGGCCTCGGCTTCGACGGCTCCTCGATCCGCGGGTTCCAGGCGATCAACGAGTCGGACATGCTGCTGCTGCCCGACGCCAACAGCGCGTTCGTGGACCCGTTCCGCAAGCACAAGACGCTGAACGTCAACTTCTTCATCCACGACCCGATCACGCGTGAGGCCTACAGCCGCGACCCGCGGAACGTGGCGAAGAAGGCCGAGGCCTACCTCGCCGCCAGCGGCATCGCCGACACCGCGTACTTCGGCCCCGAGGCGGAGTTCTACGTCTTCGACTCCGTGCGGTACGACACCTCGATCAACGAGGGGTACTACCACATCGACTCGGAGGAGGGCTCCTGGCGAACCGGGGCCCGCACCGAGCTCGACGGCAGCCCCAACCGCGGCTACAAGGCCCGCCCCAAGGGCGGCTACTTCCCGGTCGAGCCCTACGACCAGCAGAGCGACCTGCGCGGCGACATCATGCGGAACCTCATCGGTGTCGGGCTCGAGCTCGAGCGCGGGCACCACGAGGTGGGCACCGGCGGGCAGGCGGAGATCAACTACAAGTTCGACACGCTGCTGCGGTCGGCCGACAGCCTGATGCTCTTCAAGTACGTCGTGAAGAACACCGCCTGGGCCGCCGGCAAGACCGCCACCTTCATGCCCAAGCCGCTGTTCGGTGACAACGGCTCGGGCATGCACTGCCACCAGAGCCTCTGGAAGGACGGGCAGCCGCTCTTCCACGCCGAGACCGGCTACGCCGGGCTGTCCGACACCGCCCGCCACTACATCGGTGGCCTGCTGGCCCACGCCCCGTCGCTGCTGGCCTTCACCAACCCGACGGTGAACAGCTACCACCGCCTGGTCCCCGGCTACGAGGCCCCGATCAACCTGGTCTACTCGGCCCGCAACCGCTCGGCCTGCTGCCGCATCCCGATCTCGGGCGACAACCCCAAGGCCAAGCGCATCGAGTTCCGCGTGCCCGACCCGTCGGCCAACCCCTACCTCGCCTTCTCGGCGATGCTCATGGCCGGCCTCGACGGCATCAAGAACAAGATCGAGCCGCCGGCTCCGGTGGACAAGGACCTCTACGAGCTGCCGCCCGAGGAGGCCCTGGGCATCGACAAGGTGCCCGCGTCCCTGGACGCCGTCCTCGACCGGCTCGAGGTCGACCACGAGTACCTCATCGACGGCGGCGTCTTCACGCCCGACCTGATCGAGACGTGGATCGAGTACAAGCGGGAGAACGAGATCGACCCGATCCGCCTCCGCCCGCACCCGCACGAGTTCGCGATGTACTACGACATCTGATCTCGCCTGCTGACGCCGCGGCCCCCGACCTCCTCCAGGTCGGGGGCCGCGGTGCGTGATGCCGACGGTCAGAGGCGGTCGGTGACGAAGCGGGCCAGCGACCAGGCCCCGATCAGCATCAGCGCCAGCGCCAGCGCCCAGGGCACCAGCAGTGAGCCATCGACGGGATCGGTACGGATCGACTCCAGGCGCACGTCGCCACGGCATACGGCGCACGGCCGCACAGCGCACCTGCTTTCCCCTGTGCTCCCCGGAGGACTGCGACGAACGCTCAGCCCTGGCGTGAGCGGGCCGCGGTGCGTCCGGACCTCGAGGAGCCGGGCGCGGGAGCGTAGCCGACGTCCGCGCCGTGGCGTAGCGTCCGGAACCCTCAGGCGGATGCGCATCCGGCGACGGGCTCCCGCCGTCGGCGCCCATCCCGATCACGGGGGGTCGTGTCGTGGGACGTGCACGTCGGAGCGCGCTGACGATCGGCAGCGTCCTCGCGCTGCTCACCTCCTCCGTCGCCGTGACCCTGGCGGCCGGCGCGGCCGATGACGACTGCCCGGACGTGGCGATCGTGGGCGCCCGGGGATCGACGGAGCCGATCACCACGGCCAACCGCGGGATGGGAACGAACGCCGACTACTTCGCCGACGGGCTCGAGCGCGAGCTCAGGGCCAGGCACGGCAGCGGGCTGGTGGTCGAGAACGTCGCGGTCACCCACTCCCCCACGTCGGTCACCGTCCTGACGCCGACGAGGGCCGAGCTGACCCAGCTGGCGGACCCGGCGCGGCGGCCGGCGGCGATGGAGCGCTACACGACCGAACGCCTGGGGACCTACACGCACAGCGTCGACCAGGGCGTCGGCTCCGCCGTCGACCAGATGGTCGCGCTGCACACCCGGTGCCCGGGCGCGGGCTTCGTCCTGGCCGGGTACTCGCAGGGCGCCATGGTGGTGCACCAGGCGCTGACCCGGCTCGCGGACGACGGCCGGGCGGGGCTGCTGTCCCGCATCACCGCCAGCGTCCTCGTCGCCGACGGGGACCGGGTGGGCCAGACCGCCGCCACCCGCCGCGGCACCGCGCCCGCCACCGCGCAGGGGGTCCGCACGGCCCTGCAGCCGGGCGCACGGGACGTCGTGACGACGTCCCCGGTCTTCGACCTCTGCCTCGCCCGGGACGTCGCCTGCGACTTCGACGCGGCGCGCCTCCTGCACCAGGGCGTCTCCCCGTCCCTCGCGGCGCTCAAGCAGGCGTCGCAGATCCACACCGGGACCGGCTACCGCCCACTGATGCTGCAGGCGGCCAGGGAGATCGCCGCGTCGTTCACCCCGGCGCCGTCGCCCACCCCCACCCCCTCCCCGGCGCCGAGCACGACGACCCCCGCGCCCACCTCCTCGGCCCCGACCACCACGACGCCGACCAGCACGACCGCACCTACGACCACCACGGCACCGACCACCACGACCGCACCCACCACCACGCCGCCTCCGTCGGGGGGCACGGAAGGGCTCGACGCCTTCCGCGCGGCCCGTGCCGACAGCGCCGCGGGGCGCGGCCCGCTCGACGTGGTCGTGGTCGGTGACTCGGTGACCGAGGGCCGGGACGTGGGCAAGGGCAACCGCTGGGTCGATCACCTGCTCGGGCTCCTGCGGGCCCGCCACCAGCCGCCCGGTGTCGCCGGCGGCGAGGGCTACGTCCCCGCCTACTACGCCGCCGCCGGCATGGTGGACCGGTTCACCTTCGGCGGCACGTCCACGCTGGGCTCCCAGTACGGCTTCGGCATGCGGGCGAACCACATGCCCTCCGGCGCGGGCAACTCGATGACCACCACCTTCACCGGCACCTCGTTCGAGCTGCACTACGCGAGCAGCCTCAACACCGGGACGATCACCGTCTCCGTCGACGGCACGGCAGGCATCCCGGTCACGACCACCGGCGGTGGCTACACCCCGAGCGACGGCGGCAGCTGGACCTCGCCCCCGCTGCCCCCGGGCCCGCACACGGTCACCCTGACCAACACCAGCGGCCGCACCGTGCTGATCGAGGGCATCAGCGTGTACGACGGGGACGAGGCCGCCGGTGTCCGCGTGTGGGAGGCCGGCCACTCCGGCTGGCAGGCCGAGGACTACGCCAACCTGCCCACCGCGCCGCAGCACGGCCAGGCGGTCGCCGCGGCCGCGCCGCACCTGGTCGTGGTGGCGCTCGGCTACAACGACGTCGTCGCCGGGTTCACCGCCGCCCAGTTCCGCGACTACCTCACCGCGACCATCGGGCACCTCCGCGGACCGGACGTCGGTCCCGACCCGTCGGTCCTGATCGTCGGGTACCCGCGGCGCACCGACGTCTCCGTCGCCGCCTGGGATGCCTACCTCCAGGCCATGGCGGACGTGGCGGCCGACCAGGGGTACGCGTTCGCCGACCTGTCCGCGCTGCCGGACTTCGGCATGTCGGGCGACGGTGTGCACCCGACCCCGACCGGGCACCGCCAGATCGCCGAGGCGCTCGACCGCTTCCTCGCCGCCGCCTGACCCAGCGCCGGCAGCAACGGCCGGCCGGGCTCAGCGGATCCCGGCCGCGACCCGCTCGTCCACCGCGGTCCCGGGCGTCGCCGCCAACCGGCGGTCGACCAACCGGTACAGCAGCAGGAAGGCCAGGGCCAGCAGCACCACGACGACCAGGTTGCGCAGCGCGACCGCGTAGCCCAACTCGGCCGCGTCCATGAAGTCGTAGGGGTACCACCCGGTGACGACCCCCTGCGCGAGGATCCAGCCGATCCAGGCGACCGGCCAGAGGAGGGCGCGGGCCACCACCCCGCCGTCGATGCGCGGGCGTGGCCCGAACAGCAACCAGCCCAGCACGGTCATGACCGGTGCGACGTAGTGGTCACCGGCGTTGGTCCAGGCATCGATCCCCCGCGGGTCGTGCAGCGGCGCGAGGACCACGGCATAGACGAGGCCGGTGATCGTGATACCCAGCAGGGACGCCAGCCGCACCACCCCCCAGAGTCGCCCGTCGTACCCCGGGTCCCACACCAGCGGCAGCGTCGCGGCCAGCACGAGCAGGTTGCTCTGCACCGTGAAGTAGCTGAAGAACCGGACGATCCGCTCGAGGACGCCCAGCGCGGGACCTGCGGGGTCGGCCACCTGCAGCACGAACTGGGTCGCGATCGACACCGCGACCACGACCGCGAGCGCGCCCCACCAGGTACGGGCCACGGCGCGGGAGGAGGTCGGCGTCGTCCCGGTCACGAGCGGATCATGCCAACCCCTCCCGGGCGCCGGCGGGCACCGCCCGGGTTGCCGCGTCACACCCGGCGGCGCACCGCCCGCTCCGCGGCCGCCCGGATGTGGCCGGCGTTGGCCGACAGCGCCCGGTCCAGCAGGCGGTCCACCGGGGGGAGCTCCCCCAACCGCGCCAGCCCCGACCAGCGAGGGACCGAGATCGTCCGCGCCCGGGGCGAGGTCAGGCACTCGGCCACCCGGTCGGCCACCCGCTCGGGGGCGATGCCACGGGACAGCCGCCCGCGCGCGTCGGCGTCCGACGCCGGGGCACGACCGTGGCCGCGTGCCAGCCACTCGGTCGACACGAAGAACGGGTTCACCGTGTGCACGCGGACGCCCCGGGCCGCGACCTCCCGCCGCAGCCCCGACGAGAAGCCCTGCACCCCGGCCTTCGTCGCCGAGTACACGGTCAGGGGAGGCACCTGCGACCAGGCGGCGACCGAGGAGACCGTCACGACGTCGGCCCGGCCCCGCTCGGCGGCCGACCGCAGGAGGTGGGGCAGCGCCAGCCGGGTCAGCTCGACGACCGCGACCAGGTTGGTGGCGACCACGCCGGCGACCACCTCCCCCGGCATGTCCTCCAGCAGGCCGGCCCAGCCGAGGCCCGCGTTGTGGACGACCGCGTCCAGCCGGCCGTGCTCGGCCAGCACCCGGTCGACCAGCTCGGCCCGGGCCGCCGCGTCGGCGACGTCGGCCTCCGTGGCGGTGACCCCGGGCAGCCCGATCACCGCCGCCCGCAGCCGCTCACCGTCCCGGGCGCAGGTCGCCACCCGCGCACCGTCCGCGGCCAGCCGGGCGACGGTGGCGCGACCGATGCCGGCGCTGCCGCCGGTGACGAGCACGACGCGCTCAGCCGAGGTGGTCATGCCCCCGTCCTACCCGCGGGGGACATCACATCCGCCGGCGCATCGAACCGACGTTCGTTGGGCATGCTCACGATCATGCGCCTGCCCGAGCCCCGGGGCCCCCTCAGCGACGCCCTCGCGCGCGACCTCGCCACCCGCGCCGACCTGTCGGCCGCGACGCGGGAGTGCGCCGAGCGCCTGGAGCTCCACCGCTCCGGGGCCCTCCTCGACGACGACCTGCAGCTCGCCCTCGCGATCTGCTACGAGCTCCACTACCGCGGGTTCGACGGGGTGTCGGAGGACTGGGAGTGGGACCCGGAGCTGCTCCGGCTGCGCGCCGGGCTGGAACGGCGACACCTCGCCGCGCTGCGCGGGCTGGTGGGCGAGGTCGCGGTCACCGGTGAGCCGATCGACCGGCAGCTGACCGCCCTGATCGCGGCGGACGACGGTCCGTCGCTGTCGGCCTACATGGCCAAGCGGGGCACGCTGGAGCAGTGGCGGGAGTACCTCGTCCTCCGGTCGGTCTACCACCTCAAGGAGGCCGACCCGCACACGTTCGCCATCCCCCGGCTGAGCGGGCGCACCAAGGCCGCCATGGTCGAGATCCAGGCCGACGAGTACGGCGGCGGCTCGGCGGAGCGGATGCACAGCGAGCTGTTCGCCGGGCTGATGCGCGACCTGGGGCTCGACGCCGGCTACGGGGCGCAGTGGGACGACGCGCCCGCCGTGGCGTTCGCCTCGGTCAACACCATGTCGCTGTTCGGGCTGCACCGCCGCTGGCGCGGAGCCGCCCTGGGGCACCTGGCGACCGTGGAGATGACCTCCTCCGAGCCCAGCCGGCGGTACTCGGCCGGGCTGCGCCGGCTGGGGTTCGACGAGCGGACCACCGTCTTCTACGACGAGCACGTGGAGGCCGACGCCGTGCACGAGCAGATCGCCTCCGTGGACATGTGCGGCTCACTGGTCGCCGCGGAACCGGAGCTGGCCCCCGACGTGCTGTTCGGGGCGGCCAGCTCGCTGGCCATGGACGGGCTGGCCGCCCACCACCTGCTGGGCGCGTGGGAGGCCGGCCAGTCGGGCCTGTTCCGGCGCCCGGCGCTGGCGGCCTGACCGTTCGACCGCCCTACCGCGGGGGGCCGGTCACCTCACCGACTCCCGCGGTGTCGGCCCGGCCCGGAGCGGTGGCGCGGTTCCGGGTGATCACCCAGCCGAACGCCGCGGCGACGGGGAACATCAGCACGCCGTAGACCGCGGCCGGCACGGCCAGCTCGACGCTGCCGAGCACGCTGACGGCCACCGCGATCGCCAGGGTGCTGTTGTGCACGCCGATCTCGAAGGAGCTGGCGATCGACTGCGCCCGGGCGATGCCGAACAGGCGCGGCACGGCGAACCCGATCGCGAGGCTGCAGAGGCAGAACAGCAGCGCCGGCAGCCCGACGTCGCGCAGGTAGCCCCCGATGTTCTCCCGCTCGGCCACCATGGTGCCGACGATGACCAGCGCGAGGACCACCGCCGACAGGGCGCGCACCGGCTTGTCCGAGCGGTCGGCGAAGGCGGGGGCCGACCGGCGCACGAGCATGCCGAGGGCCACGGGGACCAGCACGATCGCGAAGACCTGCAGCGTCTTGCCGAACTGCAGGCCCAGGCTGCCGCCGGCGGCCGGCTCGAAGAAGCCGATCGCCAGGTTGGTGACCACCGGCAGCGTGACGACGGCGATCACCGAGTTCAGCGCGGTGAGGCTGATGTTCAGTGCGACGTCGCCCCGGTAGAGGTGGCTGAACAGGTTCGCCGTGGTGCCCCCGGGCGAGGCCGCGAGCAGCAGCATGCCGACCGCCAGCAGCGGGGGGAGGTCGAAGAGGAGCACCAAGCCGAAACAGAGCACCGGCAGCGCCAGCAGCTGCAGGCCCAGGGCGATCACGACCGCCTTCGGCTGCCGGGCGATGCGGGTGAAGTCGCCGGGGGTGAGCGAGAGCCCGAGCCCGAACATGACGACGGCCAGCGCCAGGGGCAGCGCGACGGCGGTGAGCGCGGAATCCATGGGTCCTCCGTTCGGGCACCGGCCGGGGAGCCGGCCGGGCAGGACGTTGCGCGCATCCTGTGCGATGCGGGTCACATCGAGCAACCGGCCCCGCCGCAGGCCACCCCTCCGTGTCGCGGGCCCGGCCGTTCCGTTCCCGGCCCGTCTCGGGTACGGCTCAACAACCGTGGTTGCAGGCCGAAACCTCGTGCGCGATCAGACCGCTCCCCACCGGGCGCGGCGCGGACCACGGGAGGGTGCCATGCACAGGCGGGAGACGCGTCGGACGCCGGAGCAGGCGGAGCAACCGCGCGACGTCGAGGCTCTGGAGCGCGTCATCGCGTCGCTGGAGGGCGACGTGACCGGTGAGCTGGACGCCCACCGGCGGATCATGCGCGCGCTCGTGGAGGCGCTCGGGCTGAGCTACGGCGCCGCCTGGCTGCCCGACGGGCAGGGCAACTACGTCCTCCGGGTCACCGAGGGCACGGCCGCCGCGGCCATGGCCGCCGGATGGCCCACCGGCGAGGCGATGGTGGCGGGCGCGGGCTACGGCGGCGAGGCCCTGCGCCGGCGGACGCCGGTGCTCATGGATGCGGGCACGGCCACCGGCACCTGCCTGCGGTGGGCCACCGCCCACGCGGCCGGCGCCCGTCAGGGCTGCTTCCTCCCCGTCGTCGAGGGCAACCGGGTGACCGCGGTCCTCGAGTACTACAGCGAGCGCGAGCTGCCGTTCTTCGGCGGGCGTGCCGAGAAGTGGCAGGCTCTGGGCCGGCTGATCGCCCACGCCCGGCGCAGCGCGCTGACCGCCGCCACGCTCCGCGAGACCCTGGACGACCGGGAGGCGGTGACCACCGTCGTCGCCCGGGTGGGCGAGGCACACGACGAGGCGACCGCCCTGCGGGTGGCGCTCGAGACGGTCCGGACCGCCTTCGGCTGGGCCTACGGCTCGTTCTGGGCGCTCGACGAGGAGCAACGCGTGCTGCGGTTCTCCGTCGAGTCCGGCTCGGCCGGGGACGAGTTCCGCCAGGTCACCCTGGCCGCCAGCTTCGCCGAGGGCGTCGGCCTGTCCGGGCGCGCCTGGCGCTCCCGTGACCTGGTCTTCGTCCCCGACCTCGCGGAGGTGACCGACTGCGTGCGCGCACCCGCCGCGCAGCGGGCCGGGGTGCGCTCCGGCGTCTGCTTCCCGATCCTCTGCGACGGGCGCGTCGTGGGCACGATGGACTTCTTCGTCACCGAGACCATCGACCTGTCCGAGTCACGCGCCGCGGCGCTGCGCAACGTGCAGCAGCTGGTCTCCCAGCGCCTGGACATCCTGCGCCGCGCGGAGGCCGACCGGGCCAACTCCCGGGAGCTGCTGGAGACGGTCTCCCGGCTCCGCGAGGCCGGCGACGACGCCGGGCGGGTGGCGGAGAGCGCGGTCGCCGAGGCCTCGTCGATGACCACGCAGGTGCAGGCGCTGGCCAGCGCGTCGGCCGCCGTCGGCGACGTCATCCGGATCATCTCGGCGATCGCCGACCAGACCAACCTGCTGGCCCTCAACGCGACCATCGAGGCGGCCCGCGCCGGGGAGTCCGGCAAGGGGTTCGCCGTGGTGGCCAACGAGGTCAAGGAGCTCGCCCGGGAGACGGCTCAGGCGACCAGCCGGGTGTCCGAGCAGATCGCCGGCATCCAGGCGGGCACGGAATCCGTGACCTCCGGCATCAGCGCGACGAGCGCCGTCATCGGGCAGCTCGACGCCGTCCAGGCCCGGATCGCGCAGATCCTGGAGGAGCAGGTCCGGATGGCCCGGGCGTTCGAGTCCGCGCGCTGAGCCGGGACGGGCGACGGGTCAGGTCTCCCGGCGCCCGTCCCGGAGGATCCGCGCGGCCGGTCGCGGCCTGCTCGGCCCGCTCGGCGCGGAGAAGCCGGAGCGCTTGTGGGACCCGTCGCAGAACGGCTTGATGCCGGACTTCCCGCAGCGGCAGAGCGCGATGGTGTCGCGTCCGGGATCGATCTCGGCGCCGTCCTGGTCCAGCAACCGGAAGTTGCCGCGCACGATCAGCGGCCCGTCGCGGTAGGGCGTGATCGTGGCGCCGTCGGCCGGTCCACCGCCGGGGTCCGTGCCGGCGATGTCCTCGGGGGGTTCGGGCTCGGCCGACGGTGACGACACGCCTCCAGCATGCCCTGCCGGCTCCCGGGTACACGGCGCCGGTCCAACGGATCAGGGCTCGGTGAGCTCCAACGTCTCGACCATGCGGTCCAGGACCCGGACGTTGCGCGCGTAGTCGAACTGCGGCAGGCCCACCGTGTTGACCACCAGGGTGCGCGGGCCGTCCTCCCCCTCGCCGAGGTCGACGACGTAGCTGGTGGTCCGCACCCCTTCGGGCCAGAGGCCCTCACCCGAGGAGACCCGCTCGACCCGCACGGCGGTCCGGCCGCCGACGGTGGTGTCGGTCCGGCTCAGCTCCTCCGCGCCCGCGGGGTTGGCGACCCGGTCGAACGGTGCCGGCTCGACCGAGGCGGTCACCGCGCCCACCCGGGCGTCGGTGCCGGGCGGCACGGTGAACGGGTCGGGCGCGAACCGCGTGCACGCGGGGACCGTGTCCCCCGGGTTCACCGCCCACGACTCCGGATACGACAGGGCGAACCCGGCGGGGCTCTCGCAACGCTGCGACAGCGCGACCGGGGCGGCCGGCTCCTCCGCGAGGATGTCGACCACGATCCGCTGCGGCGAGTTCAGCAGTCCGACCGCGAACGGCCGTTCCCGGTCCACCCCGGCGAAGAAGGTGTAGTGGCCCTCGAAGAGGGTGTCCTCGACCAGGGTGTCCAGCACGGTCGCCCCGGCGATCGCCTGCTGGTCGGGCCCCTCCCAGGGCTGCACGCCCTCGGGGGCGTCGAACGGCAGCGCGATGTTGGTCAGCGTGATGCCGAGGACTGCGTCGCCGGGCACCTCGACCGGGGCTCCGGACCCCTGGGCACGCGGCTCGTCGGTGTAGCCGACCCGCCAGCCGGCCTCGCCCTCACCGGCCAGCTCGAACACGATCCGGTCGAACCCCTCGTGGGCGCCGAGCCGCACGTCGGTGAGTGCGACGAGCGGCCCGTCGCCGGCAGCGATGGACTCAACGGTGTCGCCGTCGCCGACCGGCTGCAGGGTGCCCGGTTCCTCGTCCGACGGGTGGCGGACGTCGACCACCAGGCGCGGCGGGTCCGCGAGGGTGGCCACGCCGAACGACACGCGCTCCTGCAGGCCGACCGTCCAGGCCATGTTCGCCTCGAAGTCCCCGGTCTGGACCACCTCCGTGACCACGGACCCGCCCGTCGGCTCGATGCGCTCGGGGCCCTCGTACACCTGCTCGGGGCGCTCGCCGGACAGGTCGACCGTGCTGGCCGGGCTGGTGCGCAGCTCCAGGAAGGCGTTCCCCTCGATCTCCACCGGGCGCCCCGAGGCGTCCTGCGTCACCGGTGGCTCGACGTAGGACACCCGGTAGCTGGGCACCCGGTCGCCTTCGAACTCCAGGACCACCCGGTCGAAGCCGTCGTGCTCGGCGGCCCGGACATCGGCCAGGTGGGCGACCGGCCGGTCGGCATCGGGGAAACCACCACCCTGCACCGCGGCGGTACCCGGGTCGCCGACCGGTTCGACGGCCTGATCGTCGCTCAGCGCCGTCGTGGTCGGCGACGCCGTCGGCGAAGCGGTCGCGGCGGCGTCGCCGTCCGAGCTGCCGCCGTCCGAGCTGCCGCCGTCCGCGGTGCAGGCCGTGAGGAGCAGAGCCGCGCAGACTCCGGCGGGGAGGAAGCGCATCGCAGATCCTGCCTTGATCTCGGCGTCAGGTCACCTCTGTCCCCTTGCCGCCGCGCCCGGCGGTGAACCTCCGCCGTCCCGATGCAACCTGATCGTCATGTACCGCCGGGGCTCCGGTCAGGGCACCGGACCGGACTGCGGCTGACCGTAGAAGACCTGCTCGACCACGGCCCGGGCGTGCCGGGTGGTGCGGCGGTAGTCGTCGAGGAACCGGCCCGGGTCGTCGTCCGCGCCGTACCCGCACGCCCGGGCGACGCCGCCCAGCTCCAGCCCCGGCCTCGGCAGCTGGTCGCTGGGCCGCCCGCGCACCAGGAAGATCGCGTTGCGCGCCCGGGTGGCCAGCTCCCACGCCGCGGTGAGCGCCTCGGCCTGCTCCGCCGGCAGCAGCCCTTCCTCGGCGAGCGCGGTCAGCGCCCCCGGGGTGGAGGCCACCCGGAGCGCCGGCCTCGCGGCGGCGTGCTGCAGCTGGAGCAGCTGGACGGTCCACTCGACGTCGGCCAGCCCGCCGCGGCCCAGCTTGGTGTGGGTGGCGGGGTCGGCCCCCCGGGGCAGCCGCTCCCGCTCCACCCGCGCCTTGATGCGCCGGATCTCGGCGACCTGCTCGCCGGACAACCCGTCGGCGGGGTACCGGACGGGGTCGACCAGCGCGACGAACTCCGCGCCCAGGGCTTCGTCGCCGGCCACCGGGACGGCGCGCAGCAGCGCCTGCACCTCCCACACCGACACCCAGCGCTGGTAGTACTCGCGGAAGGCGGGGAGGCTGCGCACCAGGGCGCCCTGCCGCCCCTCGGGCCGCAGGTCGGCGTCGACCTCGAACGCGGGGTCCGGTGCCGGCTCACCGAGCAGCCGCCGCAGGGTGTGGGCCACGGCGTTCGCCGCGGCCGAGGCCCTGGCCTCGTCCGCTCCCGGCCGGGGCCGGTGGACGAACAGCACGTCGGCGTCGGAGCCGTAGCCGAGCTCCCCACCGCCCAGGCGCCCCATGCCGATCACGGCGAGGTCCATCGGCAGGTCGGCGACGTCGACGCGCGACTCGAGGGCGTGCGTCCGCAGCGCGGCGTCGAGCCCGGCCTGCAGCGTGGCGACGGCGACGTCGGTCAGCGCCTGCCCCACCCGGTGCACGTCGAGCCGGCCGAGCAGGTCCGCCGCCGCGATCCGCAGCAGCTCCTGTCGGCGCAGCCCGCGGATGACCCGAACGCCGGCCTGCGGGTCCGGCGCGCGGCCGGCCGCCTGCCGCCACGCCCGGGCCAGGGTCGCCGCCGAGCGCGGCTCGAGCTCGGCGTCGTCGGCGAGCAGCCGCAGCGCCTCCGGCGTCCGGGTGAGCAGCGAGGCGACGTACTGGCTGGAGCCCAGCAGCTGGGCCAGCCGCTCGGCGACCTGCCCCTCGTCGCGCAGCAGCCGCAGGTACCACTGGTTCCCGCCGAGGGCCTCGCTGACCTGCCGGTAGGCCAGCAGCCCGGCGTCGGGGTTGGGGCAGGAGGCGAACGTCTGCAGCAGCACCGGCAGCAGGTACTTCTGGATCGAGGCCGAGCGGGAGACCCCGCCGGTGAGGGCCGCCAGGTGCCGGAGCGCGCCGTCGGGGTCGGCGAAGCCGAGCGCCCGCAGCCAGTCACCGGCGGCCTTGCTGCCCAGCTGCGCGGCCTCCGACGGCACCTTGGCCACGGCCGACAGCAGCGGCCGGTAGAAGAGCTTCTCGTGCAGGCGCCGCACCTCGCGGGTGTGCAGCGCCAGCTCCGCCCGCAGCACGTCGACGGCGTCGCCGCGGTGGTCGGGCTTGTACCCCATCGAGCGGGCCAGCCAGCGCAGCTGCTGCTCGTCGGTGGGCAGCAGGTGGGTGCGCCGCAGCCGGAGCAGCTGCAGCCGGTGCTCGACGGTGCGCAGGAAGCGGTAGGAGGCGATGAGCGTCGCCGCGTCCCCCCGACCGACGTACCCACCGGCCGACAGCGCCAGGAGCGCCGGCAGGGTCCCGCCCACCCGGAGGTTCGGGTCCGAACGGCCGTGCACCAGCTGCAGCAGCTGGACGGCGAACTCGACGTCGCGCAGCCCGCCGCGGCCGAGCTTGAGCTCCCGCTCGGCCTGCGCCGGCGGGATGTTGGCCTCCACGCGGCGGCGCATGGCCTGCACCTGGCCGACGAAGCCGGGCCGGTCGCCGGCCTTCCAGACCAGCGGCCACAGCTCCTCGACGTAGGCGCGGCCCAGGTGGGGGTCGCCGGCCACCGGCCGCATCTTCAGCAGCGCCTGGAACTCCCACGTGTCGGCCCACTGGCCGTAGTAGGCGGCGTGCCCGGCGACGGTGCGCACCAGCGCACCGGCCTTGCCCTCGGGACGCAGCGCGGCGTCGACCTCCCACGCGGCCTCGTGGCAGATGCGCATGAGCGACGCGGCCACCCGGGTGGCGGTGGCCAGCGCCGGGCTCTCCGGGTCGCTCGGATCGGCGGGCTCGGCCACGAAGACGACGTCGACGTCGCTGACGTAGTTCAGCTCCCGCCCACCGGTCTTGCCCAGCGCGATGACGGCCAGCCGGCAGGCGGCGGCGTCCGCCGGCTGCTCGGCGACGGCGAGCGCCAGGCCGGCGGTGAGCACGGCGGCGGCGATGTCGGCGAGCTCGGCCGCGGCCTCCTCTGCCGGCACGCCGTCGCCGAGGTCCCGCCCGGCCAGGGAGAGGATCGCCCGGCGGTAGGCGTGCCGCAGGGCCGCGATGCGCGACGGGCCGGCGTCCGGGGCTCCCTTCCCCAGCCGCACGCCCCACGGGGGGTCGTCGGGGTCGGCGCCGACGGCGGCCAGCATCTGCTGCTCCAGCGCGTGCGGGGTGGGCCGGCTCGGCCCGTTCCCGTCGTCGAGCACCTCCCAGTCCAGCGGGTAGGCGGCCAGGTGGTCGGCCAGCCCGGCGCTCGCGCCCAGGACGGCCAGCAGACGGGCGCGGAGGGAACCCGACCCCCGCAGCCGCGCCAGCAGCGCGGCCGCTGCATCGCCCGTGTCGTCCTCGGCGTCCAGCGCCTCGATCAGCCGCTGCAGCGACCGCACGGCGAGGTCGGGGTCCCCTGCCCGGGCGAGTGCGGCCACGACCGGCCCGGCCTCCGGGTCGGCGGGCTCGTTGCGCTCGAGGTCCCACAGGCCCAGGGCGGGGTCCGACAGCAGCCGGGCGGCGCGCTCGCCGTCCTCGAAGCCGAACCGGACGAGGCGGACGATCGCGCGCCGCGGGATCTCCACCTGCGGCGCGCTCACGCGCGCACCTGTGCCCTCGCCCGGACCAGCTCGGCGAACCGCTCGGCGAACGGGCGCCACGCCTCGGCCACGTCGTCGTGGGCGGCGGCAGCCCGGGCGCACAGCGTCTCCCGGTCCAGCGGGGAGGCTGCGACGCCGACGGGGTCGCTGCCGGCCCAGGCCCGCACCATCTCCGGCGTCGTCTCGATGTGGAACTGCAGGCCGTACACGGAGGTCCCCACCCGGTAGGCCTGGTGCGGGTAGTGCGGGTTGCCGGCCAGCAGGGTGGCGCCCCCCGGCAGTTCGGAGATCTCGTCGTGGTGCCACTGGATCACGTCCGGCGAGAGCGGCAGCGGCCCGAACACGGGGTCGGCGTCCGCGGCGTCCCGCTTGGCCACCAGCGTCGCACCGACCTCGGGCCCGTCCACCCCGACCCGGGTCCGGCCGCCGCCCACCTGGGCCAGCAGCTGGGCGCCCAGGCAGATCGCGAGGGTGGGCAGATCGTCCCGCAGCGCCTGCCCGAGCAGTCGTCGCACGCCGACGAGCTCGGGGCTGGTCTCCTCGTCGTCCATCGACGACTGGGGGCCGCCCAGCACGAGCAGCCCGTCGAAGCCCTCGAGGCCGTCCGGCAGCTGCGCGCCGAGGCCGAGCCGGCGCTCGTCGAGCTCCATGCCCGCGTCGCGCAGCCACTCCCCCAGCCGGGCCGGCGGATCGGTCTCGCTCGGGACGACGACGAGCAGGCGGCCGGTGGAGGTCACGCGACCGAGGTTAGTGGCCCGCGCCGTCGGGGCTCACCCGCGCTCTGCGGGTGCTGTCCGCGCCCTGGCAGTCCTGCAAGGCCCGCAGAGCACGAGCAGCACTCCCAGAGCGGGCGGGTCAGAGGCCGGGGAGGTACCGGCGCAGCTCGAAGGGCGTGACGTTCTGCCGGTAGGAGTTGAACTCCTCCCACTTGTTGCGCAGGAAGAACTGGAAGACGTGCTCGCCGAGCGTCTCGGCGACCAGCTCGCTGCCCTGCATCGCCGTCAGCGCCTCGCCGAGGCTGACCGGCAGGTCCTCGTAGCCGGCCGCGCGGCGCTCGGTGTCGGTGAGCGACCAGACGTCGTCCTCGGCCTCCGGCGGCAGCTCGTAGCCCTTCTCGATGCCCCGCAGGCCGGCGGCCAGCAGGACGGCGAAGGTGAGGTAGGGGTTGCACGCGGAGTCCGGCGAGCGCACCTCGACCCGGGCCGACTGCGCCTTGCTGGGCTTGTAGCTCGGCAGCCGGACCAGCGCCGAGCGGTTCGCCCGACCCCAGGTCGCCGCGGTGGGCGCCTCGGTACCGGCCAGCAGCCGGCGGTAGGAGTTCACCGTCTGGTTGGTGATCGCGGTGACCTCGCGGGCATGGGTCAGCAGGCCGGCGATGAACTGCTTGCCGGTGGTCGACAGCCGCATCGGGTCGGCCGGGTCGTGGAAGGCGTTGCGGTCGCCCTCGAACAGCGACAGGTGGGTGTGCATCGCCGAGCCCGCCAGCTCGGTGAACGGCTTGGGCATGAACGTGGCGTGCACGCCCTGGGCCAGCGCGACCTCCCGGACGACGTGCCGCAGCGTCATGATGTTGTCCGCCATCGACAGCGCGTCGGCGTAGCGCAGGTCGATCTCCTGCTGCCCCGGGGCGACCTCGTGGTGGCTGAACTCCACGGAAATGCCCATCGCCTCCAGGGCGAAGACCGCCTCGCGCCGGAAGTCGTGCGCCACGTTGTGCGTGGAGAGGTCGAAGTAGCCGCCGGTGTCGGCGGGCTCCGGTGCGGTGCCGTCGGTGGGCAGGTCCTTGAGCAGGAAGAACTCGATCTCGGGGTGGGTGTAGAAGGTGAACCCCATGTCGGCCGCCTTGGCCAGGGTCCGGCGCAGCACGTGCCGGGGATCGGCCCACGAGGGCGAGCCGTCGGGCAGCGTGATGTCGCAGAACATCCGCGCGGTGTCGCTGGCCCGGCCCTCGCGGGCCGGCATCACCTGGAAGGTGCCGGGATCGGGCTTGGCGAGCATGTCGGACTCGTAGACGCGGGCGAAGCCCTCGATCGCCGAGCCGTCGAAGCCGATGCCCTCGGCGAAGGCGGCCTCGATCTCGGCCGGGGCCACCGCGACGGCCTTGAGGTAGCCGGAGACATCGGTGAACCACAGCCGCACGAAACGGATGTCGCGCTCTTCGAGGGTCCGCAGGACGAACTCCTGCTGTCGGTCCATACCGGCCATGATCCAGTCCGCTCGTTTCAGGTGTGTGACGTCGGCGCAAGCCTGCCCAATCCGGGCGATCCGCACACGGTTCCCGGCCGCGACGGTGCCCGTGTCGCGCCCCCACCTGGCCGTCGGCCCTGGTGGGCGACGAGACTGGCGGCGTGAGCGATCAGCAGCCGGTGCAGATGCGGGTCTCCCTCGCCCAGGTCGACACGCGGGTCGGTGACCTCGCGGGCAACAGCGACCTGGTCCTCCGGTGGGCGGCGGAGGCCGCGGCCGCCGGCGCGCACCTCGTCGTCTTCCCGGAGATGACGCTCACCGGGTACCCACCGGAGGACCTGGTGCTGCGCGAGTCGTTCGCCCGCGCCAGCGAGCAGGCGCTGGTGGACCTCGCGGCCCGGCTGGCCGCCGACGGGCTGGGCGAGCTCGCCGTCGTCGTGGGGTACCTGGCGCACACCGAGGGCAGCGGACCGGCCCCGGTCGACGAGCCGCCCACCGACGACGACCGGCCCAGCGACGCCAACCCCCGCCGGGGTGCTCCCCGCAACGCGGCGGCCCTGCTGCACGGTGGCGACGTCGTCGTCCGCTACTACAAGCGGCACCTGCCCAACTACGGGGTCTTCGACGAGGCGCGCTACTTCGTGCCCGGCACCGAGCTACCGGTGGTGCGGCTGCACGGCGTGGACGTCGCGCTCACCGTCTGCGAGGACCTCTGGGTCGAGGGCGGGCCGTGCGGGGTCGCCGGCCAGGCCGGGGTCGACCTCGTCGTCTCCCCCAACGCCTCCCCGTACGAGCGGGCGAAGGACGACCTCCGGCTCCCGCTGGTGCGTCGCCGGGCGGCCGAGGCGGGGGCGGCGATCCTGTACTGCAACCAGGTGGGCGGGCAGGACGAACTGGTGTTCGACGGCGACTCGATGGCCGTCTCCCCCACCGGGGAACTGCTGGCCCGCGCCCCCCAGTTCGTCGAGCACCTGCTCACCGTCGACCTCGCGCTGGACCCGTCCGCGGTGCCCGAGCGCCGCTCGGGCCGGGTCGGGCCGATGACCGTCACCCGGCACGTGCTGAGCGAGGAGCCGGTGCCCGCCTTCGACCCGCGCCCCGCCACGGTCGCCGAACCGCTCAGCGACTGCGAGGAGGTGTGGCGGGCCCTGGTGCTGGGTCTGCGCGACTTCATCGACAAGAACGGCATGCCCTCGGTGGTGCTCGGTCTCTCCGGGGGCATCGACTCCGCCGTCTGCGCCGCCCTCGCCGTCGACGCGCTGGGCGCCGACCGGGTGCACGGGGTCGGGCTGCCGTCGAAGTGGTCCAGCGAGCACTCGCTCGCCGACGCCGAGGACCTTGCGCGCCGCACCGGCCTGCACTACTCCGTCGTGCCGATCGCGCCGATGGTCGACGCCTACGAGTCCTCGGTGGAGCTCTCCGGGGTCGCCGCCGAGAACCTGCAGGCCCGGGTCCG
Organism: Blastococcus sp. SYSU DS0753; assembly: GCF_054051175.1. Taxonomy (NCBI): domain Bacteria; kingdom Bacillati; phylum Actinomycetota; class Actinomycetes; order Geodermatophilales; family Geodermatophilaceae; genus Blastococcus; species Blastococcus sp. SYSU DS0753. The sequence goes on along the minus strand of NZ_JBJHAT010000029.1, from coordinate 19,072 downwards.
CGGCACGCTCCTGATGGGGCTGTCCAACCAGCACGGCCACCTCCTGCTGACGACGGGCAACAAGAGCGAGATCGCCGTCGGCTACTCCACCCTCTACGGCGACTCGGCCGGCGGCTTCGCCCCGATCAAGGACGTGCCCAAGACCCTGGTCTGGGAGCTGGCCCGCTGGCGCAACGCCGAGGCCCGCCGCCGTGGCGAGACCGAGCCGATCCCGCAGAACTCGATCGACAAGCCGCCGTCGGCCGAGCTGGCGCCGGGTCAGGTGGACAGTGACTCGCTGCCCTCCTACGACGAGCTCGACGCGGTGATCGCCGACTACGTCGACCGCGACCTCGGCATGGCCCAGCTGCTCGAGCGGGGGCACGACCCAGAAGTGGTGGCGCGCGTCCTCCGGTTGGTGGACGCCGCGGAGTTCAAGCGCCGCCAGTCGGCGCCGGGCACCAAGATCAGTCTCAAGGCGTTCGGGCGCGACCGGCGCCTGCCCATCACCAGCCGCTGGCGGGAGACCCTCCCCACCGTGCGGGAAGGAGCACAGGCGTGAGCGAGTCGGTCCTCTACGGCGGCCAGTCGACGGCGCGGGTGCGCATCCACCACCTGCAGCAGGCCAAGGCACGCGGCGAGAAGTGGGCGATGCTCACCGCCTACGACACCTACAGCGCGGCCATCTTCGAGGAGGCCGGCATCCCGGTCATGCTCGTCGGCGACTCCTCGGGCAACGTCGTGCTCGGGCACACCAGCACCGTGCCGGTGACCGTCGAGGACATCCTGCTGATGACCAAGGCGGTCACCCGCTCCACCAAGCGGGCGCTGATCGTCGCCGACCTGCCGTTCGGGTCCTACGAGTCGGGCCCGCAGCAGGCGTTCGACACCGCCGTCCGCATGATGAAGGAGGGCGGCGCCCAGGCGGTGAAGCTGGAGGGCGGGGTGCGGGTGGCGCCGCAGATCCGGCTGCTGACCGAGGCCGGGATCCCGGTCATGGCGCACGTCGGCTTCACGCCGCAGAGCGAGCACGCCCTCGGCGGCTACCGGGTGCAGGGCCGGGGGGCCGGGGCCGAGCAGCTGCTGGCCGATGCGCACGCGGTGCAGGAGGCCGGTGCGTTCGCCGTCGTCCTGGAGATGGTGCCGGCGGCCGTCGCCGCCCAGGTGACCAAGGAGCTCGCCATCCCCACGATCGGCATCGGCGCCGGCGTCGAGTGCGACGCGCAGGTGCTGGTGTGGCCGGACATGGCCGGGCTCAACGGCGGCCGGGTGCCGAAGTTCGTGAAGAAGTACGCCGACCTGCGGGGCGAGCTGCTGCGGGCCGCGCAGGAGTTCGCCGACGACGTCCGCGGCGGGGCGTTCCCCGGCCCCGAGCACTCCTTCGAGTAGCCACTCAGCTCGCTCTGGGGGTCGAGCTCCCGCTGTCGGCGCCCTGCAACGCCCCCAGTGCGTGCGCACGACCCCCGGAGCCGGCCGCGCGCGGCGCAGCACGTCACCGGTCCGCTCAGGTGGTCAGCTGCCGGGCCAGCACCTGCGGCGCCTCCGCCAGCGAGGGGCCGTACCAGGTGAGGTGCCGGCCGCTGACGAACACCGGCCGAGCCTGCGGCCACGCCTCGGGGCCGTCGTCGGGCGTGAACGCGTAGGGCTCGTCGGGGAACACCACGAGCTCCGCGGGCACCGTCGCCGGCTCGTCCCGGCCGAGCTTCGGGTACCGGTCGGCATGCCCGGCGAACACGTTGCGGACGCCGAGCCGGGCCAGCACGTCACCGGCGAAGGTGTCACGGCCCAGCACCATCCACGGGCGGCGCCAGATCGGGACGACCGCCGGCACGTCCGGCAGCCGCGCCGGTGCCTCCCAGGCCGCGCGAGCGTCGGCCAGCCAGCCCGGGTCGGGGCGGCCCAGCACGCCGCAGAGCCGGGCGAGCGAGTCCAGCGCCTGATCGACGGTGGCCGGCGCGGTCACCCACACGGGTACACCGGCGGCCCGGAGCGCGGCGACGTCGGAGTCCCGGTTCTCCTCGGCGTTGGCGACCACCAGGTCGGGGCGGAGCTCCAGCACCCGGCCCACGTCGGGCCACTTGGTGCCGCCGACCCGCGGGACGTCGAGCCCGGCCGGATGGGTGCACCAGTCGGTCGCCCCGGCCAGCAGCCCGGTGTCGGTGGCCGCGATCGCCTCGGTCAGCGACGGCACCAGCGAGACGACCCGCCGCGGCGGCGGCCCCTCGTAGGGCCGCCGCTGGTCGTCGCGGATTCCAGCGCCGGTCACGGCTCAACTCCCCTGGCCCCGCCCAGAGGCTCACCCTGAGCATGCGAAGGGCGAGGAGGACGGGGTCCTTTCAGACGTCGGTGATCCGGACGCCCGCGTGCACCTTGTAGCGCCGGTTGACCGAGACGAGGTTGATCGTCAGCGCCTCCACCTGGCGGGCGTTGCGCAGCCGGCCGGCGTAGATCCCCCGCATCCCCGGCAGCCGGCCGGCCAGCGCCTGGACGGTGTCCATCGAGGCGCGGTCGTCGCCGACCACCATGACGTCGCCGTCGATCGTGGGCTTCGAGAGGTCCTCGAGCAGCTTGGCCGACAGGTGGTGGAAGGCGCCGACCACGTGCGAGTCCGGCAGCAGCGCGGCCGCCTGCTGCGCGGCGCTGCCCTCCTCGACGTCGAGCACGTAGGCACCGAGCTCGTCGAAGCCCATGGGCACGACGCAGTCGACGACGATCTTGCCGGCCAGCGGGGTGGCGAGCTCGGCCAGAGTCGCGGCGTGTCCGGCGAAGGGGACGGCGACGATGACCAGGTCCGCCGCGCCCGCGACGTCCACGTTGGAGCCCCCGGTGACCGACACCTCGACCCCGCCGGCCACCGTCGCGGCCCGCTCGGCCACCTCGGCGGCCACCTCGGCGGCGCGCTCGGCGTCGCGGGAGCCCAGCAGGATGCGCTGGCCCTGGGCGGCCAGCCGGACGGCCAGCCCACGCCCCTGCGGGCCCGTGCCGCCCAGCACTCCCACGACCAGTTCCTCGACCGCGCGACCGTCCGTCACGTCCACCCCTTCCACGGCGCCGGACGACCCGGCGGCTGGGACCGATCATGCCTGGCCCCCGGGACGGGGGTCAGCGCTCCTCCCACTCGCGGTCCTCCGCGTCGAGCCGCTCGTTCCGCTCGGCGACGGCCGCGAGCGCCTGCTCGGCCTCCTCCCGGGTCTCGTACGGCCCGAGCCGGTGCCGTTCGGCGCACCCGTCGCGGTCCTCGACCCGGTGGTGCTTGAGACAGAAGAACCAGGGCCCCCCGGCCATGCGCGACCTCCTCCACTCGTCGGACGACCTCAGCCTTCCACCCGGCGCGCGGGTCCGCTCGGACGACGACCGCCCGGGCTCGCACCCCAGGGTGACCGGCGGCGCACAGGGGGTGCCGGAACGCCGGTTGGTGCGGCATCCTGCACCCGTGATCGGCCCGGACCTGCGCACTTCCGCCCCCGTCTGCTCCGGGCCGGCCGCCCCCGGTGGGCACGAGCACCGCGTCGCCGCCGTCACCGTCGCCGTGCTGCTGGCCATGGGCGGTGTGATGGGCTCGGTCAACCTCCTGGTGGACGGCGTGCTCCGCGAGGGGGTGGCGCGGTGGGCCTACGCGGGCACCATGCTGCTGCTGCTCGCCCTCGCCGCGGCACTCGCCGCGCGCCGCCGGATCGGCCCCGGGTACACGCTCGTCCTGGTGCTGCTCGGAGATCTGATCTACCTCGTCGTGGTCCTCTGCATCCAGGATCCCCTGCGCTACGCCACCCCGCTGATGCTCCTGTTCCCCGCGCTGGCGGCCGCCTGGTTCCTGGAGCTCCGGGCGCTGGCGGTCCACATGGCGGTGACGACCGGCGTCTGCCTCGCCGCGCTGTGGCCCAGCTACGACAGCGCCGTGGCCCTCGGCGTCCAGGTCGGGGTCAGCGCCGTCACGCTGAACGTCGCGGCGACGGCGGTCTACCTGCTGCGCCGGCGGGTGCAGCGCCTGCTGGTGGAGACCGCGACCCTCACCCACCTGGATCCGCTCACCGGGCTGCACAACCGCCGCTACCTCGTCGAGCAGGCCGAGCGCCTCTGGGGACAGGCCCGGCGGGACGGGACCCGGATCTGCGCCATGGTGCTGGACCTCGACCACTTCAAGCGGCTCAACGACGAGTTCGGGCACGCCGTCGGCGACTCCGTCCTCAGCTCCGTGGCCGCCGCGCTGTCGGCCGCCGTCCGGCCCGCGGACGTGCTCGCCCGCACCGGCGGCGAGGAGCTCGTCGTCGTGGGCTCGGTGGGCGACCCTGCGGAGGCCCGCCGGCTGGCCGAGCGGCTGCGGGCTGCCGTCGCCCGCGGACAGGGCGCCGGCGGGCACGTGGTCACCGCGTCGATCGGCCTGGCCGTCACCCGGCCGGGCGAGGGGGATGACGCCGTCGCGGCGTTGTGGCGGCTGGTCGACGAGGCCGACGCCGCCATGTACCGGGCCAAGCGTGAGGGGCGGGACCGGGTGGCCACCGCCGTGGTCCCGCGCGCCCGCAGCCCCCGGGCGGAGCAGGCCAGCTCCTAGCCCGGCCGCCGGCGGGGGCCGGACGGTGCTCTCGACCGGTGCGTTCGGCGGTTCTCTGCTTCGCTAGGTGCATGACGCTCGTCGCGCCCGACCCGACGCGGACGGTGCCTCTGCCTCTGCGCGAGCAGGCCGACGTGCGCGACCGATGGCTCACCCAGCGGCTGCTCGACGTCCTCCCCGGTCTCATGGACCGGGCGGGCATCGATCTGTGGATCGTCGCCGGACGGGAGTACGACGAGGACCCGGTCCTCGCCACGCTGCTCCCGGCCACCTGGTTGTCCGCCCGCCGGCGCACCATCCTGCTGCTGCACCGCAGCGACGACGGCGTCACCCCCGCCGCGGTCTCCCGCTACCCGGTCGGCCAGTTCCTGCCTGCGTGGACCGCCGACCCGCGGGAGCCCGCCGAGCGCGCCCAGTGGGCGGAGGTCCGCCGGTTCGTGGAGCAGGCCGGCCCGCGCCGCATCGGCATCGACGTCTCCGAGCGCTTCGCCCTGGCCGACGGGCTCTCCCACACCGAGCACCGGCTGCTCACCGAGGCGCTCGGCCCGTACGCGGACCGGCTGGTGTCGGCCGAGCAGCTCGCGGTGAGCTGGCTGGAGACCCGCCTGCCGGAGGAGATCGAGGCGCTGCGGGGGATGAACCGGCTGGCGCACCAGGTGATCGCGGAGGCCTTCTCCCCCGCCGTCGTCCGGGTGGGCCGGACCACCGCGCTGGACGTGGCGTGGTGGCTGCGGCAGCGGCTCCACGACCTGGGCGTGGAGCCGTGGTTCCAGCCGTCGGTGCTGGTGCAGCGCGCCGGCGTGCCCCTGGTCGAGGACGGGGGAACGCTGCTGCCCGCCGTCCCCTCCGACGCGGTGGTCCGGGCCGGGGACCTGCTGCACTGCGACGTGGGCCTGAGCTCGCTGGGGCTGCGGACCGACACGCAGCGCAACGCCTACGTCCTGCGGCCCGGCGAGACCGACGCCCCCGAGGGCCTGCGGTCCGCCATGCGGGCGGCCAACCGGCTGCAGGAGCTGACCGCGGCCGCGCTCCTCCCGGGCCGGACGGGCAACGAAGTGCTGGCCGCCGCCCGCGCCGCCGCGGCAGCGGAGGGCCTGGACGGGGACGTCTACTCGCACCCGATCGGCTACCACGGCCACGGGGCGGGGCCGGCCATCGGCCAGTGGGACCAGCAGCGGGACGTGCCGGGCGCGGGCGACTACCCGGTGCACGCCGACACGGCCTACGCCCTGGAGCTCGCGGTGCGCCGGCCCGTGCCGGAGTGGGACGGCCAGTGCGTGCGGCTGGGGCTCGAGGAGGGCATCGCGCTCACTGCGGACGGCGTCGAGTACCTCGCCGGCCGGCAGACGGAGTTCCAGCTCATCGGCTGACGCGCCGCCGCTCCCCTGGACCAGGGAAGCGGCGACGCGGTGACCTCACTTCGTGCGGGCCTGGGCGGTCTTCTTGTCGTTCGCCTTCTGGATGGCGTCGACCAGCTCCTGCTTCTTCATCTTCGAGCGGCCGGAGATGTCGAGCTTCTTGGCGAGCTCCTGCAGGTGCTCCTTGGTGGCGTTCGCGTCGACGCCGCCCTTGGTCTGCTTGCCGGTGCCGCGGCCGCCGGCGGCCTGGGCGTCCGAGGGGCCCTTCTTGCCGCCCTCCTTCTTCTCCCAGTGGTCGCCGACCTTCTCGTAGGAGTGCTTGACCGCCGCCCACGCGACGCGGTTGGCGCGCTCCTCGTCGTCGTACTCGTCCACCGCCGAGTCGTAGGCCTTGGTGAACGTCCGCTGGGCCTTCTTGTCCGAGCGTCGCAGGGTGCTGGGCAGCTCGGACTGCTTCGCGTCGCCCTTCTTCGTCGTCTTCGGCATCGCTGTCTCCTCTCGGTTCGGGTGCGGCCCTACCCCGGGGGACGGAGATGATCACCTGATCGGGCCGCCGTCCCGCCGGACGGCGGGTCCACCCGCCCGACGGGACCGGGCGGCCGCTCCCCGGGTCGAGGAGCGACCGCCCGGCGCTCAGGCGGGTCCGGCGGGTCGGACCGGGCCGGTCACCGCCCGGCCTGCGCCTCCGCGAGCGTCTCGTGCAGGGCCCAGTAGGCGGGCTTGCGCTCGTAGTTCTCGAACATCACGGTCGCCGCCCCCTGGCCGGGCGAGAAGCTCGGGACCCACGAGTACTTGTCGTTGAAGCCCCAGATGGTGAAGGAGTTGCAGTCGTCCACCGACAGGCAGGCCTCGAGGACGCCCTCGTAGGTGTCCGCCTGCTCGGCGAGCTGCTCCGCGGTGGGCACCCCGCTCTCGGGGAGCGTGAACCGGACGTCCAGCTCGGTGATCGCGGTCTCCAGCCCCAGGTCGTCGAAGCGCTGCATGTTCTCGTCGAGGGTCTCCGGGAAGGGGTACTGCAGGTCCAGGTGGGCCTGGAAGGCGAACCCGTGCAGCGGGACCCCCTCGGCGAGCAGCTGCTTGGCGAGCTCGTAGTAGGCGTCGCTCTTCGGGCCGATGTCCTCGACGGCGTAGTCGTTGAGGAAGAGCTTCGCCTCCGGATCGGCCTCGTGCGCCCAGCGGAAGGCGTCGGCGATGATCCCCGGGCCGAGCCGCTGGATGAAGATGTTGGCAGTCGCGCCCGTCGAACCGTCCCGTAGCCGCACGCCGCCGTCGTCCCACGTGTCGGCGAAGATCTCGTTGGCGACGTCCCACTGGTCGATGCGGCCCTCGTAGCGGCCGACCACCGTCTGGATGTGCTCCTTGAGGATGGTCCGGAGCTCCTCGTCGGTGTAGTCGCCCTCGGTGACCCAGTCGGCCAGCTGGCTGTGCCAGAGGAGCGTGTGGCCGCGGACCTCCTGCCCGTGCCGCTCGGCGAATGCGACGATCGCATCCGCCGGCCCGAAGTTGTAGACCCCGGGCTCCGGGTGGATGAACTCCCACTTCATCTGGTTCTCGGGGGAGACCGAGCTGAACTCCGTGGCGAGGACCTTCCGGTACCGGGGGTCGCGGGTGAACGGATCGGGGTAGCCGGCGTCCACGTGGTGCCCCCCGCCGGCGACCGCGGTCCCGATGACCAGGTCGTCGGGGGCGACGGTGCGCAGGCCGTTCCGGATGGCTGGGCCGCCGGCCCGGTCCTCCTGGGCCTGGGCCGTCGGTGCCGCCTGGTCCTGGGGCGCCGCCGCGGCGGGCAGGACCGCGGCGGAGATCGCGACCGGGACCAGGGCCACCCCGACCGCGCAACGGGCTGCCGCCCGCGAACCGAACCTCACAGAGCGCATGGTTTGCCTTCCCTCGAGACGTCGGAACAGCTTCCGAAAGTTTCCGGAAACCGGAGCCCGGACGTTACGTAGGTCACATGTGGGCGTCAATACGGGAACCCGCGGGCATCGGACGCCGTCGCCGGAGGCCGGCCCTCGCCCGTCGGGGGGAGCTCCGCGGCGCACCCGCCCGGGGCCGCGGGGCCGGCCGTAGGCTGGCCGCCCCGACCAGGAGGAGGTCCGTTGGCCGACGAGCAGACCGGCGCGGTGACCATCGCGGCGATCGCCGCGGCGGCCGGGGTGTCGGTCCCGACGGTCTCCCGCGTCCTGAACGGGCGGTCCGACGTGGCTCCGCAGACCCGCGAGCGCGTGGAGCAGCTGCTCCGCGACCACGGCTACCAGCGCCGAGGCGGCCGGGCCCGGGCGCGGCTGATCGACCTGGTCTTCAACGACCTCGACAGCCCGTGGGCGCTGGAGATCATCCGCGGGGTGGAGGACGTCGCCCACGCGGCAGGCGTGGGCACCGTGGTCACCGCGATCCACCGCCGGGCCAGCGCCACCCGGGGGTGGCTGGACAACCTCGGCGCCCGGGCCAGCGACGGCGCCATCCTGGTCACCAGCGAGCTGGACCCCGAGCTCGACGCGGAGCTGCGCAACCTGCAGGTCCCCGCGGTCGTCGTCGACCCGGCCGGCGTCCCGGAGCTGGACGTGCCGACCATCGGCGCGACCAACTGGGCGGGCGGCCTCAGCGCCACCGAGCACCTGACCGGGCTCGGCCACCGGCGCATCGCCTTCGTCGCCGGCACGCCCGATCTCTGGGCCAGCCGCGCCCGCCTGGCCGGGTACCGGGCGGGCCTGGAGACCGCCGGGCTGCCGTTCGACGCCGACCTGGTGGTGGAAGGCGACTTCGGCTACGCCTCGGGAGCCCGCGCGGCCGACCGCCTTCTGGCCCTGCCCGACCCGCCGACCGCCGTCTTCGCCGCGAACGACCAGATGGCACTGGGGATCTACGAAGGAGTCCGGCGCCGGGGCCTGCGCGTGCCCGAGGACGTCAGCGTCGTCGGGTTCGACGACCTGCCGGAGGCCCGCTGGTCCTCCCCGCCGCTCACCACGGTGCACCAGCCGCTGACCGAGATGGGCGTGCTGGCAGCACGGACGGTGCTGCGCATGGTGGACGGCGAGACCATCGAGAGCCCGCGGCTGGAGCTGGCCACGCGGCTCGTCGTGCGTGACAGCACCACCCCGTCACGGCTGCGCCCCGCCGAGCCGGTCTCCTCCTAGGAACGGGAGGGCCGGGACGACCACGGCACCACCGCGCGCGCCGGTAGGTTCCCGCCGTGGACGCGAACACCTTCTGGACGCTGGTCGAGGACACCCGCGCGGAGGCGGCCGAGACCGCGAAGGACTCGGTGGTCGCCGAGCACGTCGCGACCCTCACGGCCGCCCTCGAGGAGCTCTCGGACGACGACGTCCTCGGCTTCTACCGCCAGCTGATGGCCGCCCGCGCCCGGGCCAACCGCTGGGACCTCTGGGCCGCCGCGTACCTCGCGCTCGGCGGCGCGAGCGACGACGCCTTCCTCGACTTCCGGAACTGGCTGATCAGCCAGGGACAGGCCGCCTACGAGCGCGTGCTCGCCGATCCGGACGCCCTGGCCGACCTCGAGTGGGACGAGGACGAGGACGACTTCGGGTGCGCCGAGGAGTGGGCCTACGCACCCCTGGAGGTGCTGGAGGACCGCGGCTTCGCCGAGGAGGACCTGGACCCGGGGCCCGACGAGGTGGACGACCAGTTCGGTGAGCCGTCCGGTGAGCCGTTCCCGCAGGATGACGACGAGTGGTTCGCCGCCCGCTTCCCGCGGCTCTGGGCCGCCTACGGCCAGAGCTAGCTAGCCCTCCAGGTACCTGCTCCAGTGCGCGCGCTCGGCGTCGGTCATCGGCCGGCTCGTGTTCGCCGCGAAGTCGAAGACCACCAGGACGACGTCGGCCCGGATGGCCACCTCGCCGTCCTGCGCCAGCTCCTGCCGCATCGTGAAGGACTTCGTGCCCAGCCGGGTCACCCAGCTGCGCACGCAGAGCTCCTCGCCGACCCGGTAGTAGAGCTGGCGCAGGTAGTCGACCTCGAGCCGGGCGAGGATCAGGCCGCCTCCGGCGTGATCCTCGCCCAGCGCGAGCCGCGCGTCCTCGAGCAGGCTCAGCGCCCGCGCGTGGTTGACGTGACCCAGCATGTCGGGGTCCGACCAGCGCAGCCGGACCGGGTGCTCGTGCCGCACGTCAGGGCAGGTCGGCGGTCTCGGCGGACTGCCGGTGGGCACCCTGGGCGTCGTCGGGATCGGCGTTGACCGTCCGCTCCTCCGACTCGGCCAGGATGACCTCGGCGGCGACCTCCTCCATGCCGCTGCCCTGCAACGCCGCCTCCTCCGGGAGCAGCTGGGACCGCGTCTCCACGTTGTCCTCGGTGACGTTGTCCAGCGCCTCGGCGCTGGGCTGCTTCTGCGTGGTCACGTCAGAACCGCTGCTGCTCGGTGCCGAGGCCGAGGGCCTCGGCCACCTCCTGGACGTTCTCGAACTGCCGGCCGGCCGGCAGGCGCTGCAGGTCCGAGAGCACCCGGTCGGCCGCGGGCCCCTCCTGCGCCTTGGCGATCAACTGGTCGCGGTCGGCCGGCCACACCTCCTTGCCGAGGGCCTCGGCGAGTGCGGCGCGGCGCTCGATGCCGCGCTGATCGGTTCCGGGCGCGGTGCCGGGCTGGTGCGGGTCGCTCACGGGTGGTTCTCCTTCGGGCTTCGTTGCGGATGTCAGGCCGACGGCGTCGAGTCGTCGGTGTAACGGAGGATCGCGGCGACCGGCTCGCCGTCGGGGAGCGCCGCACGGGGCGCGACGAGCACCCCGGCCGCGCTGGCGGCGGCGGCGGCGACCAGCGCCCGGCCGGCCGGCACGACGGTGCCGTGCACGCCCAGGGAGTCCATGTCCTGCTGCTTCACGCCGAGCTCGAGCGGGCCGTTGCCGACCAGGAGGGTGGCGTCGTCCTGCTCGTCGGCGAGCAGGAGGGTCTCGACCTGCCCCTTGCGCAGCGCCTCGACCACGGCGGCGGTGCCGGTGAGCGCGAGCCCGTGCGCACCGGCGGCCTGCACCTTCTCGAGGGCGTCTGCGATGTCGCGTGCCTCGTGCTCGGCGATCAGCTCGGCGGTGCGGGCGTCGATGGCTGCCCGCTCGGCACCGGCGGCGCGACCACCCTCCTCCATGGTGACCACCAGGTCCGACCACGCGGCGTGCGCCTTGTCGCTCAGGATCTGCCGGGCCCGCACGTCACCGGCGACGAGGATGAACCGCAGCGGCAGCCGCCGGGCCAGGGAGTCGAGCTCGTCGGCGACCAGTCCGAGGTTCTCCTCCCACTGGTTCTCGGCGGTGTGCATGTACGTGTTGTGCGCCCAGCCGCCGACCTTGACCTTGCGCATGTGGAAGGTGTCGCCCTCCACCTGCTTCTCCTGGTCGGGCCGGCCGGGGAGCCCGGCCGTGGTGATGTCGGCGCCCGTGCGGTCGGCGACCACGACGACGTGCGGCAGGCGGCCCGCGAGCTGGGGCAGGATCTGCACCAGGTCGGGCTGGTCGGCCCACTCCGCGGTCTCCCGGGCCGGCGCGTCGGCCAGCGCCTCGTCGAGCACGACGGAGCCGTCGGAGGCGACGACGACGGCGCGACCCTTCAGCGTGCCGGCCTCGCCGCCCTCGTTGCCCTCGAGCAGCCGGCCGCGGACGGCCTCGACGACCGTCTCCGGCGCACCCTGCTCCGCGAGCTGCTCGGTGAGCGCACGCACGCGCAGCTCCAGCTCCGCGTCGGCGTTCTCGTTGGTGTGCGTGACGTCGGCGCAGACCGTGGCGTAGGGCCCGGGCGCGGCGAACACCGGCTCCAGGAAGGACACGTCCATGTCGGGGGGACAACTCCTCGGTCGATCGGGGGTGTTCGGATGGCGGGGCGGCGCGGAGCCGCGACTCCCGCCGTCGCCGCCTACCCACCGGCCGGAAGCTCACACCCGGTGTCGTTTCCGGGAGGCGGGGGTAGGCGGTGCGGCGACACGGACCCGCAGAGAGGACGAGGGATGACGGAGCACGACCAGCTGCCACTGCCCGACTACGACCACCTGCCGGTGGAGGGCCTGGCCTCGCGGATCCGGACGCTGGACGCCCAGGGTCTGGAGACCGTGCTCGAGTACGAACGCGCCCACGCCGACCGCCCGCAGGTGGTGGCGATCATGGAGAACCGGCTCCAGGCGCTCCGCGAGGGCGCCCAGCCCTCGGGTGGCGACCCCGCCGCACCGGCGGCCGACGACCCGTCGCACGCCGCGGCCGGCTCCAAGGTCTCCGAGGCGACCACGGGGCCCGCGATGAACCCGCCCTCGCAGGGCGACCCGACGAACCCCGCCCAGCCCCGCTCCACCGGCTGACCTGACTCGGGCCGGCCCGTGCAGGGTCGGCCCGAGTGGGGGCCGGAGGCCTCCGCGCAGGGACGACGAAACGGCTCCACGTCGCCGGGGAACGGCCATGGGCCGCGGTGTCGTCCGGAGGACGACGATGTGCTCAGCCGCTGAACGCTGCGGCGATGTCCATGACCGCGGGGCCGAGCAGCACGATGAACAGCGTCGGCAGGATGCAGAGGATCAGCGGGAAGATCACCTTGACCGGGATCTGCATCGCCTTCTCCTCCGCGCGCTGGCGGCGCTTGAGCCGCATCTCCTGCGCCTGGGTGCGCAGCACGTCGGCGATCGAGACGCCGTACTGGTCGGCCTGCACCACGGCGCGGATGAAGCGGCGCAGGTCGGGGACGCCCGTCCGCTCGGCGAGCGCCAGGTAGGCGTCGCGACGCGGCTGGCCGACGGCGATGTCCTGCAGCGTGCGCACGAGCTCCTCCGCCAGCGGCCCCGTGCCGTTGCTCCCGGCCCGTGCCATCGCCGACTCGAAACCGAGCCCCGCCTCCACGGCGATCGTCATCTGGTCGAGCGTGTCGGCCAGCTCGAGGGCGATCGCCTCCTGCCGCTCCTGGCCGCGGCTGTACAGGAGCAGCTCGGGGAGGAAGTAGGCGACGACGGTCGCCACCACGGCGACCACGACGATCAGCGGGCCGGGCCGGGCGGTGGCCACGAGCAGCCCCAGCGCCCCCGCGACCAGGGCCAGCACCAGCTTCGCCGCCACCAGCCTCGGGACCGGCCAGGCCGCCGGGCGACCGGCCGTGCCGGCGAGACGGTTGAGCCGGGCGACCGTTCCGCGGGGGGTCAGGCCCCGGGCGACGCGGGTCAGCACCCCGGGCCCGGAACTGGCCGCGGCGGCCGCGCCGGTCGGGCCGAGGCCGCGCACCAGGTTGTCGCGCGCCTGGGCCGTCGCGGCGGAGGGGCGGGCGAGCAGCGCCCAGCCGAGCAGCGGGACGGCGACACTGACCGCGAGGGCGGCCAGCAGGACGGGAACGGGCACGCTGCTCATCAGAACCTGATCGCCACGGTCTTCTTGAGCCACAGGCCCCCGACCAGCAGCATCACGGCCGCCGCGGCGAGCATGGCGTAGCCGACGAGGCTCTCGGTGAACTTCGCGATGTAGGCGGGGTTGGTGATCGAGATGAACCCGGTCACGCCGAACGGCAGCGCCATGAGCACGACGGCCGAGAGCTTGCCCTCGGCCGACAGCGCCTTGACCTGACGGCGGATGGCGTTGCGCTCGCGGATGGTGTTCCCGACGGCGTCCAGCACCTCGGCGAGGTTGCCGCCGACCTCGCGGTGGATGGCGATCGCCTGGGCGACCCAGGTGAAGTCGTCGCTGCCCATCCGGGCGGCGACCTCGTCGAGCGCGTCGCTGAGATCGCGGCCGACGCGCGTCTCGTTGACGATCCGCGCGAACTCCTCCGAGGTCGGCGCCTCGGCCTCGGAGGACACCGAGTCGACCGCCCTCAGCAGGCTGTGCCCGGCGCGCAGGCTGCTGGCCATCAGCTGCAGGGAGTCGTCGAGCTGGTCGGCGAACGCGGCCTGCCGCCGCCCGGCGCGGAAGCCGAGCAGCAGCTTGGCGCCGACGGGCACCAGCACCACGAACAGCACGGCGAGCAGCGGGCCGCCGAGCAGCCCGCCGACGAGCCCGGCGACGACGGTGGTCAGCCCGACGGCGAGGACGAAGTTCGGCAACGTCGTCGCCATGCCGGCCCGTTCCAGGGCGGCGGCGCCGGCGGCGAGCCGGCCACGCTTGAGCAGCACCTTCTCGACCGCGGCTCCCGCCGCCGCGCCGGCGCCGGCCAGCGCGGACGCGGGGGGTGCCACGGACGGGTCGAGCCGGGTGAGGGGCACCCGCGGGGGGCCGGCCGGGACGACGACCAGCGCGAGGATCAGCAGGGCGGCGGAGATCGCGGCGACGCCGAGCACCAGGAGGAGCTCGCTCACCGCTCCCACCTCGAGGGGCGGGCCGGCTCCGCGGCGCCGAACACCCGCGGTGAGAGGGTGATGCCCAGCTCGTCGAACCGGTCGGTGAACCGCGGCCGCACCCCCGTGGGCACCGGCTTGCCGAGGAACCTGCCCGAGGCGTCCACGCCGGCGGAGTAGTCGAACAGGAACGCGTCCTGCAGCGTGACCGTCTCGCCCTCCATGCCCTGCACCTCGGTCACGTGGGTGACCCGCCGGGTGCCGTCGCGCAGCCGGGTGAGCTGGACGACGACGTCGACCGCGGAGGCGATCTGCTCGCGGATGGCCCGCAGCGGCAGGTCCATGCCGGCCATGAGCACCAGCGTCTCCAGCCGCGCGATGGCGTCACGCGGGGAGTTCGCGTGCACCGTCGACAGCGAGCCGTCGTGCCCGGTGTTCATCGCCTGCAGCATGTCCAGCGACTCCCCGCCGCGGCACTCCCCCACCACGATCCGGTCGGGCCGCATGCGGAGCGAGTTGCGGACCAGGTCGCGGATGGTGATCGCGCCCTTGCCCTCGATGTTCGGCGGGCGCGACTCCAGCCGGACGACGTGCTCCTGCTGCAGCTGCAGCTCGACGGCGTCCTCGATGGTGACGATCCGCTCGCCCTCCGGGATGAATGAGGAGAGCACGTTGAGCAGCGTCGTCTTCCCGGTGCCGGTACCGCCGGAGACGATGATGTTGAGCCGGGCGTCGACGCAGGCGTGCAGCAGCTCGGCCATCTCCGGCGAGAGCGTGCCGAAGCCGATCAGGTCGTCGACCCGGAACGGGTCCTTCGCGAACTTCCGGATGGTCAGGGTGGAGCCGCTGAAGGCCAGCGGCGGGATCACCGCGTTCACGCGCGAGCCGTCGGCCAGCCGGGCGTCGACCAGCGGGGAGGACTCGTCTATGCGCCGTCCGACGCGGGAGACGATCCGGTCGATCACCCGGCGCAGGTGCTCCTCGGAGGTGAACCGGGTCGCGGTGCGCTGGAGCCTGCCGCCGCGCTCGACGTAGATGGAGTCCGGCCCGTTCACCATGATCTCGCTGACCGCGTCGTCGTCGAGCAGCCGCTGCAGCGGGCCGTAGCCGAGCACGTCGTCGGCGAGCTCGGCGGTCAGCCGCTGCCGCTCCTCGGCGCTGAGCGGGACGTTCTCCTCCTCGACGACCTCGTCGAGCTCCTTGAGCACGACGGCGCGCAGCGCGTCCTCGGCCATCGACGGGTCGTTCATCCGGCTGCCCATGCGCTCGAACAGGGCCTTGCCCACGCGGTCCTTCAGCCGCGCCAGCGCGTCGGTCGGCGGCGCAGGGGCGGGCGATCCGGTCGGACGGGGGACGGCGGCCGGGCGCACGACCGGGGCGGGCACCGCGGTCGCCGGCCGGTCGGTGCCGGCGTCGGCTGCGGGCCGGGCCGCGGGCGCGGGCGCGGCGGGCCCCGTTCCCTGGCGCGCGGCCTCCAGCCGCTGGGCGAGGTTCACGCCTCCGCCCGGTGCTTGGCCCGGTAGCGGCTGGCCTTCATGAGCGGGGTGGCGGAGAAGCGCGACACCAGCCGGCGCAGCTCGCGCACCATCGGGTCGCGGCGGCCGCCGCTGGTCAGGATGGGCACGCCCTGGTTGGTGGTGGCCGGCACCGCCTTCGACCGGGGCAGGACGACGTCGACCCCCGTGCCGATCGTCGTCTCGACGTCCCGGACGGTCAGGCCGCCCTTGGGGTCGGCGAAGTTCATGACGACGTGCCGGCCGGCGGGGATCATGCACAGCTCGCGGAGCACGTCCATCTCCTTGCGCAGCCCGCGCACCCCCGGCACGTCCATGCTGGTGAGCATCACGACGTCGGATGCGCGGTCCAGCGCCGCCAGCGTCTGCTCCGACAGCCCCGGGGCGGTGTCGACGACGACGTACCGGAACTCCCGGGCCAGCGAGGCCAGCAACCGGCTGACGTCGTCACCGGTGATCGTGTCGCCGGCCGCCGGCGAGTCGGACCCGCACACCGCGTACAGCCCGCTGGGGTGCTGGGTGAGGAACGTCTTGAGGACCATGGTGTCCTCGCTGGCCGGCCCGTGGACGGCGTCGGGCAGCGTGTACTCGGGCACCAGGCTCAGGGCGGAGGCGACGTCGCCGAACTGCACGTCGAGGTCGACGAGCACCGTGGACTGGGGTGCGGCCGCGGTCAGCCCGATCGCCAGGTTCGTGGAGACCGTCGTCTTGCCCACGCCGCCCTTGGGCGAGGCGATGGTGATGACCCGGCCGGCGTAGCGGTCGGTCTCGGCCACCGGCCGCAGCACCCGGCGACGGCCGGCCGCCGCATGCCCGGCGCGCTCGACCGCGGCGGCGATCTCGGCCACGTCGGCGTCCGGCGGGAGCAGGTCGCGGATGCCGGCGCGCATCGCCGACCGCCACATGTCCGGGGACGGGTCGGCCACCAGGACGACGGTGATGCCCGGTGACTGCACGTCGAGCCGGCCGGCCAGGGTCAGCACCTCGGGCGCCGGCGTGTGCGGGCCGACGAGCAGCACGTCGGGCAGCTCGTCGTCGACCAGCTGCTCGAACAGCCGCGCCGGATCGCTGGGCAGCCGGCCCGGCGGCAGCACCTGCAGATCGCCGCCGGTGGCCTCCTTCACGCGCAGGACCAGGTCCTCGCCGGCTCCGGCCAGGACGACGCGGCTCATGAGTAGGCCTTTCCGTAGATGGTGTCGGGGGTGAGCACCTGGGTGCGGGAGACGTCGGGGTCGGGCGGTTCGAGGGACAGCCAGACGCTGGCGTGCTCGGCGGCGAAGACGACGGCCTCGGCCTGCGCGGCCGTCACGGCGAAGGTGACCATGAGGCTGCCGGAGGGGGCCGGTGCGGAGACGGCCGGCGTCGCCCCGTCGGCGGGCGCCGCGGGCGGGGCGGGTGCCCCCTGCACCTGGGTGACCAGGACCTCGTGCAGGACGGCGTGGGTCGTCGCCGGGTCGCCCATGGAGACGAAGACGCCGACGGTGTCGCCGGCGGCCAGCCGGCCGCCGACGGCCCGCTGGGGCTCCAGGACGATGCTCACCTCCTGCATCCCCTCCGGCACCGGCACCGTGCCGGGCGCCTGCCGCTCCTCGGGCCGTACGAACCGGCTGTCGAGCAGCTGCTCGCCGGGCGCGAGGTCGACGGTGGCGACGCGGTCGGCCAGCGTCGCCAGGTCGGTGACCCGGCCCGGCAGCGCCGCCTTCGCCGGCAGCAGCTCGATGCCCACCAGCTCGCCCAGGGCCGCGCCGGGGGTGCCGGCGGGGATGAGGGCCTCGGCCACCAGGACCTGGACGGTCTGCACGCCGGCGAGGGCGCGGGTCTCCGCGCCGCGCACGTAGCCCACGAGGACGACCGTGCCGGCGACGACGAGCGCGAGGGCCACCGCGGTGGCCAGGAGTCGACGTCTCACGTGGGCGCCCCTAACGGATGAGTCGGAGGATCGAGGCCCCGAGCTGCGGGGCGTCCGGGCTGTAGGTCCAGGCGTCGGAGAGCTCGACGAAGCGGGTGTAGTAGCCGGTGACGCACCGGTCGCTGGAGTTGGTGCCGGGCCCGCAGACCTTCTTGCCGCTGCTGATCGAGCCGTTGACCGCGTAGCCGGTGAGGGTGAAGGCGGCGTAGCCGTAGACGCGGTACCAGCCGTTGCTGCCGCCGTCGCCGAACTCGTCGAAGAGCGGCAGCAGGACCGTCCGGCCCAGCCAGCCCTGGAGGTCGGCCTCCGAGCAGCCGGACGGCAGCGACACACCCGTGTCGGAGGAGAGCCGCTGGCCGATCGCGGAGGTGGCGTGGCACCTGCCCGCGTCGGGCACGACCCAGCCGAAACCACCCGGCACGAAGTTGCCCGACGGCCCGGTGCACCCGCCGACGTCGTCGGACTTGCTGAACATGATCGTCTGCAGCGTCTCGGTCGACGGCAGCCCGCCCCCGGTCTGCGCCCGGAACGAGCACCAGGAGAAGGTCAGCGGCAGGACCGCGGTGCCCTGGCTCGGCGCGCCCCAGCCGACCGTCGCGGTCGCCGAGACGTGGCTGGAGTCGTGCCCGATGACGGGCGCGAACCAGTGCTCCTTGGGGGCACCACCGGTGACGGTGACGCTGACCGGGTCGCTGCTGAGCACGGGCTGGCCGGCCGTGCCCGTGGGGTCGTTGAGGGTGATGAGCTCCTGGGCGGTCGCCAGCATGTCGCCGCAGTTGCCGCGGGAGCAGTCCTGGGCCACCGCGATGGCGGCGGCGTCCGCCGCGACCTGGAGCCGGGCGCGCTCGGCGTACAGCGCGCCGATGTCCACGGCGATGGCCGCGAACCCCAGCATGGGGACCATCAGCAGCGAGAGGACGACGGCGCTCGCGCCGTGCTCGCCGTCCAGCCGGCGCCGGGCCAGCGAGATCAGCCGTTGCATCGCATGACCCCCGTTCCGGTGAGCTCGATCCCCGCGCCGAAGAAGTCCGTGAGGTACGGCTTCGGGTAGGTGATGGTGAGGCGGACGGCGGTGTCGCCGGCGCCGGTGGTGGGACAGGTCTCGGCGGTGCCGCCGACGATGGTGATGTGGATCTGGTCGTCGGTGATCGCCGGGTGCAGCGAGGCGGCGGCGGTCCGGACGACGTTGCGCGCGTCCACCGGGTCGTTGCGCAGCGCCATGGCCCGCACCCCCTCGCGGGCGGCAGCCGAGAGCGTGCCCTGCACCTGGAAGGCGTGGCCGAACTCGACGATGCCGATGACCAGCACGATCAGCAGCGGCACGATGAAGGCGAACTCCACGGCGCTGGCACCGCGCTCACCGCGCAGCCGTCCCCTCATCCCGATCCACCGCCCTTCTCGTGCGACGGGGGGGGGGGGGGGGGGGGGGGGGGGGGGGGGGGGGGGGGGGGGGGGGGGGGGGGGGGGGGGGGGGGGGGGGGGGGGGGGGGGGGGGGGGGGGGGGGGGGGGGGGGGGGGGG
>NZ_JBJHAT010000028.1:0-62035 GCF_054051175.1 Blastococcus sp. SYSU DS0753 | reverse complement strand
CCCCCCCCCCCCCCCCCCCCCCCCCCCCCCCCCCCCCCCCCCCCCCCCCCCCCCCCCCCCCCCCCCCCCCCCCCCCCCCCCCCCCCCCCCCCCCCCCCCCGCGCCACCGAGCGGAAGCCGACCGACGACAGCGGCACGTCCCCGTCGTTGCGCAGGTCGAAGGGCACCTGCACGACGTCGCCGGGCAGCATCGCCCCGCCGGAGAACGGCACGCTCTGCCCGCCGGCCGCAGCATCCAGCCGGATCGACACCACCCCCGCCTGCACCTCGGTGTCCACGCTGTCGCTGCTGCTGAACCCGCCGAGGGTCCCCAGTCCCGCGACCGCGCCCACCGCGGCGAGCACGGCGACCGTGCCCACGACCTTCGCGGTGGTGCTCTGGTGCGCCACGGCGCTGCTCGTCCGGCTGCTCACGTCGCTGCCTCCCCTGCTCGTACCGGGGTGGCGGCTCCATCCCGGCACGAGCCACCCTGCGCGGCCAGCCGCAGGGTCGTGTCCAGCGATCCGCAAGAAAAGCGCAGGACGGCGGCGTCAGCTCCGCGGCGGCGCCTCGGCGGGCCGGCGCGGGCAGGGGGCGGCCGCGAGCACGAGGAGCGCCAGGACGGCGACCGCCCACCCCGCCAGGATGAACAGGTCACCGGCGTGCACGCCGTGGTTGCCGACGATCGTCAGCAGCACCGGTCCCTCGTTGCGGTACTCGCCGGTGACCAGCAGGAA
The DNA here is from genome assembly GCF_054051175.1 of Blastococcus sp. SYSU DS0753. Classification (NCBI taxonomy): domain Bacteria; kingdom Bacillati; phylum Actinomycetota; class Actinomycetes; order Geodermatophilales; family Geodermatophilaceae; genus Blastococcus; species Blastococcus sp. SYSU DS0753. Next base: position 61,319 of record NZ_JBJHAT010000028.1, on the reverse strand, counting down.
GGCGAACCCGGAGACGACGGCCCCGGCGACGAGGGCGCAGAGCCAGCGGAGCATCGGACCACGGTAACCGCGCCCGGGCTCGGTCCACCCTTCCCGAGGAACGGCGGCCCCGCGCGGTGACCTCGTCAGGGCCGGGCGGCGCTCCCCGCACCCGGCGGGGCACCGCCCGCGCGGCGGCCGTCGCCCCCCGTCGGACTCTCCGCCGCCAGGCGCGCGGCCTGCGCCCGGCGCTGGGCGGACCGGCGCAGCAGCACCTGGGCCTGGACCGCGTCGGGGGTGCGCGAGGCCCGGTCGGCGAGGACGTCGGCGGTCTCCAGCAGCAGCGCGACCCGCCGCCGCTCCTCGCCTCCCACGCGCGCTGCGGGCAGCTGACCCGAGGTCATGCCCGCATGGTGCGGGAGGTCCGGCCGGCCCGCGACTCGGCGCCCACCGGGACCGGTTCCCCGACCGGGTGACGCGGCCCCACGAGCCGCTTCCCGCGGGCCCGCACCGACCCGATCGCTCACCGCCGGAACGTTCACGTGACGGCCCGGTGAACACCGGGGGGACCGCCTGGTGCCCGAACCGGAGCTGGACGACAGTGGGCGCGTGAGACCTGACGCCCGCGCCTGGTTCGCCGACCGCACCACCGCTGCGCGCTCCCTGGCGCAGGTCGATCCCGCGGGCCTGCTGCAGGCCAAGCGCCGTGGCGGGCACCGGGTCAGCGTCGTCCTCCCCGCCCGCAACGAGGAGGCGACCGTGGGCCGGCTGGTCGCCGACCTGCACGCACACTGGGTGCGCGGGGTGCCGCTGGTCGACGAGCTGGTCGTCGTGGACTCCGACAGCACGGACGCCACCGCCGACGTCGCCCGGGCCGCCGGCGCCGACGTCGTCGCCACCACCGACGTGCTGCCCGCGATGGGCACCCGCCGGGGCAAGGGCGAGGCGCTGTGGAAGTCGCTGGCCGCCACGACCGGCGACCTGGTCGTCTTCCTCGACGCCGACCTGCTCGGCGACGTCGCCCACTACGTGCCCGGCCTGCTGGGGCCGCTGCTCACCGACCCGCAGGTCAGCTACGTCAAGGGCTGCTACACCCGGCCGCTGTCCGTCGGCGGGGCCGAGCAGCCCGCCGGCGGCGGCCGGGTCACCGAGCTCACCGCCCGCCCGCTGCTCAACGCGCTGTGGCCGGAGCTCGCCGGCTTCGTCCAGCCCCTCGGCGGCGAGTACGCCGGGCGCCGCGCGGCGCTGGAGCAGGTGCCGTTCGTCTCGGCGTACGGCGTGGAGGTGGGCCTGCTCGTCGACCTGCTGGGCCTGGGCGGGCTCTCCTCGCTGGCCCAGGTCGACCTCGGCGAGCGCCGGCACACCTCGCAGAGCGTCGAGGCGCTGGGCGAGATGGCCGGCCAGGTGGTCGCCACCGTGCTGGCCCGGGCGGCGTGCACCCGCCAGCCCAGCGGGCTGCTCACCCAGTTCCGGCACGACGGCGCCGGGTTCGTGCCGCGCAGCAACGCCGTCGCGGTCGACGAGCGCCCGCCGATGATCACCGTGCCCGAGTACCGCGCGCGCCTCGCCGTCTGACGGCGGCGCCCACCGCTCGCGGAACGCGCGGCGGGCGGGGAGGATCCCCGCGTGCCTCCCGTCCGCGCTGCGCGCCGCTCTCCCCGCCCGCTGCGGTGAGCGGCCCCGAGGTCGTCGCCCACCGCGGGGCCACCGCGGACGCCCCCGAGCACACCCTGGCCGCGTACCGGAACGCCGCGATCGTCGGTGCCGACGCGGTGGAGGTCGACGTCCGGATGACCCGCGACGGCGTGCTCGTCTGCGTCCACGACCGCAGGATCCGGCACACGTCGAACGGCCGCGGCGTCGTCTCCGCCCTGCACCTCGCCGAGCTGGAGCAGTTCCGGTTCGGCGCCCGGCGCGGCCGGCTGGACCGGTGGAGGGACGACACGATCACCGCCGTCACCGACGAGCCCGACATCGAGAACGGCCTGGTGCTGACCCTCGACCGGCTGCTCGAGTACGCCTCCGCCACCCCCGGCTCCGTCCGGCTCGCCATCGAGACCAAGCACCCGACCCGGCACATCAACCGGGTGGAGCAGGAGCTGGTGCGGTCGCTGCGCCGCTACGGCCTCCTGCAGGGCGACCGGCCGGCGCAGTGGGCCGGGCGGCCGGCGTTCCGGGTGATGAGCTTCTCCCAGCTCGCCGTGCGCCGGATCCGCGCGCTCGCACCGGGCGTGCCGACCGTGCAGCTCATCGGCAAGCGCCTGCGCTCGGTGCGCACCGAGCTCCTGGGGGGTGCGATGAGCGCCGTCGGCCCGGGGCTGGCGCTGCTGCGGGCCGACCCTGGGTATGTCGCCCAGGCGCACGCCGCCGGGAAGGAGGTGCACGTGTGGACGGCGAACACGGCCGGCGACATCGACTTCCTCGTGTCGCTCGGCGTCGACGCGATGATCACCGACCACCCGGACGAAGCGCTGCGCCGCCTGGGCCGCTCCTCCACGGCCTCCTGAGCCTCCGCACCACCGCACCGCCGCACCGCGCCGCACCCCACCACCGCACGCACCGGCACCGTCCCAGCGCCCTCCGGGATCCCTTCCCCGCTCGCTCCGCCTCTGAGTGCAGGTGCACTCAGAGGCAGAGCATCCGCGGAGCCCCTCGGGCGGTCCTCCGGTCAGCTCAGGTCGAGGCGATCCAGGGCGGCGGCGAGGTCACCGGGGGTGTCGAAGACGTCGACCGCCCCGGCCTCGCGCAGCTCGTCGTCCCCGAACCCGCCGGAGCGCACGACGAGGGCCGGCATCCCGGCGCGCTTCGCCGCCGCCACGTCGAAGACGGAGTCGCCGACCATCACGCTCGGCGCACCCACGGGTTCGCCCAGCTTCTTCAGGGCCACCTCGAGCAGATCGGGGGCGGGTTTGCTCGACTCGACGTCGTCACTGGTGGTCCAGGCCTCGGCCAGGTCGCGCAGGTCGAGCAGGTCCAGCGAGTGGTCGACGTGCTTCGCCTTGCCGGAGCTGGCCAGCACCACGCGGTGCCCCCGCTCACGGAGCGCCTGCACCAGCTCCCGGGCGCCGGGCAGCGGCGCGACCTCGTCGATCAGCCGGTCGAACTCCTCGGTCCAGCGCTCACGGGCCTGGCCGCCGATGCGCTCCTCGACGTCGTCCCCGCCGAGCGCGGCCGGGAGCCGGTCGCCGCCCATGCCGATCAGCCGGTGGATCCGCCAGATCGGGAAGGTCTCCCCCAGCGACCGGAAGGCCCGGTACCAGGCGAGGGCGTGCTGGTAGTTGGTGTCGACGAGCGTGCCGTCGACGTCGAGGACTGCGATACGGGGAGAGCTCACGCCCCCGGGGCTGCCCACCCGGCGCCCGTTCCGAACGCCGGCTCCGTCCAGAGGCTTGCCCCGTCGCAGGGCCCGGCGCGAGCGGAGCGAGTGCTGGGGTGGCCGACGGGGTGTTTCCTCAGTCGGCGTGGACGAGCAGCCCGCGGACCGTCTCGCCGGCGGCCTGGTCGCGGTAGCCCTGGTTCACCTCGTCGAGGGCGTAGCGGCGGGTGATCAGCCGGTCGAGCTCGAGCCGACCCTCCTCGTGCAGCCGCAGCAGCCGGGGGATGTCGGTGAACGGGTTGCACGAGCCGAACATCGAGCCCTGCACGCGGTGCTCGAACACCGTGGTGAGCTGGCCGTTGAGCGTCGCCCGGCCCTCCTCCGGCCGGTCGGCGAGGGCGGTGAGCACGAGCGTGCCGCCCTTGCCCAGGCAGGCCGAGGCGGCCTTGTAGACCTCCCCGGTCATCTTCCCCACCGTCACGACGACGACGTCGGCACCGGTGCCCCGGGAGAGCTCGCGCGCCAGCCCCACCGCCTCCCCGGCGTCGGCGACGGTGCGGGTGGCGCCCAGCGACTCGGCGAACTCCCGCTTCATCGCCACCGGGTCGACGCCGATGACGTGCATGGCGCCGGCGTGGACGGCCCCCTGGACGGCGTTGACGCCCACCCCGCCGAGGCCGACCACGACCACGGTGTCGCCCGGCCGCACCCCGCCGGAGTACACCGCCGAACCCCAGCCGGTGGGCACGCTGCAGGCGACGAGGGCCGCGGTCTCCAGCGGCAGCCAGGGGTCGATCCGCACGCAGGAGAACTCGCTGAGCAGCGTGTGCCGGGCGAAGGCACCGATCATGCAGAACCCGCCCAGCGGCTCGCCGTCGAGGCGGTACGGGAAGGTGCCGGTGGGCAGCTGGCCCGTGGCGATGGTGGCGCCCTTGTCGCAGAGGTTGGAGCGGCCGGAGGCGCAGTAGCGGCAGTGCCCGCAGGCGGGCAGGAAGCTCGTGACGACGTGGTCGCCGGGTGCCACCCCGGTCACGCCGGCGCCGACGGCCTGGACGACGCCGGAGCCCTCGTGCCCGCCGACGATGGGGTAGCGGCCGCCGGGGTTGGCGTGCCGCAGGTGCTCGTCGGAGTGGCACAGGCCGGCGTAGGCCATCTCGACCAGCACCTCGCCGGGCCCGGGGTCGAGAACCTCCAGCTCGACGATCTCGTACTCGGCTCCTGCCTCGCGCAGCACCGCAGCTCTCGTCCGCACCGGGCGGCTCCTCCTCGCAGTCGTCGTCCGGTCGCCCCGGGCGGGTCGATCCGCGGCCATCGTGCCTGGTGGCGCCCGGTCCGCCGCGCAGGCCCCCGACCAGAGCACGCCCGGCGACATACCGGGCGGTCGGTCCTGACGGCGGTGGACACGTTCGGTGCCTAAGCTGTGCACCGTGGGTGAACTCAGCGACCGCCGTGCGCGGAAGAAGGCGCAGACCCGGGCCCACGTACGGGCAGTGGCGCACGAGATGTTCGCCGAGCGCGGGTTCGAGGCGGTCACCGTCGCCGACATCGCTCGCGAGGCCGACGTCGCCGTCCAGACGGTGTTCAACCACTTCCCGACGAAGGAGGAGCTCTTCTTCGACGGGCGCATCCCGTGTCCGCACGGCCCGGCCGACGCGGTCCGCAACCGGCCGCCGGGGACCACGCCGCTGGTCGCGCTGGGCGACCACCTGGCGGAGGGCGCCGCGTACTTCGTGGCCCTGCACGTGCGTCCCGAGGAACGCACGTTCACCGACACCGTGCACGAGAGCCCCGCACTGGCCGGCTACGAGCAGCGGATCCTGTTCGAGGCCGAACGGCAGCTGGCAGTCGCGCTGGCCGAGGCGTGGGAGACCGACCCCGAGCCCGGGATGGCCACCTCGCCGGTCCTGTTCTGCCCGCGGATCGCCGCCCCCCTGGCCGCGGCCCTCTGGCTCACCGTGTCCCGGGTGGTCGTCGTGGAGCAGCGGCGGGTCGTCGAGCACGCCGCCGACCACCGCACCGCCGCGACCGAGGTGCGGACGCTGACCGACAGCCTGATGAGCGGGCTGTACGCGCAGCTGGGCCTGGAGCCACCGGCGAACGTCGCCTCGCTGACCCGCCGCGTCGGCTGAGGCGCCGCCGGGAGGTCAGGCGGCGACGGTCTCGTCGACCGGCCGCAGCATCGGCACCAGCACCTCGTCGACGATGCACTCGACCTGCTCGGCCGTCAGCGGCTCGACCATCCGGTAGCGCTGCCACCAGAAGGCCTCGAGCACCGAGGCCAGCAAGCGCAGCCGCTCGAGCCGGAGGGGCTCCCCGCGCTGCTGGGCCCGCTCGCCGACGGTCTGGACGGCGGCCGCCAGCGGGCGCACGAGAGCCTCGTCCAGCCCTGCCCGCAGCTCCTCGTCGTGCCGGGCCGCGCCCACCAGGCTGGCCACCGCGCGCTCCTGCCGGTCCAGCGGCTGCGTCCAGCGGGCGCTGACCAGGCCCAGCAGGTCCGCCCGCAGCGATCCGGAGTCCTCGGGCAGCACCACCAGCTCGAAGCGGCTCACCGCCGCCCGGGCGAGCGCGGCCATGGACGGCCACCGGCGGTAGATGCCCGCCTTGCCGGCCCTGGCCCGGGCGGCGATGCGATCGCTGTTCAGGCGGCCCCATCCCTCGTCGGCCAGGATGTCGACGGCCACGGCGAGCAGCTGTTCCGACAGCTCCGCACTCAGCGGACGGCCCGGCGTACCGCTCACGACGCCGTCCTGTCACGGCTGGTTCTATGCACGCGGCCATCCTGGCTGCCGGACGGGGTCACCACAATGATCTCGGTCCTCTGAGGTACACCTAACTTTCCGCGCGCCCCGGCCGGGCGCCGGGGAGGACCGCCTGGTCAGGCGCCCGCGGCGCTCTCGATGTGCACCCGCAGGTTCGCCCCGTCCTCGGACAGCCAGCCCTGCGCCCGGGCGCCGGCGATCATCTGGTCCCACCGCGCGTCCCAGTCCGGGGCGGTGGCCCGGGGTGCCGCGGCAGCCCGCAGCGCCGCCACGTCGAGGGTGGCCGTCTCGGCGTCCTGCAGCCGGCCGAGGCCCGATCGCTCCAGCGCCTCGGCGGCCTCCTCGTCGGTGACCGCGCCCAGGGCCAGGTGCAGCCGGCCCAGGTCCTCGACGTCGACCACCCGCGCCTCGGGTCGCTCGTCGGCGCCCGTCATCACCTCGACGATCATTTCGAACTCCTCATGGATGACAGGTTATGGCCCCGTCCAGGGCACCGCCCTGGACGTGCGAGGGGTGGGGAGGAGGGGTCCTTCCGCTAGACATGCCAGGGGAAGCGGCCGAAGTCGGGGTCCCGCTTCTCGAGGAAGGCGTCGCGGCCCTCGACGGCCTCCTCGGCCATGTAGGCCAGCCGGGTGGTCTCGCCCGCGAACAGCTGCTGCCCGACCAGGCCGTCGTCGATCAGGTTGAACGAGTACTTGAGCATGCGCTGGGCGGTCGGGCTCTTGACCACGATCTTCTTCCCCCACTCCAGGGCGGTGGCCTCGAGCTCCGCGTGCGGGACGACGCGGTTGACCATGCCCATGGCGTGGGCGTCGGCCGCGGTGTACTCCTCGCCCAGGAAGAAGATCTCGCGGGCGAACTTCTGCCCGACCTGCCGCGCGAGGTAGGCCGAGCCGAAGCCGCCGTCGAAGCTGCCGACGTCGGCGTCGGTCTGCTTGAACCGGGCGTGCTCGGCGCTGGCCAGGGTGAGGTCGGCGACGACGTGCAGGCTGTGCCCACCGCCGGCGGCCCAGCCCGGGACGACGCAGACGACGACCTTCGGCATGAAGCGGATCAGCCGCTGGGCCTCCAGGATGTGCAGCCGGCCGCTCGAGCGACCCTTGTCGTGCTCGTAGCCGTACTTCCCGCGCACCCGCTGGTCGCCGCCGGAGCAGAACGCCCAGCCGCCGTCCTTCGGACTCGGCCCGTTGCCGGTGAGGAGCACGCACCCCACGTCGGTGGAGAGCCGCGCGTGCTCCAGCGCGGTGATCAGCTCGTCGACGGTCTGCGGCCGGAAGGCGTTGCGCACCTCCGGGCGGTCGAAGGCGATGCGGACGACGCCGGCGTCCACCGCCCGGTGATAGGTGATGTCGCTGAAGTCGAAGCCCTCGACCGGCGCCCACGCGGAGCTGTCGAAGATCTCGGAGACGTCGTCGCGGGCGCTCATGCGCCGAACCTAACCCGCGGGGCGGGGTGGACCGGCAGCCGCCGGGTCACCCGCCCCGCCGGGAGGGCCGCCCAGGACCCGGCTACGCGTCGTCGCCGGCGAGCAGCGGCCGCAGCCGGTCCAGCGAGGCGGCCAGCCCCGGGTGCAGGGCCACCGCGGCCAGGCCCGCCAGCGGCACCCACGCCACGCCGTCGCTCTCCCCGTCCAGCCGGAGGTCGACCGCCTCGAACCGGCGCACCGGCCGGGCCAGGACCGTCGTGTACGCCCAGCCCCCGTGGTCGTCCACCGACTGCGCGCCCAGCACGACGTCGCCGGCCGTCAGCCCCAGCTCCTCGGCCACCTCGCGCAGCGCACCGTCGGCCGCCGACTCGCCCGCGTGCAGCGCGCCGCCCGGCGTCCCCCAGGTGCCGCCGTGGTGCGACCACCAGGCCCGGTGCTGCAGCAGCAGCTCGACACCGTCGGGACCGTCGCGGTGGATCAGCAGGCCGGCCGCGCCGGCCCGCCCCCAGTGACGGTGCCCCTGGCTGCAGGCGGTCCAGCCTTCGGTCGAGGCGAGCACCCGCCCAGTGAACCCGCTCGCGCGGGCGGCCGCCGGGGGCACCCCGCCGGAACTCGTGCCCTGCCCACCCCGGCGGGCAGGGCACGAGCATCCCGGGAGAGGACATCCGCACCCGCCGCACCCGCACGCGCGCCGTCGCGCCGGGCCGGGCAAGGTGTGCGGCGGAACCTCTGCCTCTGAGTGCCCTGGTGATCAGAGGCAGAGTGTCACCAGGAACACCGCCCACCCCAGGGAAGGACGACCACGTGAGCACCACCACGACCATGGCCGAGCTGAACGGGCTGATCGGCACGGAGCTCGGCACCAGCGACTGGCACGAGGTCACCCAGGAGCACGTCAACCAGTTCGCCGAGGCGACCGGCGACCACCAGTGGATCCACGTCGACGTCGAGCGCGCGAAGAAGGAGAGCCCGTTCGGTGGCCCGATCGCCCACGGGTACCTGACGCTGTCCCTGCTGGCCCCGCTCTCCTCGCAGGTCCTCGTCGTCACCGACACGGTGATGGGCGTCAACTACGGCCTGAACAAGGTGCGCTTCCCCTCCCCTGTCCCGGTGGGCTCCCGGGTGCGGCTCACCGCGACCCTGAAGTCGGTCGAGGAGGTGGCCGGCGGCCTGCAGCTGACGCTGGCCGCGGTCATCGAGCGGGAGGGCGGCGACAAGCCCGTCTGCATCGCCGAGCCCGTGTACCGCTACTACGGCGGCTGAGGAAGGACCCCGTCCTCCCCACCGCTCGCAGACTCGCGGCGGTGCCCGGGACGGGGTCGACGGCAGCTCGCGCCGGCACCCGGCATAGCCTCGTCCGGTGCGGATCGCCGTCTTCACCGGGTCCCACGCGGGGCCACCGGCCCACGCGGAGGCCGTCGCGTCCTTCGCCACCGGGCTGGCCGAGGCCGGCGTCGGGATCGTCTACGGCGGGGGGCGCGTCGGGATGATGGGCGTCGTCGCCGACGCCGCGCTCGCCGCCGGCGGTGAGGTCGTCGGCGTGATCCCGCAGCACCTCGTCGACGACGAGCTGGCCCACCCCGGCCTCCCGCGGCTCGAGGTGGTCTCCTCCATGCACGAGCGCAAGGCGCGCATGACCGACCTGTCCGACGCGTTCGTCGCGCTCCCCGGCGCCGCCGGCACGCTGGAGGAGCTGTTCGAGGCCTGGACGTGGGGCATGCTCGGGCTGCACGCCAAGCCGGCGGCGCTGCTGGACGTCGACGGGTTCTGGCAGCCGCTGCTGGCCCAGCTCCGCCGCATGGTGGACGACGGCTACCTCGACGCCCCCCGGCTCGACGCGCTGGGCGTGGTCCGCGACGCCGCCGGGCTGCTGCGGTTCGTCGAGGGCTACGAGCACCCGCCGCGGAAGTGGACGGCACCCGCACCGGCCTGACCAGCGCCGTCGTGACTGCAGAGCAACAAGAACCGTGGTGCACTGGGGCCGTGGCAACCGGTCAGGTCCGAGAGTCGCGGATCGTCCACGGGCACAAGCGGGCCTTTCTCCGCGCGGGGGACGGCCCGCCGCTGCTGCTGCTGCACGGCATCGGGAACAACTGCCAGACGTGGGCCGGGGTGATCGACCGCCTCGCCGAGTCGCACACCGTCATCGCCCCCGACCTGCTGGGGCACGGCGACTCGGACAAGCCGCGCGGCGACTACTCGATCGCGGGCTACGCCAACGGCGTGCGCGACCTGCTCGCGGTGCTCGACGTCGAACGGGCCACCGTCGTGGGGCACTCGCTGGGCGGCGGCATCGCCCTGCAGTTCGCCTACCAGTTCCCCGAGCGCTGCGAACGGCTGGCGCTCGTGGGCAGCGGCGGGCTGGGCTCGGAGCTCTCCGCGGGGCTGCGGGCGGCCACCCTGCCCGGGGCCGAGCTCGTGGTCACCGCGCTGGCCGGGATCTCCAGCCCGCTGCGCATCGGGCTGCGGGCCGTCGACCAGCTCGGGGCGCTCGCCGGCTGGCGGCGGGTGCGCGACCTCGCCGAGGCCGGCGACGCGCTGCTGGCCCTGCAGGACGCCGAGGCGCGGCGGGCGTTCCTGCGCACGCTGCGCGGGGCGGTCGACGTGCGGGGGCAGGCGGTGACCGCGCTGGACCGGCTGTACCTCGCCGACTCCGTGCCGATGCTGGTCATCTGGGGCGGTCGCGACCCGATCGTGCCGGCGCAGCACGCCGAGCCGGTCCGGGCCGCGGTCCCGTCGGCGCGGATCGAGGTGTTCGAGGACGCGGGCCACTGGCCGCACCTCGACGAGCCCGACCGCTTCTGCGACGTGCTGCTGGACTTCGTCGCCACGACCGAACCGGCGCACCACGACCTGGACAGCTGGCGGCGGCTGCTCTCCCAGAACTGGGACGGCGTCCCGCGGTCGGTCGCGCGGTGAGCCCCTCCACTGCCTAGCGTCGGACGGGTGGAGCACTGGGACGTCGTCGTCGTCGGTGGTGGGCCGGCCGGTGCCGCCGCCGCCCTGGCCGCCCGTCGGGCCCGGCCCTCGGCGCGGGTGCTGGTGCTCGACCGCGCCGAGTTCCCCCGGGACAAGGTGTGCGGCGACGGCATCGCCGCCGAGGCGTTCGACGTCCTCGCCGGCCTCGGCCTGCGCCCGGCCGCCCTCACCGCCGGCTTCCCGCCGGTGCCGCGGCTGCGGCTGCGGTCGCCCGGGGGGACGACGGTCGAGCGGGCCACCGCCCGGCCCTCCCACGTCATCCCCAGGGCGGTGCTCGACGCGCGGCTGATCGCGGCCGCCCGCGACGCCGGGGCGGTGCTGCGCCGGCACGTGGTCCGGCGGATCGCGGTGCACGCCGACGCGGTCGAGGTGGACGGGTCCGTCACCGCCGGGGTGCTGATCGGCGCCGACGGCGCGGAGTCGGTGGTGCGCCGGGCGCTGGGCACCCGGCGCAACCGGCCCGACCAGCTCGCCGTCGCCCTCCGCGGCTACGCCCCCGAGCCCCCCGGGCAGCGCGGCGTCCAGGTCATCACGACCACCGACCAGCGCTGGCCGGCCTACGCGTGGTCCTTCCCGCTGGGCGACGGACGGGCCAACGTCGGGTACGGGGAGCTGGTGTCCGGCGGCGCCACCCGGGTCGAGCTCGTCGCCGGGATGCACCGGCTGCTGCCGGGAGCCGAGCCCGAGCAGCTCCGCGCCCACCGGCTGCCGCTGAGCACCGGCCGGCCCCGCCAGCCCGATGGGCGGGTGCTCCTGGCCGGTGACGCCGCCGCGTTGATCAACCCGCTGACCGGTGAGGGCATCTTCTACGCCGTGCTCTCCGGCGCCCTCGCCGGGCAGGCCGCCACCCGGGGGGCGGACGCGGGCGCAGCCTACCGGCGCGCGCTCGCCGACCGGCTCGGCCGCCACCTCCGGCACTCGTCGGTGGCCTCCCGGCTGAGCCGCTGGCCGGCGCTGATGGACTCGGTGTTCCGGGCCGCCGCCGGCTCCCAGGGCGTGTTCGACGACGTGGTCGACCTCGGCCTCGCCGACGGCCGGCTCAGCCTGCGGGCGCTCGCGGGCGCCGCCCGCTCCCTGCGCCTCCCCTCGCCGGCCGGTTAGGCCGCCGCGACCTCCACCCGGCCCCGCCCGGCGCGCTTGGCGGTGTACAGGGCGACGTCCGCGGCGGCGTAGAGCTCACGCAGATCGGTGGCCGCGCCGGCGAGGTGCGACACCCCGACGCTCACCGACATGCCCAGGCTGCTCCCGTCGGAGAGCACCAGGGGCGCCCCGCACACGGCGTCCAGCAGCTGCTCGGCGCGGCGCACCGCGGTGGCCCGCGAGCAGTCGCGCAGCAGCACGGCGACCTCGTCCCCGCCGAGCCGGCTGACCAGCGCGTCGGCGGCGCGGATCTGCTGCTTGATCACGGTGGACAGGTGCACCAGGGCGTCGTCGCCGGCCAGGTGGCCGTGCACGTCGTTGATCATCTTGAACCGGTCGACGTCCATGAGCAGCAGCGCGGTGCCCTGGGACGACGCCGCGCCGGCGCCCCCGGTTTCCAGCGCCTCGTCGAGCACCCGCCGCGTGACCATCCCGGTCAGCGCGTCGACGTCCGCCTGCTCCTGGAGCGCCGCCACCAGGCGCTCCTGCTTGTCGGTGGAGCGGATGAGCAGACCGCCGATCACACCGAGCATGGCCCCGAAGAACGCGAAGTCGGTGAGGGCACCGCTGAAGGGCGCGGCGTCGAACAGCATGACCCCGCCGGCCGCCACCGCGACGACCGTGGCGACCACCGCGCCCGCCGTCCGCAGGTGGAAGCCCGCGTAGAGCACGACGAACGCCAGGAACGCCTGCGCGCGGGTCGACGTCCCCCCGTTCACGACGGCCAGGACGCACAGCACCGCCACCCCGCCGACGGCCAGGACGACGAACGCGCCGGCGCGGTCCAGGCGCTCCGCGGACACGCCGTGGAAGAGGGCCGCCACCCCGGCCAGCCCGATCACGCAGGCCCAGACCACCGCCGGGCTCGCATCGTCGTCCGTGGCGGGCCCCAACAGTCCGACCAGCGCCAGCATCCCGGCGCAGATGGCCAGGACGACGACGGCCGTGCGCGCGGCAGCGGCGGGCTCGCGCGCTCGCAGCGACGGCGGGAAGGTCACCTCCCCCGCATCGGCACGGCGAGCCCGGCAGCGGAGCGCCGCGTCCCCCCGAGGGGTAGGCAACCCCCCGCTGCGATCGGCTACCGCCGCCCGGACAGCCGGGTGAACGCCTCCGTGCGCGCTGCGCCGTCGTACCCGCCCCGCGGTGCACCCAGGCCGAACAGCGCGCCGACGGTCGGCGCGACGTCCACCGTGCGCGCGGGCGCCCCGCTGACCGCGCCCGCCCGCACCAGGGGGTGCCCGCCCGCCACCAGGAACGGGATCGGTTCGGTGGCCGGGTGCCCGTGGTTGCCGGGGATGGGGTTGGACAGCGGCGTCGGGTCGGTGAAGCGCCAGCCGGCCCGGCAGTAGGCGACCAGGTCGCCGGCCTCCCGCCCCAGCCGCAGCTCCGCCGGCCGGTGCACCGACAGCACGCCGGGGTGGGCGGCGACCAGCCGCCGCACCTCCGCCAGCCCGGCGGCCCGCTGCGCGGCCGGGCCGGTCCAGTAGAGGAGGTCCGCGCCTCCGTTCTGGGCGATCTGCACCGACTGCCGCAGGTCCGGGCGCGGCCGCAGGACGGCGTCCACCGAGACGAGGTTCGTCGGCACCGACCAGTCCATCGAGTGGTCGGCGAGCACCACCAGCACGCTGCCGGCCCACCGGCCGGTGCGCTGCAGGTGCGCGACGAAGCGGCCCACCTGCAGGTCGGTGCTGCCCAGCGCAGGAGCGCGCGCCACCCGCAGGGTGCTGCCGGTCAGATCGCTGTGGCCGACCCGGTCGATGTCGCCGAGGTTGACGAAGACCAGGTCGGGGTCGGCCTCGTCGACCATCGCGATCAGCGCGTCGGTGGTCGCGGCGTCCGGCGCGTGCCCGGTGACGGGGATGACCGGGAACGGCTCCCAGCGGTAGGTGGCCCGCTCACCGAAGATCCCGTACAGGTACTCCTTCGACAGCACGGTGCCCGTGGTGCGGCCGGTGGCGTTCACCCGCTCCAGCAGCGTGGGGAAGCGGAGGTCCGAGGGGCGGTCCAGGTCGCGGACGGCGCCCTCGGCCCGGTCGTACACGGAGTTGGCCGGCACCCCGGACCGGTCGGGCCGGACGCCGGTCATCATCATCACGTGGTTGGGGATGGTCTCCATCACCGGCAGCGAGCGCGCCGACGGGAACCAGGTGCCCCCCGTCTTCAGCCGGTGCAGGTTCGGCGTGAGCAGCGGGGTGATCTCCTCCGGCCGCGTCCCGTCGACGACCAGCACGTAGACCCGCAGCCGGTCGGCCGCCCGCGCCCGCGGCGCCCCGAGCGCCGTCGACAGGACGACGGCCGCGCCGCCCGCGGCGGTGACCCGGAGGAACTGCCGGCGGTCCATGCCTTGCACCGGGCCGCTCACGCCAGCCGCCGCGGCGCACGCTCGACGCGGCCGGTGCCGGCCGGCGTCCGCCAGGACGTCGACCAGACCGCGGCCGACGCCGGATCGGTGCGGTCGGTGAGGACGTACCAGTCCATCTGGACCGCCTCCGGGGTGACGTCGAGGACCGAGAAGCCGTGCGAGTCGAAGTCCAGGTGCTTCACGTGCGGATTGGCCACCCGGATCGCGGTCTCCACCGCCAGGGACGTCGTCCGGGGCGGGGCGCCGAGGATGTCGTCGAGGTTGTCGCTGGTCACCGAGGTGCACACGAGCTCCACGCCGAGGCTGTCGCGCGTCAGCGGGTAGGTGGCGTCGTCCGCCGGCAGCTCGGCCGCCCAGCCGGAGTGGATGTCACCGGTGAGGAAGACGGTGCCGCGCAGCGCGCGGTCGCGCAGGTGCGCCCGCACCCGGTCCCGCTCGGCGGGGTAGCCGTCCCACTGGTCGACGTTGTAGGGCAGGCCGGTCACCCGCGGGAGGTCCACGCCGACCAGGCCGGCGATCGCCTGGGTCGCCCGCAGGTCCAGCCCGTTCGGGAACCGCACCGGCGCGATCATCACCGGGTTGCCCACCAGCTTCCACTGCACCGCGTCGTCGGCCAGCCCGTCGAGCAGGAACTCCAGCTGCTCCGGCCCGGTCAGCGTGCGGCCGGGGTCCCCGAGGGCGGGGTCGAGCGGTGAGGCGGCCTGCTGGTCGCGGTAGGTGCGCAGGTCGAGCATCGACAGGCTGGCCAGCCGGCCGAAGCGCAGCCGCCGGTAGAGCCGGCCGCCCGGCGTGTAGCGCACCGGCATCCACTCGGCGTAGGCCTGCTGGGCGGCCCCGCGGCGAGCCGGCCAGGCGCCCTCGGCGCCCTCCGTGTGGTTCTCCGCGCCGCCGGACCACGCGTCGTTGGCGCTCTCGTGGTCGTCCCAGGTGACCACCCACGGCGCGGCGGCGTGCAGGGCCTGCAGGTCGGGGTCGGCCTTGTACTGGGCGTGCCGGCGCCGGTAGTCGGCGAGGGTGACGATCTCGTGCGGCGGGTCGTGCGGCCGGACGACGACGTCACGCGCCTGGTACTCCCCCGGCGCGTACTCGTACAGGTAGTCACCCAGGTGCACCACGAGGTCGAGGTCCCCGCGCGCGGCCAGGTGCCGGTAGGCGGTGAACCAGCCGGCCTGCAGGTTGGCGCAGGAGACCACCGCCATGCGCAGCCGCGGCACGGCGGCACCGGTGGCGGGCGCCGTGCGGGTGCGGCCCACCGGGGAGGTCGCCCCCCGGCAGCTGAAGCGGTACCAGTAGCCGGTGCCCGGCCGCAGCCCGGCGGCGTCCACCTTCACCGTGTGGTCGGTCGCCGGGCCGGTGCGGACCCGGCCCCGGCGGACGACGCGGCGGAAACCGGGGTCGGTGGCCACCTCCCAGCCGACCTCGACGACGGGGCCGGCACCGGAGCCCGGCGTCGACCGGGCGTCGGGCGTCACGCGGGTCCAGAGGACCACGGCGTCGGGCAGCGGATCGCCGGAGGCGACCCCGTGCGCGAACGGCCCGGGGATGCGGGCGGGGGACGGCGCGGCGGCAGCGGGCCCTGCGGACACCGCGCCTGCGACCCCGGCGCCGGTGACGGCGGCCAGCTGCAGGGCGGTGCGGCGGGAGAACGGCGACGTGCGGGTGATCACGGCCCGTCCATTGAGCGGCCCGGCCCGCGGTTACGGCCCGGACGCAGCGTTCACCGAGCGTTCGCCACCGGTTCCGCGTCGCCTCGTGGGAGCGGCGCTCAGCGCAGCGCGGTCACCAGGGTGACCCCGGTCGCCCCGACGGTCTGGACGACGAAGCCGAGCTCGGCCAGCGTGTCGGCGAGGGCGGCGGCCATGACCTCCTGCACGACCACGTGCGCCGCCTCGCCGCGCGAGTGCTGCACGCCCATCCGGTCGTGCGTCCGCCAGCTGACCAGCACCCCGCAGGACGCGGTCTCGGGCACCAGGCAGACCCCGCCCGACGTTCCGCTCCCGGCGGCGTCGTGCAGCGGCAGCCCGGCCTCGACCAGCGCCGCGGCGACCTCCACGACCAGGGTCGTCAGCGGGTCGGTGTCGGTCAGCAGCGCGTCCCAGTCCTCGGGTAGCCGGTCGAGCTGGTCGCCGAGCTCGGTCAGCCAGACCCGGTCCGCCGGCGAGGGGCGCGGGGCGATCGTGCCGTCGGCCCGGGGGACGCCGAACACGGTCACGGCCGCCAGCTCACCCGCCAGCGCCGCCCAGTCGGCGTCGATCCGGTCGGCGAAGGGGCCGGCCACGGCCTGCGCCGACCCGTCGACCAGCCACCAGCCGTTGGCCGCCCCGGGAGTGGGGCCGGCCGGCCGCGCGGGCGCGGGCGCCGCGGCGGGCCGGACGGCGAGGGCGACCGCCTGGGGGCTCCGCTGGGTCCCACGCCCGGCCGGGGCGGGGGCGGCGCGGCGCCCGGCCGGGTGGGTGCCGGCGGCCCGCGCCGCCGCGCGCTGGACCTGCTGGGTGGCGGCCGCGCCGGCGTACTCGTACCGGGCGGTGGAGCTCGCGCCGAGCGCGACCACGACCGCGGTGCACAGCAGGAAACCGAGCACCGCCGCGGCGGGCCACAGCAGCATCGTGCCCATGATCACCGGGAACTCCTCCGTGCCTCGTCGCGGCCGGGGAAGGTGCCGCGATCACGGGAGAAGTTACGGCGCACCGACCCCGCGATCGGCGGGTTCGGCGCCTCACCGGAAGGCCCGTCACCGGATCGTTGCGACCGCCCCTGCCGCGGCACGGTGACCCGTCCCGCGGGCCACCGCCATGTCGACATGCACCGCGTCGACCAGCGTGGATGCCGTCGGCGGGCGGACCGGTCACCCCTCGCCGGCGCTGCCGCCCGGCATGTCGGGCGGCCGCGCCGAGGGGCCGCGATGCGCGCTGCGGGCGCCGTCCCCGGGGGTCGCGCGCCGCGCCCGCACGTCGCTGCCCGGCGCACCGTCCCGGGGACGCGGAACGGCCCGCCGGCGGGTGCCGGCGGGCCGTTCGCGTGCTGCGCTACCGGGTCAGTTGACCCGGACCTGCATGAGCGCACCCTGCGCGCTCATGCCGGTGACGGTGATCGTCGTGCCGGTCTTCGGCACGTCGACGCCGGTCCAGCCGTTGGCGTCGGGCTGCTCGCCCGGGGCCACCCACCAGTCGAGCGTGTCGTCGAAGGTGCGGACGGCCGGGAGACCGCCGACCCGGCCGGCCACGCCGGTGTCCGGGTCGTGGAGCGTCAGCTTGTCCGTCGGCTGGAGCCCGAAGGTCGAGTCGTAGGACTGGACCCGCGGCCGCCAGCTCTCGCCGTTGGTGCGGTCCTCACCCTCGTCGTCGGTCGGCTCGTAGAGCAGGCCCGGGTGGGCGTCGACCGGGAGGACGAGACCCGCACCGGGGTGGGCGCCGACGTTGTTGTCGTTGTACTGGGTGTTCCAGTAGCTGATCAGCAGGCCGTCCTGGTACGGGAAGTGCTCCACCCAGTCCGGACGCCGCGGGTCACCGAAGTTGTACGGCCCCGTCTTCAGCCCCGTGTCGTAGCCGGTGTAGGCCCGGTTCTCGAGGATGTAGGCGTTGAAGTACGAGTTCGTCGTCGTACCGGTGGTCAGCTCGAAGCCATCCAGCGTCCAGTCGGTCACCGGTGCGTCGTCGATGGCCACGGCGTCGACCTGCAGGCCCGGCTCGGTGGCCGCGCCGTCGGTCCAGTACCGGAAGCCGACCTGCGCCCCGTCGGGCACGCCCGCCAGGCCGGCCGTGAGCTCGACCCACTCGCCACCGGTGCTGCCGGTGATGCCGTGGCCGAAGTTCTGGCCGTTGGGGTCGGTGGTCGTCGACAGGTTGGTCGGGATCGACGTGAAGGTGGCCCCGCCGTCGGTGGTGTACACCGCGTACGCGTAGTCCCAGTCCGCCTCGATCTCGTACTTGACCTGGGCGGTCAGCTCAGCCGCCCCCGCGGGCTTGGGCGCCAGCATGCTGTGGTCGAGGTTGTCGCCCGAGCCGGAGTACCAGAAGTCCTCGCCCTCGAACGGGGTGCCGATCGTGGTGGTGACCTCGTTGTCCGGGAGGACGACGACGGCGGCCTGGTTCTCCTTGGAGTTGTACGCCGCCGGGCCGAGGCGCAGGTTCGCGCTCTCGCCGGGCTGCACCACCTCGTAGTTGAGCCAGCCCAGCTGCAGCTTCTCCCAGGCGCCCATGTGGATCGGCTGGGTGCCGATGCCGTCCTCGGGGCGGCCGGAGTTGCCGTAGGAGCCGGAGCTCATCAGCGTCCAGAAGGCGGTGCTGTTCTCCGCGCCGCCGCTGTTGCCGGAGGTGTCGTACAGGTCGGGCAGACCGAGGTCGTGGCCGAACTCGTGGGCGAAGACGCCGACGCCGCCGTTCTCGGGCTCGACGGTGTAGTCACCGATCCAGTACTTCGACCCACCGACCTGCGTGCCGCCGAGCGGGTTGACCGCACCGTTGACCGTCGGGCCGGCGGTTCCGATCCGGTTGGTCTGGTTGTACCAGCGGTGGCTCCAGATGGCGTCGTCGCCGAGGACGCCGCCACCGACCTCCTCACCCTCGCCGGAGTGCACGGCCTGGAAGTGGTCGATGTAGCCGTCGGCCTCGTCGAAGTTGCCGTCGCCGTCGGAGTCGTAGCGGTCCCAGACGTCGAACTGCGAGAGGTACTCGTCGATCTGCTCGGCCGTCTTGCCGGCGGCCAGCTGGTTGGCGTACCAGGTGTTGACCGAGTCGTTGATGAAGCCCCAGACGGCGCTGTCGCCCAGGTCGTTGTCGCCGTAGGAGGCGCCGGTGCCGGGCACCTGCACCCAGTCCTCGACCTCGCCGGTCACGGTGTAGCGGCCCGAGGAGAGCTGCTCGTAGAAGTTGGCCACCGAGTTGACGCCCGGCTCGGAGCTGTACAGCAGGGTGTCGAAGTAGCCCTGCGAGAAGTCCGGGGTCCAGATGGTGGTGTTGTCCACCGACCGCTTGGGCTCCGGGATCGAGTTGTGCGGCAGGTCGCTGAACTCGCCGAGGACGGTCCAGATCGCGTCGCTGTCCTCCTGGGCCAGCTCGACGTAGCGGCCCCGAGCGACCTCGACCACCTTGTTGTTGCCGCGCGGCGTGGCCTGCCCGGTGAGCACCTGCTCGAGTGCCTCGGCACGCAGCGCCTGCTGCGTCTCGGCGAGCGGGTTGGGCAGGTCGTGGGCGCGCTGCGGGGTCGCGGGGGCGTCTTCTGCGGGGGGTGCGGCGGAAGCCGTCACGGGAACCGCCATGACCAGGGCGGCACCGGCGACGACGGCCAGAGCTCTCTTCAAGGATGGTTCTCCTGCGTTCGGAGGAAGACCGTCCAGCCGGACGGTGGGGGGCCACCGGCGGCCGCTCGCGGACGGTCGAGCGGGACGTTAGATGCGGCCTGCACGTGTGTCTACATATCGACACCGCCCGGTTACGCAGGGGCCGCACCCCGCGGGGGGCGACTACGGATCCGACCAGGCTCTTTACCGTTGCGAAACAGTTTCCGGACCGCCGGATCCGACCCGGCAGCGTCCCACTGTCTGGGACGATCGGGTGCGGGGTGGGATCCGCCGCAGGTCAGGCGGCAGCGCGGAGACGTGCCGGGGCGAGGTGACGACGCCCTGCGGCACCGCAGCGCGGAGGGCGTGGGATTCGAACCCACGAAGAGGGGTTACCTCTTAGCGGTTTTCAAGACCGCCGCCATCGGCCACTAGGCGAGCCCTCCTGGCGCCGTCGAGGCTAGTGCGTCATCCCGGATGCCCGCTCCCGGCCCACCGCGCCGACCCGGCGCCGGACGCCGTGCGCGGACCGGCAGGAAGCGCGGCTCGATCTGCCGATCGGCACACAGGCTCGACTCCCGCGGCGGCGCCGCATCGCCCGGGCCCAGCCGGTTTCCAGTGAGTGGAAGCTGCTCCTCGTGTCCGGCCGAGGGTGTGCCTAGCCTCACACCACCCACGCTCCGCACCGGCAACGTCGCCACCAGGAATGGAGTCCGGATCCCATGCAGCACACCGCACGTGCGCCCCGACGACAGGGCGCGATCACCGCCGCCTGCGGCCTCGCCGCCGCCTCCACCGTCGTGCTGGCCCTGGCCACGCCCGCCCAGGCGGCACCGCCCGCTCCCGAGCCGACCGTGATCAGCGACCTCGCCTACGGCCCGGCCACCCCGGGTAACCTGCTCGACCTGCACCTCCCCGGCACCCCCCGCCGGCACGCCCTGCCGCTGGTCGTCTGGCACTCCGGTTCCGCGTGGTTCAGCAACGACGTGAAGACCGGCGAGCAGGCGCTCGACGTCGTCGAGGAGTTCACCGGCCGCGGCTACGCCGTCGCCACCATCAACGTGCGCTCCAGCGCCGACGCCCGGTTCCCCGAGCAGGGCTACGACGTGCGGGCCGCCGTCCGCTACCTGCGGGAGAACGCCGCGCAGTACGGCCTCGACCCGGACCGCTTCGCGTTCATGGGCAACTCCTCGGGCGGCTGGTCGGCGGCGTTCGCCGCGACGACGAGCGACATCGAGCAGCTGCCCGGGGAGACGGGCGTCGACGGCACCTCCAGCGCCGTGCAGGTGGCCGTGCCGTTCTTCCCGCCGACCGACTTCCTCTCCATGGACACGTTCGCCGCGGAGAACGACCTGCCGATGCAGCCGGGGATCTACCCCCACGATGCCCCGACGTCCCCGGAGAGCCTGCTGATCCACTGCGCCGGCGAGGAGTTCCCGGGCCAGCTGAGCATCCAGGCGTGCCCGGAGGAGACCGAGGCCGCGGACCCGAGCAGCTACATCGAGGGCGAGGAGATCCCGGTGTGGGTGCTTCACGGCCTGGCCGACCCGCTGCTGCCGTACAACCAGAGCCGGCTCGTCTACGACACGACGACGGCCGAGGGGAACGAGGCGAGGTTCACGCTCGTGCCGGACGCCGGCCACTCGGTCGACGACATCATCGGCGCCGAGGTCTCCACGACGTGGATGACGAACCACGCCGGGCGCGAGCGGGTGGTCAACCGCGCCGCACCGACGTGGCACGACATCGACAGGTTCATGCGCGCCGGCTTCGCCCAGGCGGAGCGCGCCAACCGCTGAGCCCGCGAGAGACGGCGAACGGGGCCCCGGCGCAGCTGCCGGGGCCCCGTTTCGCGCGTCTCGCGCCGGGCCCCTCGGGGAGCGGTCAGAACCCCGAGTGGTCGGGTGCGGCCGGTGCGGGCCCGGTCACCGGACTCGCGGCCACCGGCTGCGCCGGCTCCTCGGCCGGCTCGTCCTTGGGCCGGTGGATCTGCTCGTAGACCCGCGCGCGGAGCTCGGCGAACCGCGGGGACGAGCGGGTGGTGAGCTGGTCGCGCTCGTCGGGCAGGTCGATCACCAGGTCGTCGCGGATGACCGTCGGCGAGTTCGACAGGATGAGCACCCGCTGCCCGAGGTAGACCGCCTCGTCGATGTCGTGGGTGACGAACAGCGTGGTGACGCCGAACTTGTGCCACAGGTCGCGGATGAGGTCCTCGAGGTCGGCGCGGGTCTGCGCGTCGACGGCGGCGAACGGCTCGTCCATGAGCAGCACGTGCGGCTCGTAGGCGACCGCGCGGGCGATGGCCACGCGCTGCTGCATCCCGCCGGAGAGCTGCCACGGGTAGGCCGCGTGCGCCTCGGCCAGGCCGACGGCGGCCAGGGACTCCTCCACCAGCTCGTTGCGGCGGGCGGCGGGCAGCTTCTTCTGCTTCAGCGGCAGCTCCACGTTCTCCCGCACCGTCATCCACGGGAAGAGGCTGCGCCCGTACTCCTGGAAGACCACGGCCATCCCCGGCGGGGGGCCGTTGACGACCTCGCCCTCCATGCGGACCTCGCCGGACGTCGGCTCCAGCAGGCCGGACATGATCTTCAGCAGCGTGGTCTTGCCGCAGCCGGAGGGCCCGACCAGGCAGGCGAGCTCCCCGGCCGGGAGGGTGAACGTGAGGTCGCGGACGGCCTCGACCGTGCGGTCCTTGCTCTCGTAGACCTTCTTGATGCCGCGGACGTCGAGCATGGGGAACCTTCCAGGTGGTGAAGGAGGTCAGGAGGAGCGCTGGGCGCGGCGCAGGCCGTGGTACCAGGCGAGCTGCCGGCTCTCGACGATCCGGAACAGCAGGGCCAGCAGGAAGCCGAGCAGGCCGAGCATGAGCATGCCCGCCCAGGTCTCCGCGATGGCGAAGCTGCGCTGGGCCTGGACGACGGCGTAGCCGAGCCCGTTGGTCGCGGCGAAGAGCTCGCTGATGACCATGAGGATGATCGCGACCGAGAGCCCCTGGCGGAGCCCGGCGAAGATCTGCGGGCTGGCGCTGGGCAGCACCAGGCGGCGCAGCCGTGACCAGCCGCGGAGGCCGTACACGCGGCCGGTGTCGCTGAGCACCTCGTCGACGGCGCGCACGCCCTCGACGGTGTTCAGCAGGATCGGCCACATGCAGCCGAAGGCGATGACGACGATCTTCATGCCGTCGCCGAGGCCGAACAGCAGGATGAAGATGGGCACCAGCACCGGCGGCGGGATGGCCCGGAAGAACTCGAACACCGGCTCGGTCACCGCCCGCACCGTGCGGGAGGTGCCGATGAGCACGCCGAGGGCCAGGGACACCGCGACGGCCAGGGCGTAGCCGGCCGCCAGGCGGTAGAGGCTCGGCCAGACGTCGGCGGCCAGGCGCGGGCCGAACCACTCCTCGACCAGGCTCTCGAGGATCTCCGACAGCGGCGGGAAGAAGAAGTTGGTGCTCCCGGCGCTGGCGAACCACCAGGCGGTGAGCAGGATGACCGGCAGGCCGAGGGTCATCGCCACGCGACGCAGCACGCTCATGCCGCCACCTCCGCTCGCTGGGACGGGTGCCACGACAGCGCCCGCCGTTCGACGGCCCGGAAGACCAGGTTGACGATCACGCCGAGGATCCCGGTGACGACGACGATCGCGTAGGTGGCCGCCACCGCGCCACTGCTCTGCGCGTTGTTGAGCAGCTGCCCCAGGCCCGGGGTGCCGATGACGAGCTCGGCGGTGACCGCGAGGATCAGCGCCACGGCGGCCCCGAGGCGCAGCCCGGTCATCACGTACGGCAGCGCGGTGGGCCAGGTGACGTGCCGCACCCGCGCCCAGGGGCCCAGCCCGTAGGCGCGCGCGGTGTCCTGCGCGACCGGGTCGACGTCCTGCACGCCGTAGAGGACCTGGATGAGGATCTGCCAGAAGGAGGCGTAGACGACCAGGAGCAGCTCGCTCTCCAGGTCGTTGCCGAACAGCAGGACGGCGATGGGGATCAGCGCCACCGACGGGATCGGGCGCAGGAACTCGATGGTGGAGGCGGTGAACTCGCGGGCGAACCGGAACGTGCCGAGCAGCAGCCCGAGCAGCACGCCGGCCACCGCGGCGATCGCCAGGCCGATCGCCCAGCCCTCGAGGGTGTCCAGGACCGCGGTCCAGAACTCCGGGCGGCCGAACTGCACGAGCAGCTCGGCGCCGATCTCCGAGGACGGCGGGAACCAGCGCCGCGGAACCAGGCCGATCCGCGGCGCGATCTCGACCAGCGCGATCAGCGCGAGCAGGCCCAGCAGCCCCAGGGCCCAGGCCGGCACCTGCCGCCGCCGGCCCGCCTGCGGAGAGCGGGCCGGCGAGGCGGCGGGATCCGCCGACGCCCGGGTGGCGGTCGACCCGGTCACGGCAGCAGGGCGTCCAGATCCGGCGCCTCGTCGAGCAGCCCGTCCTCGACCGCGAGGTCCGCCAGGGTCTGCACCGAGTCGCGGTTGATCTCGGCCGGCCACGCCGGCAGCGTCATCTGCTCGGCGACGGCCGGGTCGATCTGGGTGTACTCGCCGAGGATCTCGCGGACGGCGTCCGGGTTCTCCTGGGCGTACTCCAGCGACTGCGCCATCGCGTCGCTGAAGCACTCGACGGCCTCGGGGTTCTGCTGGGCGTACTGCTGGCTGGTGAAGTACGTGGCCACGGTGAGGTCGTCGGCGGTGTCGACGAAGTTCGACGTGACGACCTGGGCGCCCTCACCGGTCGACAGGGCCAGGAAGGGCTCCACCACCCAGGCGGCGTCGACGTTGCCCTGCTCGAGGGCGGCCGGCATCTCCGGGAACGGCAGCTCGACGAACTGGATGCTGTCCGGGTCGCCACCGGCGGCCCGGACCGACTCGCGCACCGTCGTCGTCCCGATGTTGTTCAGCGTGTTGACCGCCACGGTGCGGCCGGCGAGGTCGGCGGCACCGGTGATGCCGGAGTCCGGGGTGGTGACGACGGCGCCGAAGTCGGCCCCCTGCTCACCGGTCGAGGCGACGCCGTTCGCGACGACCTGCAGCGGCAGGCCCTCGCTGGCGGCGAGCAGCAGCGAGGTGACGTTGCTGAAGCCGAACTGCGACTGGCCGCTGACGACCGCGGGCACGATGGCCGCGCCGCCCTGACCGGTCTCCAGGGTCAGGTCGAGGCCGCACTCCTCGAAGAAGCCCTGCTGGTCACCGAGGTAGATCGGCGCGACGTCGACGATGGGGATGACGCCGACCGACACCTGCTCGAGCCCGCCGCCCTCGCCACCACCGGTGGTGCCGCCCGCCTCCTCGTCGGAGCCGCCGCAGGCGGCGACCAGCATCAGCGGCGCGGTGACGAACGCAGCGACGGTGCGGCGCATGAGATCTCCTTCGATGACGACCGAGCGTCACATGTGTTCGCTATGCGAACGCATGTGTGCGATGTGAACGAAGGAACGCTGACACGTGAGCGCTGTCACGTCAAACGGTCGTGACCGTGCCGTATCCGTGCGCATACCGCACGCGCGTTCCCGATGCGCACCGTACAGTGATGCCGCTCACCACCGATCCGACCGAAGGAGCGCCGTGACCTCCGTGCCCGACGAGCGGCCGGTGCCCGTCCGGGACGGCACCTTCGTGCAGTCCCTCGACCGCGGTCTCGCCGTCATCCGCGCCTTCGACGCCCAGCACCCGAGGCTCCAGCTGAGCGAGGTCGCCCGCGCCACCGGGCTCACCCGGGCGGCCGCCCGCCGCTTCCTGCTCACGCTGGTGCAGCTGGGCTACGTGCGCGCCGACGGCCGGGAGTTCTCGCTGCGCCCCCGGGTCCTGGAGCTGGGCTACTCCTACCTGTCCGGGCTCACCCTGCCCGAGGTCGCGCAGCCGCACCTGGAGGCGCTGGTCGCCCGGGTCGAGGAGTCCTCCTCCCTGTCGGTGCTCGACGGCGACGACGTCGTCTACGTGGCGCGGGTGCACACCAAGCGCATCATGACCGTGATGATCACCGTCGGCACCCGCTTCCCGGCCCACGCCACGTCCATGGGCCGGGTCCTCCTCGCCGGCCTGCCCGACGAGGAGCTCGACGCCTACCTGGCGCGGGCGGAGCTGCCCGCGCTGACCTCGCGCACCGTCACCGACGCCGCGGAGCTGCGCCGCGTGCTGGCCACCGTGCGGGCGCAGGGCTACGCGATGGTCGACCAGGAGCTGGAGGAGGGGCTGCGCTCGGCCGCCGCACCGGTCCGCGACCGCAGCGGCGCCGTCGTCGCCGCGGTGAACCTCTCGGTCAGCGCCAGCCGCACCTCGCTGGAGCAACTGGAGGACGAGTACGTGCCGCCGCTGCTGGAGACCGCCACCCAGATCGAGCACGACCTCGGCCGCAGCTCCCGGTCGTGACCGGTACCGGCACCCGCACCCGCCCCGCATGGCGGCTGGCCCTGCCGGCCGTGGCGATGGTCCTGGTCGCGCTCTGCCTGCGCGCGCCCTTCGCCGCCGTGGGCCCGCTCCTCGGGGAGCTCGGCGACGAGCTGTCGCTCTCCACGGGCGCGCTCGCCGTCGTCACCGCCCTGCCGCTGGTCTGCTTCGGGCTCATCTCACCGTTCGCCCCCGCTCTCGCCGGCCGCGTCGGCGTGCACCGCGCCGTGCTGCTCGGCGTCGCCCTCCTGGCGATCGGGATCCTGCTGCGACTGGCCGCCACGCCCGGGCTCTACGTGGGCACCGTGCTGCTCACCGGGGGCATCGCCATCGCCAACGTGCTGCTGCCCGCGGTCGCGCGTGCGGAGTACGGCGCGCGCAGCGCGGTGGTCGTGGGGATGATCGTCGCCTCCATGGCGGCGTCCGCCAGCATCGGGGCCGGGCTGGCGCAACCGCTGGCCGCCGCGGCCGGCAGCGCCGTGGTCGGCCTGCTGCTGTGGGGCGTGCCGGTGCTGGCCGCCCTGGTCGCCGTGGCCGCGCTCGCCCGTGCTCGGCGCGACGTCCCCCCTCCGCCGCCCGCCCCCTCGGGCGCCCGCACCGCGGTGCTGCGCGACCGGGTGGCGCTGGCCGTCACGCTGTTCTTCGGGCTCCAGTCGCTCTCGTTCTACGCGATGCTGACCTGGCTGGCCGACATCCTCCAGGCCGAGGCCGGCGTCTCCCCAGTCGCGGCCGGCGGCCTGCTGGCGCTCGCCGCCGCGCTGGGCGTCCCCGCCTCCCTGGTGGTCCCGCCGCTGGCCGCGCGGCGCCCCGGCCAGCAGGGGTGGGTGCTGGTCGGCACCGTGCCGGTGATCGTGGCGATCGTGGGGCTGCTCGTGGCCCCGGCCGCGGCCCCGCTGCTGTGGACGCTGCTCTACGGCATCGGCACGGGAGCGGCCTTCCCGCTGGCCATGGCGCTGATCCTGCAGCGCACCCGCGACGTCGCCCAGACCGGCCGGCTGTCCGCGTCGGCGCAGAGCGTGGGCTACCTGCTGGCCGCCACCGGCCCGCTGGGCGTCGGCCTGCTGCACGAGGCCACCGGGGAGTGGGTCCCGGGGCTGCTGCTCCTGCTGGTCGTGGTCCTGGGTCAGACGGCCGTCGGGATCGCCGCGGCCCGCCCCCGGCTGGTCGGCCCCGCCGTCTGACCCCGACCCTCAGGGGTCGGCGGTGACGCCCTCCGGGGTCTTCGTCACCGGGGTGCCGGCGACGCCGTGCAGGTGGCATGCGGCCAGCTGGCCGGGCGACCCGGCCGGCTGCAGCGCCGGGTCGACGTCGTCGCACGGCTCGAAGACGTACGGGCAGCGGGTGCGGAACCGGCAGCCCGAGGGGACGTCGGAGGGCGAGGGGACGTCGCCGTGCAGCACGATCCGCTCCCGCGCCCGCTCCTGCGCCGGGTGCGGCACGGGCACCGCCGACAGCAGCGCCTGCGTGTACGGCATCTGCGGCTCGCTGCCCACGGCGGCCGCGGGCCCGATCTCCACGATCCGCCCCAGGTACATGACCGCGATCCGGTCGGAGATGTGCCGGACGGCGGAGAGGTCGTGGGAGATGAACAGCAGGGTGAGCCCCAGCTGCCGCTGCAGCCGGCGCAGCAGGTTGAGCACCTGGGCCTGCACGCTCACGTCGAGGGAGGCGATCGCCTCGTCGCAGACCAGGAAGTCCGGCTCCCCCGCCAGCGCCCGGGCGATGCCGACGCGCTGGCGCTGCCCACCGGAGAACTCGTGCGGGTAGCGCCCGGCCACCACCGGGTCCAGGCCCACGAGCTCCAGCAGCTCGCCCACCCGCGCCGCGCGTTCGCGCTTGCCCGAGCGCAGGCCGTGCACCTCCAGCGGCTCGCTCACCGTCTGGGCCACGGTGCGCCGCGGGTCGAGGGAGGCGAACGGGTCCTGGAACACCATTCCGGCCCGGCGGCGCATCTCCTTGAGACCGCGGCGGTCCAGCGAGGTGACGTCGGTGCCGTCGAAGGTGATCGTCCCCCCGGTCGGCGGCACCAGCCGCAGCAGCGCGTTGCCCAGCGTCGACTTCCCGCAGCCGGACTCCCCCACCAGGCCCAGGGTCTCGCCGCGCAGGATGTCCAGGTCGACGCCGTCGACGGCGCGCAGCACGCTCGCGGGCGCCCGGCGCAGGCCGCCGCCCCCGACGGGGAAGTGCACCTCCAGGCCGCGGGCGGAGACCAGCACGTCCTCGCTCATGCCGGGCTCCCCCCGTCCGTGCCCTCGGTGCACCAGGTGGCCGCGCGGTGCGGCAGCCCCGCGCCCTTCCCCGACCCTTCGCCGGCGTAGGCGCTCGACGCGGTCGCGCCCGCCGGCCCGCCGGCCGCGGCGCGGGAGACGACCGCCAGCGGCGGCTGCTCCGTCTCGCAGCGCGGATCGGCCCGCACCGGGCAGCGCGGCCAGAACACGCAGCCCGGCGGCAGGTCGGTGGGGGGCGGCGGCAGACCCGGGATCGCGGTCAGCTCGGGCACCTCGCCGTCGGGGCCCACCGGTGCGGCCAGGTCGGGCAGCGAGCCCAGCAGCCCACGGGTGTAGGGGTGTGCCGGGCGCTCCAGGACGTCGTCGACAGTGCCGTCCTCCACGCACCGGCCGCCGTACATGACCAGCACCCGGTCGGCGATCCCGGCGACCACACCGAGGTCGTGGGTGATCCAGATGACGCCGGTGCCGTGCTCGGCCTGCAGCTTCTCGACCAGGTCGATGATCTGCGCCTGCACCGTGACGTCGAGCGCGGTGGTCGCCTCGTCGGCGATCAGCAGCGACGGGGAGTTGCTCAGCGCGATCGCGATGACCACCCGCTGGCGCATGCCGCCCGACAGCTCGTGCGGGTAGCGGTCCAGCGCCTTCTCGGGATCGGGCAGGCCGACCTCGCGGAGCAGGTCCGCCGCGCGGGTCCGGGCGTCGGCCTTGGAGACGTCGCCGTGCGCCCGGATGCCCTCGACCAGCTGCCGGCCGATGGTGAGCACCGGGTTCAGCGAGGTCATCGGGTCCTGGAACACCATGCCGGCGCCCGGGCCGCGCACCTGGCGCAGCCGCTCGGGTGACATGGTCAGCAGGTCCTCGCCCTGCAGCAGCGCCCGGCCGGTCACCGTCGCCACCCGGGCGGGGAGCAGGCCGAGCAGCGCCAGCACCGAGACGCTCTTGCCGCTGCCGGACTCCCCGACCACGGCGACCGTCTCCCCCGCGCCGACGGTGTAGCTCAGCCCGTTGACGACGTCGGCCGGCCCGCGCGGGGTGCGCAGCCGCACCCGCAGGTCCTCGACCTCCAGCACCGGCTCGCCGCTCACTTGCCACCCCCGGCCATCAGGGTGCGCTGCCGCGGGTCCAGCGCGTCGCGGAGCCCGTCGCCGAGCAGGTTGAAGCAGAGCACGGTCAGGAAGATCGCCATCCCCGGGAAGAACGCCAGCCACCAGGCCAGGTCGATGTAGCCGCGTCCCTCGGCCAGCATCAGCCCCCACGAGGGGTTGGGCGGCTGGGTGCCCAGACCGAGGAACGACAGCGCCGCCTCGGCCAGCACCGCGAACGCCAGGCTGATCGAGGTCTGCACGATGATCGGCGGCGCGGCGTTCGGCAGGATGTGCCGGGTGAGGATCCGCCAGTCCGAGGCCCCCACCGACCGCGACGCCCGCACGTAGACCTCCTCGCGCACGCCCAGCACGCTCGCGCGGGTGACCCGGGCGAAGATCGGCGTGTAGACGATCCCGATCGCCAGCGCGGTGTTGCCCGACCCGGGTCCGCGGACGGCGAGGACGGCGATCGCCAGCAGCACGGCGGGGAACGCGAAGAGCATGTCCATGAACCGCATCAGGACGTCGTCGACCCACTTGCCGTAGTAGCCGGCGAGCAGGCCGATCAGGGTGCCGACGACGAGCGCGAAGCCGACGGCGAGGAAGCCCACCCGCAGCGACACCGAGGCGCCGAGGATGACCCGGCTGAGGATGTCCCGGCCGAGGTCGTCGGTGCCGAACGGGTGCTCCCAGCTGGGCGACTGGAGCCGGTCGGTCACCGAGATCTCGTTGGCCCCCTCCGGGGCGAACGTGTCGTCGAAGAAGGCCACGACCACGATCAGCAGCAGGACCACCGAGGCGATTGCCGCCGTCGGGTTGCGCGCCAGCAGGCCGAGCGTCTCCCGCCAGCGCGGGCGGGCCGGGCGCAGCGTGGGCGGCGCCGACCGCGACTCCCGCTGCGGCGATCCGCCCGGGGGCTCCTCGGGGGCCTCCGGGCGGCGCTCGCCGCTCGGCTCCTGGTAGGGCGGCGGCCCGGGGGTCGGCTGGATGCTCATCGGCGGATCCGCGGGTCGATGGCGGTGTAGAGGAGGTCGACGACGAGGTTGATCACCAGGAAGACCAGCGCGAACAGCAGGATGGCGCCCTGCAGCACCGGGTAGTCGCGGGCCTGCACCGCCTGCAGGGCCAGCTGACCCAGCCCCGGCCAGGAGAAGACGATCTCCACGACGACCACCCCCGACAGCAGGTAGGCCAGCTGCACGCCGGTCACCGTGACCAGTGGCAGCAGGGCGTTGCGGAGCACGTGCCAGGAGAAGACCTGCCGCTGCGGCAGCCCCTTGGCCTGCGCCGTCCGCACGTGGTCGGCGCCCAGGGCCTCCAGCATGCTGGACCGGACGAACCGGGTGATCACCGAACCGGAGACCACGCCGGTCACCAACGCCGGCATGAGCAGCCGCTGGAACCAGGCTCCGGGGTCCTCGCTGAGCGGCACGTACCCGCCCGAGGGCAGCCAGCCCAGCGTCCCGGCGAAGACCAGGATCAGCACGATCCCCATCCAGAAGTCGGGCACCGAGATGCCGAACTGGCTGATCACGGTGGCGACCCGGTCGACGAGCGAGCGCGGGCGCAGCGCCGAGATCGTGCCCAGCGGGATGGCGATGAGCAGGGCGACCAGGATCGCGGCGATCGCCAGCGTCAACGTGGCCGGCAGCCGCTCGGCGATCTGGGAGGTCACCGTCTCGCCGCTGCGGAAGCTGACCCCCAGGTCCCCGGTCAGGGCCCGGCCGAACCAGCCGAAGAACTGCTCGACCAGCGGCTGGTCCAGCCCCGACCGCTCGCGGAGGGCGTCGTAGCTCTGCTGCGAGAAGCGGGTGCCCAGGGCGAGCCGCACCGGATCGCCCGGTACGAGGTGCACCAGGCCGAACACGATGACGCTCACTCCGGCGAGGACGACCGCCGACTGGCCGATCCGCCGGAGGACGTAGCCGGTCAGGGCAACTCCACGCCTTCGAAGTTGATCGCCTTGTCGGCGCGGATCTCGTACCCGGACAGCCCCGGCGCCCAGGCCTGCACGACGTCAGGGTTGTAGAGGTACACGTAGGAGACGTCGTCGACGATGAGCTGCGCCGCCTGGTCGTAGAGGTCCTTGCGGGTGTCCTCGTCGGTCTCCGTCGACGCCTCGGTGAGCAGCCGGTCCACCTCGGGGTTGCTGTAGCCCTGGTAGTTGTTCGAGCCGTCGGTGATGTGCTGCGAGTGGTAGTAGTCGAACGGGTCGATGTTGCCCAGCCAGCCGAGCATGAAGGCGTCGAAGTCGCCCTGGCTCTGCCGGTCCAGCCAGGTCGCGAAGTCCACGGTCTGGACGTCCACGTTGATCCCGATCGGCTGCAGCTGGCTGGCGATGACCTGCGCGGCGGTGACGGTCTCGGGGAACTCGTCGGTGACCATCAGGCCCATCGTGATGGGCGCCTGGACGCCGGCCTGCTCCAGCAGCGCCTGCGCCTCCTCGGCGCTCGGCTCGAACGGGGCGTAGTCGTAGTAGTAGAAGCTGTCCTCGGGGATGGCGGTCTGGTTGGGCTGCGCCGCCCCGAACCGGGCCGCCTCGGTGACCGCGGCGCGGTCGATGGCGGTGGCGATCGCCTGCCGCACCTGCGGGTTGCCGAAGGGCTCCCGGTCGTAGTTCATGCTCATGTACCAGTAGTCGACGCTGGGCGTGGTGGCCAGCTCGACGGCGTCGTCGCCCTCCAGCGACTCGATCTGCTGCGGCGGGATGTTGTCGGTCCACTGCACCTCGCCGTTCTGCAGCGCGGTGAGCGCCGCGGCCGGCTCGGTGATGTAGCGGAACTCGACCCCGTCGAGCGTGGGCTCCTGGCCCCAGTACTCGTCGAACCGGGTCAGCACCGTGCTGCTCGCGTCCGAGCTCTCCAGCTGGAACGGGCCGGTGCCGACCGCCTCGGTGTTGAGGTCGAACTCCTCGGCCGCGCCCTCGGGCAGGATCGCCATGCCCTTGAAGCCGCCGATCAGCGCCGGCAGGTTGGGCGTCGGCTGGCTGACGGTGATCTCGACGGTCTGCGGATCGGCCGCCTCGACCGACTCCACGTTGGCGAACCGGTACGAGTTGGCGAGCTCCTCGTCGATGATCCGGTTGTACGAGTAGACGACGTCGGCGGCGTCGAACTCGCTGCCGTCGTGGAACGTGACGCCCTCGCGGAGGGTGAACGTCCAGGTCAGCCCGTCCTCGCTGGTCTCCCAGCTCTCGGCCAGGCTGGGCTCCATCGTCAGGTCGTCGGCGGCCGGGACGACGAGGGTGTCGTAGACGTTCTCCAGGATCTGGAACGCCGGGTAGGCCGTCGTCGTGTGCGGGTCGAGCTTGTCGGGCTGCGCGCTCACCGCGGCCACGAGCACGTTGTCCCCGCCGCCACCGCCGCCACCGGTGTCGACGCTCTCCCCACCGCCGCCGCAGGCGGAGAGGGCGAGCGCGCCGACGGCGCCCAGGGACAGGAGTCGGGTGGTGCGCACGGGAACCTCCGGGGTCGGGGCAGGTCGTCCACCTCCGACCTTGACCCCGTCGCTGCCGGCCGACAACCCGAACCGACCGCTGAGCAGGATCGTTGCCTGTTCGAGACATCCCGGCCGTGGCCCGCCAGACTCACCCCGTGGAACTCACCTGCCGTCGCCTGACACTGCGCCTGCGCGACACGTTCACCATCGCCCGCTCGTCGGTGGACACCGAGGAGGTGCTCGTGGTCGGGCTCGCCGACGGGAGCGTCCGCGGGTACGGCGAGGGCGCGCCGGTGGCCTACTGGGGCGAGTCGGTGCCCGCGATGGCCGACGCCGTCGCCGCGGACGGGCGCGCGCTGCTCGGCGACGACCTGCGCGACCTGGAGGGCATCGCCCGCCGGCTGCGCGCCTGGGACGGCCCGCAGGGCGCGAAGATGGCCCTCGACGGGGCGGTGCACGACTGGGTGGGCCGCCGCTACGGCCTGCCGGTCTGGCGGTTGCTGGGGCTGGACGGGGTGCTCCCGCCGACGAGCTTCACCATCGGGATCACGACCGTGGCCGAGACCGCCGCCCGGGTCCGGCGCGCCCCCGGCTTCGCCGTCTACAAGGTGAAGGTGGGCGGGCCGGAGGACCTCGCCCGGCTGGAGGCGATCCGGTCGGTCACCGACGCCCCGCTGCGGATCGACGGCAACGAGGGCTGGACCCTCGACCAGGCCCGCGACCTCCTGCCGCGGCTGCGCGAGCTGGGGGTCGAGATGATCGAGCAGCCGTTCCCGGCAGCCGACCTGGACTCGTTCGCCCGCTACCGCGAGTTGCCCGGCCGGCTCCCGGTCTTCGTCGACGAGGGCTGCAAGGACCTGGCCTCGGTGGCCGGCGTCGCCGGTTACGCGGACGGCATCGTGGTGAAGCTGGCCAAGTGCGGCGGCATCCGCGAGGCCCACCGCATGATCGCCGCGGCGGCCGCGCTGGACCTGCGGGTGATGCTCGGCTGCATGATCGAGTCGCAGCTCGGCATCGCGCAGGCCGCCCAGCTGGGCCCCCTCGCCGATCTGGTCGACCTGGACGGCCACCTGCTGATCAGCGACGAGCCGTTCACCGGCCTGGGCTTGCGGGACGGGCGGCTGGTGCTGCCGGACGCACCGGGGCTCGGGCTCGTCGCGGAGGATGCGGCGTGAGCGCCGAACGGCTCGCCGTCCTCACCGGTGGCCAGCTCGCGGAGTCCTACGCCAAGACCGCCCACGGGGTGCTGCGCTACGGCGCCCGCGAGGTCGTGTGCGTGATCGACGACGTCCACGCCGGGCAGCGGGCGGTGGACGTCGTCCCGTTCTGCGCCCGCCCCGTGCCGGTCGTCGCCGACGTCGCGGCGGCCCGGGAGCTCGGCGCGACGACGGTGCTGCTCGGCGTGGCCCCGCTCGGGGGCCGGCTGACCGACACCTGGCGGCGGACGCTGCTCGCGGCGCTGCGCCTGAGGATGCACGTCGAGGCGGGGCTGCACACGGATCTGGGCGCCGATCCTGAACTGGCGGCGGCCGCCCGGGCGGCCGGGGTCCGGATCCGGGACCTGCGGGCGGTGCCGGACGACCTCGGGGTGCCGCTTACCGGGCCGGTCGGGGCCCGGGTCGTGCACACGGTGGGCTCGGACTGCGCGATCGGGAAGATGAGCGTCGTCCTGGAGCTCGACCAGGCCGCGCGGGACCGCGGGCTGCGCTCGGTGTTCGTGGCCACCGGGCAGACCGGGGTCGCCATCTCGGGGTGGGGCATGGCGGTGGACCACGTGATCTCCGACTTCGTCGCCGGCGCCGCCGACCGGCTGGTGCGCGAGGGGGCGACCCGTGGTGATCTGCTCTGGCTGGAGGGCCAGGGCTCGATCCACCACCCGGCCTACTCGGGGGTGACGCTCGGCCTGCTGCACGGCTCCTCGGCGGACGCGCTGGTGCTGTGCCACCGGGCCGGGCGCACCGCGATCGCCGACTACCCGGGCACCGCGCTCCCGTCGCTGGGCGAGATCGTGCGCGGCTACGAGCAGGCCGCCGGGTGGGTGCGCCCCGCGCGGGTCGCCGCCGTCGCGCTGAACACCGCCGGGCTGGACGACGCCGACGCCCGGGCCGCGGTCGGGTCCGCCGCGGCGGAGACCGGGCTGGTCAGCGACGACGTCGTCCGCTTCGGCGCGACCCGGGTGCTCGACGCCGTGCTGAGCGCGCTCGACCGGGGGTGAGCCGGGTCAGCCGTCGACGGTGACGTCGTTCCAGGGCAGCTGCGGCTCCACCCAGGGGAAGACGACGAAGAGCAGCAGGGCGCAGACGGCGAGCGCCAGCACCAGCGCCTCCAGCGTCTTCGCGCCCCTCCCGCCGGGCAGGGAACGCCAGATCCAGCCGTACATCGCAGCCTCCTCGGTCAGCTCTCGCGCAACGCCGGCGGGCCGTCGGGCATCTCCGCCTTGGGGATGCCCGCGCCGTCGAGCTCCGCGTGGATGATCAGCCGCTGCTTCGCGGAGAACCGCGGGTGGCAGGTCGTGAGCGTGAGGTAGGAGCCCGTCGGCCCGACGGCGACATCGGCGTTCGGCGTCGGGGCGATGACCGAGACGTCGCTCGGGCTGACGATCTGCATGCCGGGGATCCCGCTGGGGTCGGCGTCGACGTCGCCGGTCGCCGGGTCGCCCAGCACCCGGTACACGAACCAGGTGTCGGCGGTCTCCACGACGATCGGGTCGCCGGCGCGCATCGCGTCCAGCTCCAGGAAGGGCGAGCCCTTGCCCACGCGGTGGCCGGCCAGCGCGACGTTGCCGGGCTCACCGGGCATCGCCGTGTCGGCGTAGTGGCCCGGGCCCTGCGAGAGCTCGTTCTCGGTGGTCCCCTCGAGGATGACGCGCGCGTAGTCCTCGCCCAGCCGCGGGATCCGCAGGACGCCGAACGCGTCCCCGATCTCCACCTGGACCAGGCCGGCGTCGGCGGGGGCGTCCTCCCAGCGCTCCTGCAGCTCGGCGCTGAGCTGGCCCTGCCGGCGGTCGGTGAGCAGGTCGGTGACGTACACCTCGTAGACGACGAACAGGAGCAGCACCAGACCGGCCGTCACGAACAGCTCGCCGATGCCGCGGGACACCACCTGCCACCGCGGTTCGCGGCGCCGGGGGCCGCCGGCCGGCTCCTCGCCGTCGTCGTCCCACGACGGGTCGTCCCACGACTGGTCGTCCCAGGAGCCATCGACCGAGGTGCCGCCGTCCGAGGGGATGTCGTCCCAGGACCCGTCGTCCGAGACGAGCTGGTCCCAGTGCTCGTCCCACGGCCCGTCGTCCCACGGGCGTTCGGCCGAAGGGGCGTCGGCGACGGTGCCCGCCGGGCTGCCACCCCCGGCCGGGCGCGCGCCGTACCGCGGCGCGGCGGCGCGACTGGATACCGGCGGTACGGGCGGGCGACCGAGCACCGGCACCACGTCGGGCTCGGCGACGCGGTCCCACCGCTGCGTGGGACGGGTGTCGTCCTCGCGCCGTCCCCGGTCCGGGTCCGCCATACCGTGCCCCCGGTCGTCGGCCTGCGTGCACGCCCGTGGCGCGCCTCGCCAGATGTTAAGTGACGGAACAGGTGCTCAGCGTGATCCGACGCGCCGTGGGACGCCGGAGGCCCGGGCCCGCCGGTGAGGGCGGGACCCGGGCCCCAGATGCGTCGTGCGGCCGTACGGATCAGGCGGCGCGACGGCGGGCGGCACGCAGCAGCGCGCCACCCGCGGCGAGCGCCACCAGTCCGCCCACCACCGGCACGGCGATGTCGGCACCGGTGGAGGCCAGCGTGGTGCCGGCGCCGGTGGGCGCCGTCGTCTCGTCCTCGGCGGGTGCGGCGACGGTGACGTCCAGGCGGAGGAAGCGCTCCGTGCCGTCCGGCGCGAAGCCGGAAGCCACCAGGCTGTGCTGGCCCGCCGCGAGATCGGCCGGCACGGTCACCGCCGTGCGGAAGTCGCCGTTGCCATCGGTGGTCGCGGTCCCCAGCAGCCGCGGCTCGGAGTAGATGACGATGGCCACCGTCGAGTTCGGCCGGAAGCCCGTGCCGATGACGACCAGCTCGTCGCCCGGGGCGGCGCTGGTGATGTCACCCTTGTCGGTGGTCAGGGTCAGCGACGTGGTGGGGACCGTGGCCGGCACCCGGGGGGTGTCCGCCTTCTCCTCCGGGGTCGGCTCCGGAGCCGGCGGGGTGCTCGTGACCGGGGCGGACGGCGTGACGGTCAGCGCGTTGCTGATCGCGCCCGGTCCCCGACCACTGGTGGCGCGCACGACCACGATCGCCGGCGTGCCGTTGGTCAGACCCGGGACCGTGCCGGTACGCGCGCCATCCTTGGTCGAGGTCGTGGTCAACGGTGCCCAGGCGTCCTTGTCCACCCGGTACTCCCAACCGGTGACCGCCGTCCCCGTGTCGGTGCCGGGGGTGAAGGCGACCGTGGCCGAGCCGTCGCCCGCGGTCAGGGCCGTCAGCGTCGGAGCGTTCGGCGCGGGGCAGTCGACGTAGTTTCCGCTGACCGAGCCGTTGCCGCCGATCTCACTGACACCGTTCACCGTGGCCGTCTCGGGCGCCAGATTCGAGCCACCACCGCCACCGGCGCCGTCCTCACCGTCGCTGCCCCCGGCGCCGCCGCCGTAGAGGCCGCCGCCACCACCGCCCGCATTGTGGCCCGTGGCCGCACCACCGACCCCGCCGATGCCGTCGCCGCCCGTCCCGGAGCTCCAGCCGGACGCGCCGCCGGCGCCGGGCGCCGAGGCCGTGCCGCCGGTGCCGCCGAGGACGCCCGCCGACTCGTCGACGCCCTTCACGCCGACCGGGCCGGCGTTCCCCCCGCCGACGTAGTAGCCGCCACCACCGCCGCCGCCGGCGATGATCAGCGGCGAGCCGTCGAGGAGGAGTGCGCTGCGCCCGCCGCCGCCACCGCCGAAGTGACCGTTGCCACCACTGGGCTGACCGCCGCTGCCGCCGCCTAGTCCCTCGAATCCCGGGATGTCGAACGGGGCGCCGCTCTGGCCGGCCACCAGTTCGAAGACCTGGCCGGGGGTCGCGGGCAGGCGGGCCTCGACGCGCCCACCCAAACCGCCGTTGCTGTGGTTGCCGCCGCCACCGGACGCCCCCGACACCACCCAGTCGACGGCGCACACGCCGGCCGGGATGGGCTCCGTCATCGTCGACGCCGACGTGGTGCCCCAGGAGATGTCGGTGGGCAGGTCCGCCTGCGCGACGCCGCCGACCGCGAGAACTGTCGTGGAGAGGCCCATCGCACCGACGGCCACGAGGCCCAGGGCACGACGAGATGGAGACGTGGAACGCACGCCGACCCCCGTGATGATCGAACCCGGGACGCCGGGCGCGGACGCCCGGAGCCGGGCGACGGAGCACGGGACCACGCGCACTCCGGCGCTCCGGTGGCGCAACGCCGCCTGGCACGGGCGTGCCTGCGCGTTACCCGTTCGTGATCCTGGATCGCCGACGACCGGCCGACGCGCTCGTGGATGCAGTCGAAACTGTGCCGAACGCCGTCCGGCGGGTTGTCAGGTCACGGGACGCTCGTCGGGCGCCCGGCGGGTGCCCGACGCCGTCGTCACCACCCTGCCGGGGCGGCGACTCGCGTCACCGGATCTGCACGCCGGAGATCGTGCGGGCGATGACCAGGCGCTGGATCTCCGAGGTCCCCTCGAAGATGGTGTAGATCTTCGCGTCCCGCGCCATGCGCTCGACGGGGTAGTCGCGGGTGTAGCCGTTGCCGCCGAGGATCTGCATCGCCTGCTCGGTGACCCGCACCGCGGTCTCCCCGGCGACGAGCTTGGACATCGAGCCCTCGGCCGCGGTGAACTGCTGCCCGTTGCGCGCCATCCACGCGGCCCGCCAGACGAGCAGGCGGGCGGCGTCGATCCGCGTCCGCATGTCGGCGAGCTGGAAGGCGATCGCCTGGTTCTCGATGATCGGCCGGCCGAACTGCACCCGCTGCTTCGCGTAGTCAAGCGCGTAGTCGTAGGCGGCCCGCGCCACCCCGACGGCCTGCGCGCCGACCGCCGGCCGGGTGCGCTCGAAAGTGGCCATCGAGGGCTGGGTGCGCCCGCTCTTCGCGCCCTCGCGGGCACGGGCGAGGCGCTCCTCCAGCCTCTCCCGCCCGCCGAGCAGGCAGTCACCGGGGATGCGGCACTCGTCGAGGACGACCTCAGCGGTGTGCGAGGCGCGGATGCCGTGCTTCAGGAACTTCTGCCCCTGGCTGATGCCCTTCGTGCCCGGCGGGACGACGAAGCTGGCGTGCCCGCGCGCCTTGAGCTCGGGGTCCACGACGGCGGTGACCACGTGGATGTCGGCGATCCCGCCGTTGGTCGCCCAGGTCTTGGTGCCGGTCAGCACCCACTCGTCGGTCGCCTCGTCGTAGACCGCCCGCGTCCGCATGGCGCCGACGTCGGACCCGGCGTCGGGCTCCGAGGAGCAGAAGGCGGCGACCTTCGGCTGGGCTTCCGTGCCGAACATGGCCGGGATCCACTGGCCGACCTGCTCGTCGGTGCCGTTCGCACGCACCGAGGCCGCGGCCAGCGTGGTGCCGACGATCGCCAGCCCGATGCCGGCGTCACCCCAGAAGAGCTCCTCCATGGTGAGCGGGATGCCGAGGCCGGATTCGTCGAACCACTGGGTGGCGAAGAAGTCGAGCGAGTAGAGCCCGATCTTCGCCGCTTCCTGCAGCACCTCCCAGGGGAAGGCCTCCCGCTCGTCGTACTCGGCGGCCGCCGGGCGGACGACGGTCGCGGCGAACTCGTGCACCCACTTCTGCAGCTCGACCTGGTCCTCGGTGAGCTCGAACGACACGGCCATGCGGGTTCTCCTGTCAGTGCAGCCCGTTGATCATCGGCATCTGGTGGCCGTCACCGGCGTGTCGACCGGCCATTCGCCGATGATCGACGACGGAAAGAGCCCCTGGTCAGCGCGGACGGATGGTCCCGACCAGGTGTTCGGTGCCGGAGTTCGCGTTGCGGACGGCAGCATCCCAGCCGCCGTCGGCCTGCGCGGTGGCGAGGGTGACCGTCGAGGGCAGGAACAGCGGCTTGCGGAAGGCGACGTCGACGCCGAACGCCTCGGGCAGCCGGTTGCCCACCGCCGCCAGCACGCGGGCCTTCACCCACATGCCGTGCGCGATCGCCCGCTTGAAGCCGAACGCCTTCGCGGTGAGCCCCGAGAGGTGGATCGGGTTCACGTCGCCGGAGACCGTGGCGTACCGGCGGCCGGCGTCGGCCGGGACCCGCCAGGTGGCGACCGGGCGCTCCAGGTCCCCCACCGCTACCGTCACATCGCTTTCCGGTGCACCCTCGGGAGCGCTGGCTCCCCGCGCCAGGTACGTCGAGCGGCTCCGCCAGACCTCCTCGCCGCCGGCCGAGACCGACGCGCACAGGTCGACCGTCGCCCCGCGTGGATGGCGGGCGAACCGCTCCGCCCACACCTCGAGGTCGAGCTCCTCGGTGACGCCGACCGGCCGCAGCACGTCGATCCGGTTGCGCACGTGCACCAGCCCGGGCAGGGCGAGCGGGAACGCGCGGTCGGTCATCAGCGCCGTCTGCAGCGGGAAGGTGAGCACGTGCGGGTAGGTCGCCGGCAGCGAGTCCGTCAGCGGGAACCCGCAGACGCGCGCGTAGTCGGCGAGGTGCGCGCCGTCCACCGCCACCCCGGTGCGCGCCAGCCGGGTGTTCGGCAGCTCCCCGCCCCGGCCGCGCGCGGTGAGCGCCGCCTTCGCGAACAGCGCCGCCATGTTCGGCGGCCCGTCGAACTCCGTCGTCGCCACCTCAGGCCCCCAGCATCGACTGGCCGCAGACCCGCACGGTCTGCCCGTTGACCCCGGCGCTGGCCGGCTGCGACAGCCAGGCGATCGTCTCGGCGACGTCGACCGGCAGCCCGCCCTGCTGCAGCGAGTTGATCCGCGAGCCGATCTCCCGGGTGCCGAAGGGCATCTTCGCCGTCATCTCGGTGACGATGAAGCCCGGCGCGACAGCGTTGATCGTGGCGTTCCGGCCGGCGAACTCCGGCGCCCAGGCGCGCACCATGCCGATGACGCCGGCCTTGCTCGCCGCGTAGTTGGTCTGGCCACGGTTGCCCGCGATGCCCGACTGCGAGGACACGCAGACGACGCGGGCGCCGGGCCTGAGCGCGCCCTCGGCGTCCAGCAGCGCCTGGGTGATGTCCAGCTGCGCCTGCAGGTTCACCGCCATCACCGAGTTCCAGCGCGCGGCGTCCATGTTGACCAGCAGCTTGTCGCGGGTGATCCCGGCGTTGTGCACGACGACGTCGACCCCGCCGTGCCGCGCGACGAGCTGCTGCACCAGCCGCGGGCCGGCGTCCTCGGCGGTGATGTCCAGCGCCACGGCCGTGCCGCCGATCTCGTTCGCGACCTTCGCCAGCTGCTCCCCCGCGGCCGGGACGTCGACGGCCACCACGTGGGCGCCGTCCCGGGAGAGCACCTTCGCGATCGCCG
Source organism: Blastococcus sp. SYSU DS0753 (assembly GCF_054051175.1). NCBI lineage: Bacteria > Bacillati > Actinomycetota > Actinomycetes > Geodermatophilales > Geodermatophilaceae > Blastococcus > Blastococcus sp. SYSU DS0753. The sequence goes on along the minus strand of NZ_JBJHAT010000028.1, from coordinate 20,486 downwards.
CGCCGATGCCACGCGCGGCGCCGGTGACGACGGCGACCTTGCCGGCCAGCGGCTTCTCCTCGTCGGGGTTGGCCGGGACGTCGGCCGGCGAGACGGTGAGCAGCTGCCCGTCGACGTAGGCCGAGCGGCCGGAGAGGAAGAACCGCAGCGAGCTCGCCAGCGACGCCTCGGCGCCCTCGGGGACGAACAGGGCGTTGGCCGTCGACCCGTTCAGCAGCTCCTTGCCGATGGAGCGGACCAGTCCGTCCACCGCCTGGCGGGCCGCCGCCTGCGCCGGGGAGCCGGCGTCCGACGGCGGGTCGGCCAGGACCAGCACCCGGCCGGAGGCGCGCAGCCGCTTGATCGCCGGGGCCAGGAAGTCGTGTGCGCTGGCCAGGTCGGCCGGCCCGGTCAGCCCCGTCGCGTCGAGGACGACCGCGCCGAGCTTCTCGCCGTCGGTGCCGCCGTCGGCGGTGACCGGCGACTGCACCGTCACCCCGGCGTCCCGGAGGACGGCGGTGACCGTGTCGCGCAGCCGGCCCTGGCCGGCGGAGCCGACCACCACCGGCCCCGGCAGCAGCGGCTGCCCGGGCTCGTAGCGGCGCAGCTCCGCCGGCCGCGGCAGGCCGAGCTGCTTGGTGATCGTGGTGCCGAAGCCGGAATTGGCGAAGTTCGTGTACCAGTCAGCCATTGTTCAGTGCCTCCAGGAAGGGGATCGGGAGCGCCTGCCCACCGCTGCGGCCACCCGAGCGGACGTGCAGCCGGGCCGTGGCGCGGCTGCACGTCCGGTCGTGCGGGTGGAGCCGGCGAGTGCGCGAGGTCAGGACTCGAGGATGGCGACGACGCCCTGGCCGCCGGCGGCGCAGATGGAGATCAGGCCACGCTTGCCGGGGCCCGCCTCGTGCAGCTGCTTGGCCAGCTGGGCGACGATCCGGCCGCCGGTCGCGGCGAACGGGTGCCCCGCCGCCAGGGACGAGCCGTTGACGTTGAGCTTGGTCCGGTCGATCGAGCCCAGCGGGGCGTCCAGGCCCAGCTTCTCCTTGCAGTAGGCCGGGTCCTCCCAGGCCTTCATCGTCGCGAGCACCGTCGAGGCGAACGCCTCGTGGATCTCGTAGAAGTCGAAGTCCTGCAGGGTCAGCCCGTTGCGGGCCAGCAGCACCGGGACGGCGTAGACCGGCGCCATGAGCAGCCCCTCGCCGCCGTGCACGTAGTCGACGGCGGCGGTCTGCGCGTCGACGAGGTGCGCCAGCACCGGCAGCCCCTTGGCGTCGGCCCACTCGTCGGAGGCCAGCAGCACGGCCGAGGCGCCGTCGGTGAGCGGGGTCGAGTTGCCCGCGGTCATCGTGGCGTCGGGGTCGCCCGTGCCGAACACCGGCTTGAGCTTCGCCAGCTTCTCGACGCTGGAGTCCGGGCGCAGGTTGTTGTCGCGGGCCAGCCCGAGGAACGGCGTCACCAGGTCGTCGAAGAACCCGCGGTCGTAGGCGGCGGCCATGAGCTGGTGCGAGCGGGCGGCGAGCTCGTCCTGCTCCTCGCGGCCGATCCCCCACTCCCTCGCGGTGATCGCGGCGTGGTCGCCCATCGCCAGGCCGGTGCGCGGCTCGGCGTTGCGCGGGATCTCCGGGGCGATCATGCCCGGGCGGATCCGGCCGAGGACCTTGAGCCGGTCCTGCCACGTCCTGGCGTTGTTCAGCGCGATGAGCACGCGGCGCAGGTCCTCGCTGACCGCGAGCGGGGCGTCGGAGGTGGTGTCGACGCCACCGGCGATGCCGGACTCGATCTGCCCCAGCGCGATCTTGTTGGCGACGAGGATCGCCGCCTCCAGCCCGGTGCCGCACGCCTGCTGCACGTCGTACGCCGGGGTGGTCGGCGAGAGCTTGGAGCCCAGCACCGACTCGCGGGTGAGGTTGAAGTCGCGGGCGTGCTTGAGGACGGCGCCGGCCACCACCTCGCCCACCGACTCACCCTGCAGCCCGAAGCGGGCGACCAGCCCGTCGAGCGTGGCGGTGAGCATGTCCTGGTTCGACGCCTGCGCGTAGGCGGAGTTGGACCGCGCGAACGGGATCCGGTTGCCGCCGACGATCGCGGCCTTGCGGGTGGCCGGGTTCTGGGTAGCCATCGGGACCTCCGAAGTCGGGTGGGACTGGCCGGTACCAACAGTACCCGGTACCGTGAGTTCCGTGAAACTCGAGGCGGTGGGAGTGGAGACGACGGCCCCGTCGCCGGGAGAGGCGGCCGCGGCCGTCCGGGACCGGCGCAGCTCGCGGTGGGACGAGCACCGCCGTGCCCGCCGCGCCGCACTGGTCGATGCCGCCGTCGCCGCGATCGGCCGGCACGGCGCCGGCGTCGGCATGGACGAGATCGCCGCCGAGGCCGGCACCAGCAAGACCGTCGTCTACCGGCACTTCGCCGACCGCACCGACCTGTACGTGGCCGTCTGCGCGCGGGTCGCCGAGCAGCTGCTCCCCCGGCTGCGGGCGGCGATGGAGCACGCAGGTTCCCCACGCGAGATGACCACCGCGGCCGTCGAGGCCTACCTCGCCTTCTGCGAGGCCGACCCCGAGCTGTACCGGTTCGTCGTCCACCTGCACCCGACCGACCGCCCCGTCGACGCCGACCCGATCGACAACCTCTCCGACCTGGTGGGTGACGAGGCGGCCGGGCTGCTGCGCACCGCCCTGACCCGGGCCGGCCGCGACCCCGCGCCCGCCGACCCGTGGGGGCACGGACTGATCGGCCTGGTCCGCGCCGCCGCCGACTGGTGGCTGCGGGCCGACCGGCCGATGCCCCGGGCCGAACTGGCCGCCCACCTCACCGACCTGGCCTGGTCCGGGCTCACCGGCGTCGTCCCGGTGCCCGACCGCGGACCCGACCGACCCGCACCGACCGCACGACCGACGTCCCAGGAGGAACAGTGACGAGCACCCTGCCGACCACGGTCGACCCGGCCCACCTGCAGGAGGCCCTCGACGGCCGCTGGGCGCACGTGCGCCGCGACGCCCGCGAGAACCTGCACGACCCGGAGATGCTGCCGGTCTACGGCGAGTCGATGACCGAGGCCCGGGAGCGGGTCACCCGCATGGCGGCGAAGCTGGCCGACTCCGGCCGCGTGACCCTGGGCTTCCCCAAGGAGTTCGGCGGCGAGGCCGACGCCGGCGGCTCGGTCACCTCGATCGAGATGCTCGCCTTCGTCGACCTCTCGCTCATGGTCAAGGCCGGCGTCCAGTGGGGGCTCTTCGGCGGCGCCGTCCAGCTGCTCGGCACGCGCCGGCACCACGAGACCTACCTGCGCGACATCATGAGCTTCGACCTGCCCGGCTGCTTCGCGATGACCGAGACCGGGCACGGCTCCGACGTCCAGCAGCTGCGCACCACGTGCACCTACGACCCGGCGACGCAGACGTTCGACCTGCACACCCCGCACGAGGCCGCGCGCAAGGACTACATCGGCAACGCCGCCAAGGACGGGCGGATGGCGGTCGTCTTCGCGCAACTGGTCACCCAGGGGAAGAACCACGGCGTGCACGCCTGGCTGGTGCCCATCCGCGACGAGGACGGCAACCCGATGCCCGGCGTCACCATCGGCGACGACGGCCCCAAGGCCGGGCTGCTCGGCGTCGACAACGGGCGGCTGACGTTCGACCACGTCACGGTGCCGCGCGACATGCTGCTCGACCGCTACGGCCAGGTCGCCGAGGACGGCACCTACACCTCCACCATCGAGAACGAGACCCGCCGCTTCTTCACGATGCTCGGCACGCTGGTGCGCGGCCGGGTCAGCGTGGGCGGCTCCGCCTCGGCGGCCACCAAGCTGGCCCTCGACATCGCCGTCCGGTACGGCAACACCCGCCGCCAGTTCGCCGCCCCCGGCGAGGAGCGCGAGGTCGTCATCAACGACTACCTGGTGCACCAGCGCAAGCTGCTGCCGGCGCTGGCGAAGACCTATGCGCTGCACTTCGCCCAGAACGAGCTGGTGAGCACCATGCACGACGTCCAGACGGCGGTGCACGAGCACGGCCAGGGGATCGACGAGCAGGCCCAGCGGGAGCTGGAGTCGCGCGCCGCCGGGCTCAAGGTGGCCCAGACCTGGCACGCCACCCGCACCATCCAGATGTGCCGCGAGGCGTGCGGCGGCGCGGGCTACCTGCAGGAGAACCGGCTCCCCCACCTCAAGGCCGACACCGACGTCTTCACCACGTTCGAGGGCGACAACACCGTCCTGCTGCAGCTGGTGGCCAAGGGTCTGCTGACCGGTTACCGGGACGCCTTCGGCTCGCTCGACGGCTGGGGCCGGGTCGGCTTCGTCGCCGACATGGTGCGCGAGACGGTGCTGGAGCGGACGGCGGCCCGCGCGCTCCTCCAGCGGCTGGTCGACGCCGTCCCCGGCCGGGACGACGAGGTGCCGATGCGCGACCGCGGCTGGCAGGCCAAGATGCTCGAGTTCCGCGAGAAGCACGCGCTCGAGGGCGCCATCCGGCGGCTGCGCAACAACTCCACCACCGAGGGCATGGCTCCGTTCGACGTCTTCAACGACGTCCAGGACCACGTGCTGAAGACCGCCGAGGCGCACATCGACCGGATCGTCCTGGAGGCGTTCGTCGAAGGGGTGGACCGCGTCAGCGACCCCGCGGCGAAGGCGCTGCTGGACACCCTGTGCGACCTCTACGCCCTCTCGACCATCGAGGCGGACAAGGGCTGGTTCCTGGAGCACGGGCAGCTCACCCCGGCCCGGGCCAAGGCGCTCACGGCCACGGTGAACGGTCTGCTCAAGCAGCTGCGGCCGCACCTGACCACGCTGGTCGACGCCTTCGCCATCCCGGCGGACTGGAAGGCCGCGGCGATCCTGGAGGAGGAGCCGGCCCGGCAGGAGGCGATGGCCGCCCGCGACGCCGAGCTGCGGGCGAGCACCCCCGCCGGGACGGCGACCGACCTGGACGTCCCGCCCGGCCAGTAAGAGGACCCCCCGTGCCCCCCGGCCCTCGCAGGCTCGGGCCGGGGCCCTGCACGGGGGCCGCTCCAGCACGTCGCGACGAGCCGCCCCTCGCGGGCTCGGGTCAGCTCAGCCGGACGGCGAGGACGGCGACGTCGTCCTCCGCGTCGGGCAGGAACATGCGCTCGAGCACCCGGTCGCACAACTCGTCGAGGGGCAGCCCCTCGCACTCGCCGAGCACCTCCAGCAGCTGCTCGGTGCCCTCGTCGATGTCGCGGTCCCGCCGCTCGACCAGCCCGTCGGTGTAGAGCAGCACCGTGGCGCCCGACGCGAGGACGGCGACGTGGTCCTCCCGCGCCGTCTCCGGCGCCACGCCCAGCAGCAGGTCGGCCTGCTTGCCGTCGAGGAGGACGACGCTGCCGTCGGAGGCCAGCAGCACCGGCGGCGGGTGCCCCGCGTTGGCCCAGCGCAGCCGCATCCGGCCGGCCTCGTCGCCGGGCTCGGGCTCCAGCTGGGCCACCAGCGCGGTGGCCATCGTGTTCAGCGCCAGGCCGTGGACGGCCCGGTCGAGCTCGGTGAGCACCTCCGCCGGAGAGCCACCGCTGGAGTAGCTGATGCCGCGCAGCAGGCCGCGCACCTGGCCCATCGCGGCGGCCGCCCGGGTGTCGTGGCCGACGACGTCGCCGATCGCCAGCACGGTGGTGCCGCCGCGCTGCAGGAACGCGTCGTACCAGTCGCCGCCGATCTCGGCGCCCTCGGCGGCCGGCACGTACCGGACGACGATCTCGCAGTGCTCCGGCTGCGGCGGCTCGGTGAGCATGCTGCGCTGCAGGGCGTCGGCCAGGTCGCGCTGCTGCCCGTACAGCCGCGCCTGGTGGAGGGCCAGGCCCGCCCGCCGGCCGATCTCCACCGCGGTGTCCACCTCGGCCTCCCCGAGCGGGCCCCGGTGCTCAGCGGTGAACAGCCCGAGCGCGCCGAGCCCCTGCCCTCGCGCCACCAGCGGCACGACGACGGCGGAGGCGGCGCCCAGCCGGGCGAAGAGCTCCCGGGTGGCGGGGTCGGGCAGCGCGCGGGCGACGTGCTCGCCGTCGATGTCCGGCAGCACCATCGGGCGGCCGGTGGCGGTCACCTGCCGCGCGGCCGACTCCTCGGTCATCTCCGCGACCATCGCCCGGACGTAGGCCTGCACCTCCTCGCGGCGTGCGGGGTCGCGGTGGCTGCTGGCCAGCCCGTGCAGCCGGCCCTGCTCGTCGGTGACCAGGATCCAGCACCAGTCGGCCAGGGCGGGCACGACCAGCGCGGCGAGCTGACCGATCTGCTGGTCGATGTCCAGGGTGCCCGAGAGGACCCGGCCGGCGTCCGCGAGCAGCCGCAGCCGCTGGTTGGCCTGCGCCATCGCCGCGACCGCTGCACCGCGCTCGGCGTCGGCCTGCAGGCGCGAGACGCTCAGCGCGATCTGCGCGGCCAGCGCCTCGAGCACCTCGACGTCGTCGGCGGTGAACTCGTGCTCGGTGGTCCACGCCGCGAGGAAGGCCCCCAGGAGCCGCCCCTCGATGCGCAGCGGGATCGTCGCCAGCGCCCCCAGCCCGAGCAGCTCGACGACCGGCTCCAGCGCCGGGAACCGGGCAACCGCCTCGCCGGGGTCGCCGAGCAGCAACCGGCGCCCGTGCCGGGCCGCGTGCTGCGCGGGGAGCGCGTCGTCCATCGGGAGGACGACGCCGTCCTCGAGCCAGGCGTCCGGCGCGCCCTCCCGGACGGTGGCGACCATGTTGCCGGTCATGCGCAGCCGCAGCGGACCGCCCGACGAGTCGAAGACCGCCAGAGCGCTGGACTCCGCGCCCAGCACCTGCGCTCCGCGCAGCGCGATGTCGGCGAGCTGGTCCAGCCGGGCGGCGTTCGCCAGCTCGGCCGCCACCTCGGCGATGGCGGCGGCCCGCTGCACGGCGGTGAGCCGCCGCTGCGCCTGGCCGCGGGCCTCGGTGATGTCGACGGCCGTGCCGAGGACCCGCGCCGGTGCGCCGGTCGCGTCGGCGACCACGCGGCCGCGGGCGAGCACCCAGCGGGTGGCGCCGTCCTCGCGCAGCGCCCGGAACTCGATGGTGTAGTCGCTGCGGTCCTCGATCGCCACCCGCATGGCCTCGGCCATCGTGGCGTGGTCGTCGCGGTGCACGTGCGACTCGAGGACGTCGTCCAGCGAGTTCAGCTCCACCGCGGACTCCAGGCCGAACAGCGCCGCGCACCGGTCGTCCCAGTGGATCGTCCCGGTACGCAGGTCCCGTTCCCAGATGCCGACGGAGCTCGCCTCCAGCGCGACCTCGAGCCAGGCCCGCGAGGTGCCGACCGCCGACTGCGCCGCCGAGAGCTCCAGCTCGGCGACGACGGAGGCCGCCAGCTGCTCCAGCAGCTCGGCGGCGTCCTCGGACCAGCTCCGCGGCGCCGCGTCGTACACGGCCAGCGCGCCCACGACCTGCCCCGAGGCGGCCATCAACGGCGCGCCCAGGTAGGCCCCGACCTCGCCGGAGGCGACGGCGGGCAGATCCGCCACCCGCGGGTCCTCCGCGGCCGCCGCGACCTTCAGCGGCCGGCCCTGGCGAACCGTGATGGCCGAGAGGGCGCCGGTCGCCAGCGCCGGCCCCCCGACCACGCCGGCGGGCAGCCCGTACCCGCCGACGACGACGTCGTGGTCGGTGAAGAGGGTGACCTTCGCGTGGCCGGCGTCCACGAGCCGGGCGGCCAGCGCCGAGAGCCGGTCGAAGGCCGCGGGCCCCGGGACCTCCAGCAGCAGCCGGCGCGCCGCCGCCACGCGCAGCGGATCGGTGAGCGGGTCCGGCTCGACCTGCCCGTCCGGGACGGCGGAGCCTCTCGTGGCCACGCACCCTCCACCCGGCGTCCGCTGCCCCCGGGCCGGGGGCGTCCTCCGCACATGCTGGCACGGCTTCCCGACGGATCCGGACGGGTGTCCCCGCCGGCGGCGCGGCGCGTCTCCCCCCGCCGGGTGAGGGCGCATAGCTGCGGTCAAGGAGCGGAGCGCACCGGTCGATCCCCTGACCATGCTGGGCACGCGCACGATCGGTCTGCCGGACTGCCGTCCGCTGCTCGCCGACGCCGACGACCTGACTCTCGTGTTCCAGCCGATCGTCGACCTCGCCGCGGCGAGCATCGCCGGCTACGAGGCGCTGGCCCGCTTCCCCGGCGCGGCCGGGCCCGACGTCTGGTTCGCCGCCGCCACCGAGGCCGGGGTCGCTGCCGAGCTCGAGGCGCTGGCCATCCACAAGGCGCTCGCCGCGGTCGACGCGCTGCCCGCCAACACCTTCCTGACGGTGAACGTCAGCCCGCACCTGCTGGGCACCGACGTGATCCAGACCGCCCTGGCCACCCGGCCCGACCTGCACCGCGTCGTGGTGGAGCTGACCGAGCACACCCCCGTCGACGACCTGTCCACCCTGCGCCAGCAGACCGACGCCCTGCGGCAGCGCGGTGCGCTCATCGCCCTCGACGACGCCGGCAGCGGCTACTCGGGGCTGCAGCAGCTGGCCGCCGTCCGGCCGCAGCTGGTGAAGCTCGACCGTGCCCTCGTCTCCGACGTCGACGGCGACCCGGTGCGCATGGCGCTGGTCGAGATGATCGGCGAGTTCGCCGGGCGCATCGACGCCTGGCTGCTGGCCGAGGGCGTGGAGACCCCCGCGGAACTCGCCGCCGTCACCCGCCTCGGCGTGCCGCTGGCCCAGGGCTGGCTGCTCGGCCGCCCGGCCCCGGAGTTCCGGCCACTGGACCCCGAGGTCGCCCGGCTGGTGCGCGCCCACGTGGCACGCGCGCGGCTGACCGACAGCGTCGCCAGCCTGCTGCGCCCGGTGCGCCAGTACGTGCTCGGCGAGGACGTGCCCGCCACCCCGCCGGCCGTCGTGGTGGGGCCGCACGGCGAGCCCGCGGCGCTGCTGCTCTGCGACCCGCGGACCGGTGAGGTGCACACCGCGCCGGTCTCGCTGCGGGTGCACCCCTCGACCGACATCGGCGACGCGCTGCGCCGGGCGCTCACCCGACCGCCCGCCCACCGCTTCGACCCCGTCGTCTGCACGGACCCGACCGGCCACGTGCTCGGGCTGCTGCGGATCGAGGACCTGGCCTCCAGCGCCAGGTCCGATCGCTGACCCCACCAGAGGAGAGACCCCCATGAAGCGTTTCGCCTGCGGCGACGTCATCCCCGGCTGCGACGCCACGTTCACCGCGGCCGACGAGGACGGCATCTTCGCCCAGGCGGTGCCGCACGGCGCCGCCGCGCACGGCATCCACGAGGTCGGCCCCGAGCTGGTCGCGTCGGTCCGCTCGCACATCGTCGACGTCTGAGGGAGGTCCTCCGCCGGCGCGCTCCCGCGAGCCCCGGGGGCGCCCCCGGGGCCTGCCGCCCCGGCGCGTCGCCCGGCCCGCGGAGGGGCGTTACCGCTGTGACCGGCGGGTCTGCTGCGGGGTTTCGCGGTACCCCCCACTGGCCAGGACAGCAGGCGGCATGACACCGTGCTGCCGGCCCGGACTCCCGCGAGACGGGCCGGCCGCACCCCGCGACGAGCGCGGGTGCGGGAACCCCGGCGGCGCGCCGCGCGTCCGGGAGGGAAGACCCGGCTGAGTGCCGAGCACACGGCACCGCCACCGCCTACGAGAGGAAACACATGAACAAGGCCGAACTGGTCTCCGCCATCGCCAAGCGCGCCGACGTCCCGGCCTCGACCGTCGACTCGGTCCTCGCCGGCCTGCAGGACGAGCTGGTCGACGCCATCACCCGTGGCGAGAAGGTCGCCGTCTCCGGGCTGATCACCGTCGAGCGGACCCAGCGTTCCGCCCGCACCGGCCGCAACCCGCAGACCGGTGAGTCGATCGACATCCCCGCGGCCAACACCGTCAAGGTGACCGCCGGCTCGAACCTCAAGAAGGCCGCGAGCTCCGTCCCGGTCTGATCGCAGGTCGCGCCCGCAGCCGGGCGGACGCCGAGACCCCCGTGTGTCCCGGCTCACAACGGCGTGAGTCAGGATGCCGGTCGAGGCGTCGCCCGGCGGCGGACGGCGCCCGGGACCCGGAGGTGCGCGTGAGCGACGAACTGCAGGTGGTCACCGACCCGGCCGAGGTGGGCATGGACCCCGCCCGGTTGGGACGCCTGGACGGCCGGCTGGCCCGCTACGTCGAGGACGGCCAGCTGCCCGGCTTCCTGGTGACGGTCGCCCGGCACGGGAAGCTGGTGCACGTCGGGCGCTACGGCTCCCGCGACGTGGAGAACGGCCTCCCCGTCGAGCTGGACACCCGGTGGCGGATCTTCTCGATGACGAAGCCGGTCACCTCGGTGGCGGCGATGATGCTGTACGAGGAAGGCGCCTTCCAGCTCACCGACCCGATCTCGCGGTGGCTGCCCGAGTTCGCCGAGACCCGGGTCTACGTCGCCGGGTCGGCGATGAAGCCGGTGACCGCCCCGCAGGTGGAGCCGATCCGGATCTGGCACCTGCTGACCCACATGTCGGGGCTCACCTACGGCTTCCACCACGCCCACCCCGTGGACGCGATGTACCGCACGATGGGGCACGAGTGGGGCACCCCGCCGGGCGCGGACTCCGCCGAGGTCTGCCGGCAGTGGGCCTCGGTGCCCCTGGTGTTCCAGCCCGGCAGCGAGTGGAACTACGGCGTCTCCACCGACGTCCTGGGCAGGCTGGTCGAGGTCGTCTCCGGGCAGCCGCTGGACGAGTTCTTCGCTTCTCGCATCTTCGGGCCGCTCGGCATGGCCCAGACGTCGTTCGGGCTGCGCCCCGAGGACGACCCCGACACCCTGGCCCGGCTCTACGCCGCCACCCCCGGGCAGCCGGGTGGCGCGCCCACGGGCTTCGCCCCGCTCGACGCCATGGGGCAGGCGGCGCTGAGCAAGCCCGCGTTCCTCTCCGGCGGCGGCGGGCTGGTCTCCACCGCCGGGGACTACCTGCGGTTCGCGGAGATGCTGCGCCGCGGTGGCGCCTACGACGGCGGCCGGCTGCTCGGCCCGCGCACACTCGCGCACATGGTGCGCAACCACATCCCCGGCGGCCAGGACCTGGAGAGCTTCGGCCGTCCGCTCTTCGCCGAGACCCCGCTGCGCGGGGTGGGCTTCGGTCTCGGGGTCTCGATGGTGATCGACCCGACGCGCTACGGCGTCGTCTCGAACATCGGCGACTACAGCTGGGGCGGGGCGGCGTCCACGGCGTTCTACGTGGACCCGGTCGAGGACATCACCGTCGGCTTCTACACGCAGCTGCTGCCCTCGAGCACCCTGCCGATCCGCAACTACCTGCGCCAGCTCGTCAACCAGGCCCTCGTCGACTGACGCGTCTGGGCATAGGAAGCTTTACCTGCGTCCCGGCGGTCAGAACGCGGGTAAAGCTTCCTATGCCCGAGCGCCGCGGCGTCAGAGGTAGCGGCGGTAGACGACGGTGGCGACCATCGCCGGCTTGCTGCCGCCCTCGACCTCCATGGTCACGGCGAGGTTCATCTGGATGCCGCCCTCGAACGGCGTCGCCGCCTCGAGCGTGGCACCAGCCCGCACCCGTGCGCCCACGGGCACCGGGGAGGGGAAGCGCACCTTCTCCGTGCCGTAGTTCACGCCCATGCGGAACCCGCCGATCTCCACGATCTGCGGCATCAGGGAGGGCAGCAGCGACAGCGTCAGGTAGCCGTGCGCGATCGGCCCGCCGAACGGGCTCTCCTTCTTCGCCCGCTCCGGGTCGACGTGGATCCACTGGTGGTCGCCGGTCGCCTCGGCGAACTGGTTCACCTGCTCCTGGGTGATCGTCACCCAGTCGCTGTGGCCCAGGTGCTGCCCGACCAGGCCCTGGACCCCCTCGACGCCGTGCGCCGTCGTCTGCGCCATCTGTCTGCCTCCTCGTGGACGGTCTGGTTGGCTGACTCCACCACACACCACGATCGGACGGGGAGCGGGTTGCTGCGACTGGGGGCCCTCGAGGTGCCGGACGGCGCGTTCGCGGTCATGGCGATCGTGAACCGCACCCCCGACTCGTTCTACGACCGCGGCGCCACCTACGAGCTGGCCGCGGCGGTGGAGCGCGTCGACCGGGTGGTCGCCGAGGGTGCGGACATGGTGGACGTCGGCGGGGTGAAGGCCGCGCCCGGCGAGGAGGTCTCCCCCGCCGAGGAGGTGCGCCGGACCGTCGACCTCGTGGCCGCCATCCGCGCTGCACACCCGGCGCTGCCGATCTCGATCGACACCTGGCGGGCGGAGGTCGCCCGGGAGGCGCTGGCCGCCGGCGCGGACATCGTGAACGACGCCTGGGGCGGGGTCGACCCGGAGCTCGCGGCGGTGGCGGCCGAGGCGGGCGCGGGGATCGTGTGCACCCACGCCGGCGGGCTGCCGCCGCGCACGCGGCCGCACCGGATCGCCTACGCCGACGTGGTCGCCGACATCGTCGCTCGGACGACGACCCTGGCCGAGGCGGCGGTCGCGGCGGGGGTGGCGCGGGAGCGGGTGCTGGTCGACCCGGGGCACGACTTCGGCAAGAACACCCGGCACTCGCTGGAGGCCACCCGCCGGCTGGGCGAGCTCGTGGCCACCGGCTGGCCGGTCCTCGTGGCGCTGTCGAACAAGGACTTCGTCGGCGAGACCCTCGACGTCCCCGTCGGGGAACGGCTCACCGGCACGCTCGCGGCGACCGCGGTGAGCGCCTGGCTGGGGGCGCGGGTGTTCCGCGCCCACGACGTCGCCGCGACCCGCCAGACGCTGGACATGGTGGCGTCCATCCAGGGCACCCGCCCGCCGCTCCGCACCGTCCGCGGCCTCGCCTGATGATCAGGTGACCTGATCGTTATGGGTCCTGGCTCAGCGTCGACGGTGAGCCAGGACCCCGCACGGTGAGCCAGGAGGTCGCCCGGCGAGGCGGGTGCCGGTCGCCGTCCCGAGGGCGCTCGCTACGTTGCCAGCCATGTCCGCCACCGGGTTCCTGACCGCCGACGAGCTCAACGACCTGCTGCCGGGCACCTTTCCGGGCCTGCTCGGAATCGTCGTCGACACCCACGAGCCCGGCCGGCTCACGAGCCACCTCGACATCCGGCCCGAGCTGCTGGCACCCAACGGCTACCTGCACGCCGGCACTGTCGTCACCCTGGCCGACACCAGCTGCGGGCTGCCGACGCGGGCGCTGCTGCCCGCGGGCTCCAGCGGGTTCACCACGATCGAGCTGAAGAGCAACCACCTGGGCACCGCGCGCGAGGGGCGCATCGCGTGCGAGGCGACCAACGTGCACGCCGGGCGGACGACCCAGGTGTGGGACGCCGTCGTGCGCAACGCCGACACCGGGAAGACCATCGCGCTGTTCCGCTGCACGCAGTCGGTGCTCTGGCCCCGCTGATCGGGCGAACCCGCCGGTAACCCCCTTGTGAGCGGGGACACCGCGGGTGTGAGACTGGCGCCACACACCCTGCGAGGAGGAACACCCGTGGCGCTGTCCAGCCCTTATCCCGACGTCGAGATCCCGAACGTCTCCGTCCCCGAGTTCGTCCTGGCGGCCGGCCGGGAGAAGCCCGATGCACCGGCGCTGATCGACGGCCTCAAGGGCGACGTGATCACCCACGGTCAGCTGGCCCAGTACGTGGACCGGGTCGCCGCCAACCTGCACGCCCGCGGGCTGCGCAAGGGCGACGTCGTCGCCGTCTTCTGCCCGAACACCCCGTGGTTCCCGGTGGTCTTCCACGGCATCGCCGCGGCCGGCTGCGTGATGAGCCCGATCAACTCGCTTTACACGCCCGAGGAGATCGCCTTCCAGCTGAAGGACTCCGGGGCGAAGATGCTCATCACCATCTCGCTGTTCATGGACCGCGCCAGCGCGGCCGTGGAGAAGTCGCCGGTCGACGAGGTCATCGTGCTCGACGGCGCCGAGGGCCACGCCAACCTGTTCGACCTGCTCGGCGCCGACGCCCCGAGCGTCCAGGTGGACATCGACCCGGCCAACGACCTGGTCACGCTCCCCTACTCCAGCGGCACGACCGGGCTGCCCAAGGGCGTCATGCTCACCCACCGCAACCTGGTGGCGAACGTCGCGCAGTGCCGCCCGCTGATCCAGCTGGGCGAGGAGGAGCGGATCATCGCCGTCCTGCCGTTCTTCCACATCTACGGCCTCACCGTGCTGATGAACCAGGGCCTGGCCTGGGGCGGCGCCGTCGTCACCCTCCCGCGGTTCGACCTCGAGGACTTCCTGCGCACCATCCAGGACCACAAGATCACCCGGGCGTTCGTGGCGCCGCCCATCCTGCTGGCCATGGCCAAGCACCCGCTGGTCGACCAGTACGACCTCTCCTCGCTGACCTCGATCCTCTCCGGCGCCGCCCCGCTCGACGAGCAGCTCGCGCTGGCCGCCCAGGACCGGCTGCGCAAGGGCGCCGACACCGGCGTCTCGGTCGGCCAGGGCTACGGGATGACCGAGCTCTCCCCGGTGTCGCACACCACGCCCGACCCGGGCGCGGAGCCGCCCGGCGTCACCAGCGAGGTGCCGAAGGGCTCGGTCGGCTACGCGGTGCCCAACACCGAGTGCCGGCTGATCGACCCGGGCACGGGTGAGGACGCCGCGCCGGGCGAGCGCGGCGAGCTGTGGGTGCGCGGCCCGCAGGTGATGAAGGGCTACCTCAACAACCCCGACGCCACCGCCGGCACCATCGACAGCGAGGGCTGGCTGCACACCGGCGACGTCGCGATCGTCGACGAGCACGGCCGCTACACCGTCGTCGACCGGGTCAAGGAGCTGATCAAGTACAAGGGCTACCAGGTGGCCCCGGCCGAGTTGGAGGCCGTGCTGATCAACCACCCGGAGATCGCCGACGCCGCGGTGATCGGGGTGCCGGACAAGGAGAGCGGCGAGGAGCTGCCCAAGGCGTTCGTGGTGCGGGCCCCCGGCTCGGAGCTCACCGAGGACGCCGTGATGGCCTACATGGCCGAGAAGGTGGCCCCGCACAAGAAGATCCGCTTCGTCGAGTTCATCGAGCAGGTGCCGAAGTCGGCGGCGGGCAAGATCCTGCGCAAGGACCTCAAGGCCCGGGCGTAACCGACGACGACGGCGCCGCATCCCCCCGGGGGCGCGGCGCCGTCGCGCGTCCGGGGGCGGATCCCTCCGGCCGGCCCCGGACGGTCACCGGCGGCACCGCCGTCACCCGCTTGTAGGCCCGGGAGAAGGCGGCCTCGGACTCGTAGCCCAGCTGCCGGGCCAGCTCGTTGACCCGGGCACCGCGGGCGAGCGCGGCCGTGGCGAGGTGCATCCGCCAGCGGGTCACGTAGCGCAGCGCGGGTTCGCCGGCGAGCTCGGTGAAGCGAGCCGCGAACGCCGAGCGCGACATCCGCGCCTCACGGGCGAGCCGGTCCAGCGTCCACGCCGCGCCCGGCTCGCGGTGCACCGCCGCGACCGCCCGGCCCACCTGCGGGTCGCGCAGCGCGCGCAGCCACCCGGGCCCGGTGGCCCCGGTGTCCAGCCACCCGCGGATCGCCTGCACCACGATGACGTCGGCCAGCCGGGTGACCACCGCCTCGGCGCCGGGCCGGTCCTGGCGCACCTCGTCGGCGATCATCCCCAGCAGCACCGACAACCAGCCCGCGCGCGCGTCGCCGGCCTCGACCAGCAGCACCGGGGGCAGCAGGTCGAGCAGGTGCAGCGCACCCGGCCGCTCGGGCTCGACCACCCCGCAGATCAGCCGGGACGGCGCCCCGCCGCCGTCGATCCGCAGCACCGAGTAGTGCTCGCCGAGGTAGTCCTGCGGCAGCAGGTCGGCCCGGCCCGCGATCGGCGCGCCCGGATCGCTGCGCAGCAGGTGCCCGCGCCCGTGCGGCACGAGCGCCAGGTCCCCGGCCCGTAGCTGGTGCACCGTGCCGTCGACCTCGAGCAGGCAGCCGCCCTCGGTGACCACGTGGAAGCTCATGCAGCCCGCAATCGCGGGCATCTCCGCGCCCCAGGGTGCCCGGCCCTCGGCGCGGCAGTAGAACGTGCCGCGCATGCGCAGGTCGCCGAGGACGCCCCCGAGCGGGTCGACGGGAGCCCAGGGGGCGGCGGGGTCGACGGCCATGCCGAGAGCCTGACCGCGCGGGGACCGCCAGTCCAGATCCGCTGGACGAACGGTCATGGAACGGCGACGGACGGGCGTTCTCCCGACTGCCCGTCCAGACCAGGGTGGACGACGTCGGCAACGCGCCGGCAGCACCTCCACCACCGAAGGAGCGGGTCATGCGAGTACTGGTCGTGGGAGCGACGGGCGGTTCGGGTCGGGCAGCGGTCGACGCCCTGGTCGCCCGAGGACACGAGGTCACCGCGTTCGCGCGGGCGGCGGGCACGGCGTTCGGCGGACGGCGCGGCGTCCGTGGGGTCGACGGGGATGCGACGAGCGCGGCCGACGTCGGCCGGGCCGTGGACGGCCAGGACGCCGTCGTGGTCGCTCTGGGCATCGCCGAGCCCGCGCTGAGGGTGCGGCTGCGCGGCAGTTCCGGCACACCCCTGGACGTGCGCTCGCGGGGGACCGCCACGGTGGTCGCCGCGATGCAGCGGCACGGCGTGCGCCGGCTCGTCGTCCAGTCGTCCTACGGGGTCGGCGAGACGCGCGACCGGCTGCCGTTCACCTCACGGGTGGTCTTCGCCCTGGTTCTCCGCCCGCAGATCGCCGACCACGAGCGGCAGGAGCAGATCGTGCGGGCCAGCGCGCTGGACTGGACGATCGTGCAGCCGGTCTACCTGACCGACGGCGACGAGGCCGCCACGACGTCCCGGACGGGCGGGACGGACGGGATGAAGGTGTCCCGCCGGGCCGTCGGCGCGGTGCTCGCCGACCTCGCCACCGCCAGCGACGCCGTGGGCAGCACCGTCGCCGTCTCCGGCGCGGCAACGGCGCCCGACGCTAGCCTGCGAGCGGCGTAGGGCAAGAGCGGCCCCCTGCCGGCGCCCGACGCGAGCCTGCGAGCGGCGTAGGGCAGGAGCGGCCCCCTGCAGGGGCCCGATGCGAGCCTGCGAGCGGCGTAGGGCAGGAGCGGCCCCCTGCCGGCGCCCGACGCGAGCCTGCGAGCGGCGTAGGGCAGGAGCGGCCCCCTGCAGGGGCCCGATGCGAGCCTGCGAGCGGCGGGGGGCAGGGGGTCCTTCTAGGGTCGGGCCATGCGCGCGGTGACGATCAGCGAACCCGGCGGCCCGGAGGTGCTCACCTGGGCCGAGGTCCCCGACCCGGTGTGCGGCCCCGGCGAGGTGCTCGTCGACGTCGCGGCCGCCGCGGTGAACCGGGCCGACCTGCTCCAGCGGCAGGGTTTCTACCCGCCGCCCAAGGGCGCCAGCGAGATCCTCGGCCTGGAGTGCAGCGGCGTCGTCAGCGAGGTCGGCGAGGGCGTGACCGGCTGGTCGGTCGGCGACGAGGTGTGCGCGCTCCTCTCCGGTGGCGGCTACGCCGAGCGGGTCGCCGTCCCGGCCGGGCAGCTGCTGCCCAAGCCCGCCGGGGTGGAGCTGGCCACGGCGGCCGCGCTGCCCGAGGTGACCTGCACGGTGTGGTCGAACGTGTTCATGCTGGCCCGGCTCGGCAGGGGCGAGACCTTCCTCGTCCACGGCGGGTCCAGCGGCATCGGGACCATGGCCATCCAGCTCGCCGCCGGCGCCGGGGCCCGCGTGCTCACCACCGCCGGCACCGCGGCCAAGCTGGACGTCTGCCGCGAGCTCGGCGCCGAGGTCGCGATCAACTACCGCGACGAGGACTTCGTGGAGCGCGTGCGCGAGGCGACCGACGGCCGCGGCGTCGACGTCGTCCTGGACAACATGGGCGCCAAGTACCTGGCCCGGAACCTGGAGGCGCTGGCCGTCGGGGGCCGGCTGGTGATCATCGGCATGCAGGGCGGGTCGAAGGCGGAGCTCGACATCGCCACGCTGCTGCGCAAGCGGGCGGCGGTGCACGCCACCGCCCTGCGTTCGCGGCCGGCGACCGGCCCCGGCGGCAAGGCCGACATCGTCGCCGCGGTGCGGCACGACGTGTGGCCCGACGTCGAGCGCGGGACGATCCGGCCGGTCGTCGACCGGCGGCTACCCATGGCGCGGGCGGCCGAGGCGCACCGCGTCGTCGAGGCGAGCGAGCACGTCGGGAAGGTGCTGCTCCTCCCCGGCTCCTGAAAGAGGACCCCGTCCTCCTCACCCCTCGCACGCTCGGGGCGAGCCTCGGGACGGGGCCGTCAGCGGGGACGCAGCCCCGCGACCGCGTCGATGATCCGGCCGACCTCGTCGGCGGTGTTGTAGTGCATGAGCCCCAGGCGCACCGCGCCCCCGCTCTCGTTCACCCCGAGGGCGTCGAAGAGTTCCCGGGCGTAGAAGTCACCGTCCCAGGCGCAGATGCCTGCCCGGGCCAGCTCTGCGGCCACCTGGCGGGGGCGCATGCCGGCGACGGTGAACGACAGCGTGGGGGTGCACCGCTCGGGCTCGCCGAGGACCTGAACGTGGCGCATGGCCCGCAAGGCCTGGTCCAGCCAGTCGAACAGGTCGCCCTCGTGCCGGGCGACGGCGGCCATCGACGCCCGGAGCCGGTCGCGGCGACTGCCGATCGCCTCGGCGCAGAGCCCGGCCAGGTGGTCGACGGCGGCGCTCACCCCCGCGTACAGCTCGAACGGCGGCACCCCCGTCTCGAACCGGTCGGGCACCCGGTCCGACGAGGGCAGCAGCTTGTCCGGCCGCAGGTACTCCAGCAGCTCCGGGTCGGCCACCAAAGCAGCGACGTGCGGCCCGCACCACTTGTAGGCCGACACCGCCAGGAAGTCCGCACCGAGCGAGCCCTTGTCGAGGAACACGTGCGGGGCGGCGTGGACGGCGTCGACGTAGACCAGCGCACCGACCGCGTGCGCCTGTGCGGCGATGCCGGCGACGTCGGGCCGGGTGCCCAGTGCGTTGCTGGCGGCGGTGACCGCCACCAGCCGGGTGCGCCGGGTGAGCAGGTCGGCGTACTGCCAGGCGGGCAGCTCGCCGGTCTCGATGTCGACCTCCGCCCAGCGCACCTGCACCCCGGTGGTCGCGGCCAGCTGCAGCCACGGCCGGACGTTGGCGTCGTGGTCCAGCCGGCTGAGCACGATCTCGTCACCGGGGCGCCAGGTGCGGGCCAGCGCGCGGGCCATGCCATAGGTCAGCGCGGTCGCGCTCGGCCCGAGGACGACGCCGCCGGGCCGGCCGCCGACCAGGTCGGCCACGGCGGCCCGGGCACCGGAGACCAGCGCCTCGGCCCGCCCGGACGCCGGGAAGACCCCGCCCCGCTCGGCGATCGGCGTGCGCAGCGCGGAGCCGACCGCGTGGGCGACGTTCTCGGGCACCAGCGAGCCGGCCGGGCCGTCGGCGTGGACGTAGCCGTCGGACAGACCGGGGAAGAGACCGCGGACCCGAGCGACGTCCAGCCGGCCCCCCGATGCCATGGTCCGACCCTAGTTCCTGCCCCCGGTCGGCCCGCACTCTCCCGGCCCCCGGCGGAGCGTCCGCGCCACCGGGCAGGATGGGTGGCATGACTGCACCGCAGAACGGCAACGAGCGCCCCCAGCAGGTCGTCGTGGTCGGGCCGGACGGGCGTCCGGTCGGCACCGTGCCGATGCCCCAGGGGGCCGACGACGAGGGCAACGGGGGCATGGACGTCGGCGAGCTGGTGGAGCAGCCCGCGAAGGTCATGCGGATCGGCACGATGATCAAGCAGCTGCTCGAGGAGGTCCGCGCGGCCCCCCTCGACGACGCCAGCCGCAACCGGCTGCGCGACATCCACGCCTCCTCGATCCGCGAGCTGGAGCAGGGCCTGGCCCCCGAGCTGCGCGAGGAGCTGGCGCGCATCTCGCTGCCGTTCAGCGAGGGCGAGACGCCCTCGGACGCCGAGCTCCGGATCGCGCAGGCGCAGCTCGTGGGCTGGCTGGAGGGCGTCTTCCACGGCATCCAGACGGCGCTCTTCGCCCAGCAGATGGCCGCCCGGGCCCAGCTGGAGGAGATCCGGCGGAAGGCCCTTCCCGGCGGGCAGCACCCGGCGGGCCAGCCGGACCTCCGTCCGGGTGGCGGCCAGTACCTGTAGCGCGCGATCCGACCGGAACCCACCGGTTCCCCTGACCGGGTGACGCTGGTCGCCGGCGGTTTCCGGGGGCGGGCCCGCGCTCACTGACGGTCCGGCGCCGGGACCGCCCCGGCCCCATCCCGGGAGGATCCCGTGACCACTCAGCAGTCGAGCAGCCCGTCCACGCGCAGCGGCCAGAACGGCCTGGCGATCGCCTCGCTCGTCACCGGCGCCGTCGGCGTCGTCTTCGCGATCCTGTTCGCGATCATCGGCCTGGCCCTGGGCGTCGTGAGCGTGGGCCTGGGCGTCGCCGCCCGGCGCAACAGCACCCGCACCGGCCAGGCCACCGCCGGTCTGGTGCTCGGTGCGGTGGCGGTCGTCGCCGCCGTCGTGAACATGGTGATCGCCTACAACGTGCTCACCTGAGCCGGACGCGCGACGGCGCCGCCCCCGGGTCGGGGGACGGCGCCGTCGGGCGTGCCGGGTTGGTTCAGACGGTGAAGCGGGCGACCGCCTCCTGCAGCTCCCCGCTCATCCGGGCCAGCTCCGCGGCGGC
>NZ_JBJHAT010000027.1:0-62891 GCF_054051175.1 Blastococcus sp. SYSU DS0753 | reverse complement strand
CTATGCCCCGCGGGGTTACTTGACCCGCGCCGACCGAGGTCCGGGCACACGTGGTGGGGACCTGGCACACGGTCGACGCTGAGCCAGGACCCCTGACGATCAGGTCACCTGATCATCATCGGAGCGTCAGTCGGTCGTGACGAAGTCGATCAGCTCCTCGACCCGGCCGATGAGCGTCGGCTCCAGGTCGGTCCAGACCTTCACCCGGGCCAGGATCCGCTGCGCCCACACGTAGCCGGTGTCGTCCTCCCAGCCCAGCCGCTTGCAGACACCGGTCTTCCAGTCCTCGCCCTTGGGCACGGTCGGCCAGGCCTTGATGCCGACGACGGACGGCTTGACCGCCTGCCAGATGTCGATGAACGGGTGCCCGACCACGAGCGCGTGGTCCCCGGTGATCTGGGCGGCGATCCGCGACTCCTTGGAGCCGGTCACCAGGTGGTCCACGAGCACGCCGAGCCGCCGTCCCGACGACGGCCGGAAGTCGCGCACGATCCCGGGCAGGTCGTCCACGCCGTGCAGCGGCTCGACGACGACGCCCTCGATGCGCAGGTCGTGGCCCCAGACCTTCTCCACCAGCTCGGCGTCGTGCTTGCCCTCGACGTAGATGCGCCCCTCGCGGGCCACCCGCGCCCGCGCGCCGACCACGTAGGTCGAGCCCGACGCGCTCCGCTGCGGGCCCGAGGGTGCGTTCTGCTTCGGGCGCACCAGCACCACCGGCCGGCCGTCGACCCAGAAGCCGGGCCCCAGCGGGTAGGCGCGGACCTTCCCGAACCGGTCCTCGAGGTGGACGACGTCCTTCTCGCAGCGCACCACGGCGCCGACGAACCCGCTGCTGGGGTCCTCGACGACGACGTCCTTGAGCGCCTCGACCTGGGGGCTGGGCTTTTTGACGGTACGCGGGTGGACCAGGTTGTCGTACGGCGAACGGGGAGGCACGCCGACGACGCTAGGCATGCTGTCGGCACGGTCGTGGGCGACGCGCCGACCCGCGTGCCGGACCGATCCCGGACGACACGCCCGGGCAGGTCCAAAACACGCAGAGTGAGCGTGGCTGCGGCAGTTGCCGGGCGCAACGGGCGATCCGGTGGTGCGCCACGGATACGCGCGTGACCTGCGCCGATGGCCGTTCCGGAGCCCGTGGAGCGCTCCGGGACCGTGACGGGCGGAGCGCTCCGGGCCGGGTCGATCCGCCGTCGGTCTCGATCGGTTCGTTTCGCTGCGACCGTGCCGGTCACCCATCGGAGGGACGAACATCCCCGAGCTCAGATAGGAGCGACAACGACGATGATCGGCACCGAGACCATCAGCCGAGTGATCGGCCAGGACGTCTACGACGAGACCGGCAGCAAGATCGGGTCGGCCTCCGAGGTCTACCTGGACGACGAGACCGGCCAGCCCGAGTGGGTCACCGTGAAGACCGGCATGTTCGGGACGAAGGAGTCCTTCGTCCCCATCCGTGACGCCGACCTGACCGACGACGGTCTCCGCGTACCGGTGAGCAAGGACCGCGTCAAGGACGCGCCCAAGATCGACACCGACGGTCACCTCTCCCCGCAGGAGGAGGAGGAGCTCTACCGGTACTACGGCATGGGCACGGGCACGACCGGGACGACCGGCCGCACCGACACCATGACCGAGACCACGGGCGTGGCGGGGACCACCGGCACGGCCGACACGGACCGCACCGACACCCGGGGCACTGTCGGCCGCGACACCTCCGGCCCGACCACGGACGACGCCATGACCCGCTCGGAGGAGCGGCTGGACGTCGGCACCCGCCGCGAGGAGACCGGTCGCGCCCGCCTGCGCAAGTACGTGGTGAGCGAGAACGTGACCGAGACCGTCCCCGTGTCCCACGAGGAGGTCCGGGTCGAGCGCGAGCCGATCACCGACGCCAACGCCGGCAAGGCGATGGACGGGCCGGCCATCAGCGAGGAGGAGCACGAGGTCACCCTCCACGCCGAGAAGCCCGTCGTCGCCAAGGAGGCGGTCCCGGTCGAGCGCGTCCGGATGGACAAGGAGACCGTCACCGACCAGGAGACGGTCAGCGCCGACGTGCGCAAGGAGCAGGTCGAGGTCGACGGCGCGGACGACGCCCGTCGGCGGTGAGCCCACCCCGGCCGAGGGCCGGGGCACCTGACGAACGGCGGCCGGCCGGGGAGATCTCTCCTCGGCCGGCCGCCGTCAGCATGTCCGGGCACGGGCCCCTTGCGCGCCCGTTCTGAACCGTGGTTCACTCCTTCCTGTCCGCGACTGAACCGCGGTTCACTTCTTTATCGGGAGGGCGCCGTGCCGTACCGCGCCACCGAGCTCACCCGGCGCACCGCCGAGCGCAGGCGCGAGACCCTCCTCGCTGCGGCCCGGCACCTGGTCGCCGGGCACGGGTTCGCCGCCGCGACCGTGGCCGCGATGGCCCGGGAGGCCGGCGTCAGCGTGGGTTCGGTCTACTCGCACTTCGACAGCCGCGAGTACCTGCTCGCCGAGGTGTTCCGCAGCGCGGCCGCCCACGAGCTCGCCGCCGTCCGCACCGCCGTCGCCGACGCCGGGCCCCGGCCCGCGGACCGGCTGGACGCGCTGGTGCGCACGTTCGCCGGGCGGGCGCTGCAGGGGCGGCGCATGGCCTGGGCCCTGCTCTTCGAGCCGGTCACGTCCGGGGTCGACGCCGAGCGCCTGGTCTTCCGCCGCTCCTACACCGAACTGGGCGAGCAGATCGTCCACGACGGCATCGCCGAGGGCGTCTTCGTCGAGCAGGACGTGGTCCTCGCCGCGTCGGCCGTGATGGGGGCCATCTCCGAGGCGCTCGTCGACCGGCTCCGCCCCCTCGGCCCGGCGACGACCACCCCCACCACCGACCACGACGTGATCACCGGGATCCGGAGCTTCTGCTTCCGGGCCCTGGGTGCGGAGGAGCTCCAGTGACCAGCACGCACGAGGTGTTCAACCAGGCGCCACCGCGGGTGGACATCGACGAGTACCGGACGAACGCGGTGCTGACCGAGGCGGTCAAGCGCTACGACGCGCAGTGGGCGGACGAGGCGCTCGGCGAGGTCGGCGTGCTGGTGGGGCGGGCGGACTTCCAGCGCGACGCCGAGCTGGCCAACACCCATCCCCCCGTCTTCGCCGGCCACGACCGGTGGGGCCACCGGGTCGACGCGGTGGAGTTCCACCCCGCCTACCACCGGATCATCGGCGCGGCGGTCGAGCACGGGGCGCACACCAGCTGCTGGTCCGCCCCGAGGCCGGGTGCGCACGTCGCCCGCGCGGCCACCTTCATGCTCTTCGCCCAGGTGGAGGCGGGCCACTCCTGCCCGGTGAGCATGACCCACGCCGTCGTGCCCTCCCTCCGGCACTCGCCCGAGCTCGCCGCGGAGTGGCTGCCCCGGGTGTACTCGCGCGACTACGACCCCGAGCTGCGCGACCCGGCCACCAAGCCCTCGGCGATCTTCGGCATGGCGATGACCGAGAAGCAGGGCGGCTCCGACGTGCGGGCCAACACCACCCGCGCCGTCGACGCCGGTGACGGCACCTGGCGGCTCACCGGGCACAAGTGGTTCTGCTCGGCGCCGCAGTCCGATGCGTTCCTCGTCCTCGCCCAGACCGGCAGCGGGCTGTCCTGCTTCCTCGTCCCCCGGGTGCTGCCCGGCGGCGAGCGCAACGTGTTCCGCATCCAGCGGCTCAAGGACAAGCTGGGGAACAAGTCCAACGCCTCCTCCGAGATCGAGCTGGACGGGACCGTCGGGTGGCTCCTCGGGGAGGAGGGGCGCGGCGTGCGCACCATCATCGAGATGGTCGGCCAGACCCGCCTGGACTGCGTCCTGGGCAGCGCCGCCGGCATGCGGCAGGCCGTCGCGGAGGCGGCCTGGCACGCCCGGCACCGCAGCGCGTTCGGTGCCACGCTGGTCGACCAGCCGGCGATGACCGCAGTCCTCGCCGACCTGCAGCTGGAGGCCGAGGCCGCCACCTGGACGGCACTGCGGCTGGCCGCCGCCTACGACAGCGAGGACGAGGAGTCGGTCGCCTTCCGCCGGCTGGCCACCGCGGTGGCCAAGTACTGGGTCTGCAAGCGCGGGCCGAACCACGCCTACGAGGCGATGGAGTGCCTGGGCGGCAACGGCTACACCGAGAGCTTCCCGCTGGCCCGCCGCTACCGGGAGCAGCCGGTGATGGCGATCTGGGAGGGCTCGGGCAACGTCATCGCCCTCGACGTGCTGCGAGCCATGGCGCGCGAGCCCCGGTCGGTCGAGGCCGTCGACCGGGAGATCTCCTCCGCGCTCGGGCAGCACCGGGAATTCGACGCGCACGTCGCGACCACCCGGCGGCTCCTCGCCCGGGCGCAGGCGGACCCCGCGGCCGCGCCCGGCCTCGCGCGGCGGGTGGTGGAGTCGCTCGCGCTGGCCCTGCAGGGCGCCGTCGTGATCCGCGAGGCGCCCGGCGCCGTCGCCGACGCCTTCGTCGCCGCGCGGCTGGGTGAGGAGCGCGCCCTCGAGTACGGCGCCCTGGACCCCTCGCTGGACCTCGCCGCCATCGTCGCCCGTGCCTGATCCGGCAGTGGACGCGACGGCGCCGGTGACCCGGGCCGCCGATCCCCCGCTGTCACCGGCCATCGCCGAACGCGTGCTCGCGGACCAGCCGTTCAGCCGGCTCCTCGGTGCGCGGCTCACCGGCTTCGGCGACGGCGCGGCCGTCCTCGAGCTGTCGGTGCGCCCGGAGCTGACCCAGCAGAACGGCCACGTGCACGGCGGTGTGCTGGCCTACGCAGCCGACAACGCGGTCACCTTCGCCGGTGGCTCGGTGCTCGGACCGGCCGTGCTGACCGGGAGCCTCACCCTCGACTACCTGGCGCCGGCACGGGGCCGCACCCTCCGGGCGCGCGCGTCCGTGGTCCACACGACCGGACGGAGGGCCGTGTGCCACTGCGAGGTCCTGTCCGTGGACGACGCCGGTGCCACGACCCCGGTCGCCATCGCCCAGGGCACCGTCGTCGCCGTGCGGCCGGCGCCTCCCCGACCCGGCGGCGCGGCCGACCGCGCCGCCACTCCCTGACCCGACCCGGAGGACCCATCCATGCACCTGACCGCCGTGCTCGAGCGTGCCGCCCGCCTCGTGCCCACCAAGGAGGCCCTGGTCACCGACGACGGGGCGATCACCTACGCCGAGCTGCTGGACCGGGCCCGCCGGGCGGCCCGGGTGCTCATCGACGCCGGCGTCCGGCCCGGCGACCGGGTCGCGGTGATGACGTACAACACCCCGGGCTTCGTCATCGGTGCCTTCGGCACCTGGTTCGCCGGCGGGGTGCTGGTGCCGGTGAACCACAAGCTCGCCGTCCCCGAGGTCAGGTACGCCGTCGAGCACAGCGGCGCGACCGTGGGCGTCGTCGCCGGCGCCCTCGCCGGCACGGCGACCGAGGCCAGTCCGGGCACGACCTGGCTGACCACGGAGACCGGCGCCGGGGGGCTCCCCCACCTCGACACGCTGGTCGACGCGGCGACCCCTGTGGCCGGCCCGGCCGTGGACGACGACGCCTCCCCGGCCGAGATCCTCTACACGTCCGGCACGACGAGCTCTCCCAAGGGCTGCGTGCACACCCACCGCACCATCTCGGCGGTCGCGCCGCTGATCGTCAGCACCCTGGGGTTCACCCGGGACGAGCGGTTCCTGCTCGCGATGCCCATCTGGCACGCCGCCCCGCTGAACGACTGGCTGCTGACCATGGTGTTCCTCGGGGCCACCACGGTCCTGCAGCGCGAGTACGACCCCGCCGGTTTCCTGCGGGCGGTCGAGCGGCACCGCGTCACCGCGTTCTTCGGAGCGCCGATCGCCTACCTGGCACCGGTGCAGCTGGCGCGTGCGGGGCGGCTGTCGCTGGCCGACGCCGACCTGTCGAGCGTGGACAAGTGGCTCTACGGCGGCGCCCCGCTGGGCGAGCAGGTGGCCCGGGCGCTGGTCGACGCCTACGGCACCGACCGCTTCTTCCAGGTGTACGGGATGAGCGAGATGGGCCCGGTCGGCACGGCGCTGTACCCGGCCGAGCAGCTGGCGAAGGCCGGATCGATCGGCCGGGGTGGCATGCCCGGTGTCGATCTGCGCGTGGTCGCCGCCGACGGCACGGACGTCGGCCCGGGCGGCGTGGGCGAGATCTGGCTGCGCGCCGACACCCGCATGGCCGGCTACCACGGCAACGAGCAGGCCACGGCCGACGTGTTCGTCGGCCCCTGGTTCCGCACCGGCGACGTCGCCCGGGTGGACGAGGACGGCTACCTCTTCATCGTCGACCGGCTCAAGGACGTGATCATCGTCGGCGGGGAGAACGTGCACTCGCAGGAGGTCGAGGAGGTCCTGCGCGGTCACGACCGGATCGCCGACGTCGCCGTCGTCGGCCGGCCGCACGAGGAGTGGGGCGAGACCGTCGTGGCCGTCTGCGTGAGCGCGGACGGCGAGGAGATCACCCTGGACGAGGTGCGGGACTTCCTCGGGGACAAGCTCGCGCGGTACAAGCTCCCGCGCGAGGTGGTGACCGTCGACGTGCTGCCGCGCAACCCGTCGGGCAAGCTCACCAAGCAGGTCATCCGCGACGGCCTGGCCGAGCGGGCGCCGGCAGCCACCTGAGCCGGTGGACCGCCGGGCGCGGCCCGGCGGTCCACCGGTCAGCCAGCCAGGCAGGCGGTGAGTGCCCCCACCATGAGCGGCACGTCGCGGGCCGAGGCCAGCTCCCGGCAGGAGTGCATGGCGAGCATGGGGGCGCCGATGTCGACCGTGGTGACTCCCAGCCTGGTCGCCGTCAGCGGGCCGATGGTGCTCCCGCACGGGAGGTCCGCCCGCGTGACGAACGTCTGCACCGGGACGCCGGCGTCGTCGCAGCGCTCGGTGAACCAGCCCCCGGAGGCCGCGTCGGTGGCGTAGGCCTGGTTGGCGTTCACCTTGAGCACCGGCCCGCCGCCGAGCTCGGGCCGGTGCGCCGGCTCGTGCCGCTCGGCGCGCGTCGGGTGCACGGCGTGGGCCATGTCGGCCGACACGAGCACCGACCGGGCCAGCGCCCGGTGCACCGCCTGCGCATCCGCAGGAGCGGTCGCCGCGGCCAGCCGCTGGACGACGTCCTCGAGGAAGCTGCCGCGGGCGCCGGACATGGAGCCGCTGCCCACCTCCTCGTGGTCGTTGCAGACCAGCAGCTGCGTGCGTGCCCCGGCCGGTGCGGCCAGCAGGGCCAGCAGCCCGGAGTGGCAGCAGGCCAGGTCGTCGAGCCGGGGGGCGGCCACCCACGTGCCGTCCGCCCCGGCGCGCGACGCCGGCTGGGTGTCGGCCAGCACCAGGTCGGTGCCGACGACGTCGCCGGCGTCCACCCCGGCCGTGGCGGCGAGGGCCTCGGTGAGCCCCGGCCCGGTGCCGAGGTCGCGGTCCCACACCGGCACCAGGTGCTGCTGCGGGTCGAGGGTCAGCCCCTCGCGGACGCTCCGGTCGAGGTGGATGGCGAGGGAGGGCAGCCGCAGCGGGGCGCCGGGCAGCCGCACCAGGGTCGTCCCGCCCCCGCGCAGCACCAGCCTCCCGGCCACGGTCAGCTCCCGGTCCAGCCAGGTGTGCCACAGCCCGCCGCCGTAGGGCTCGACGCCCACCAGGCGGTACCCCGACTGCCGGACGTCGTTGCGCGGCCGCACCTTGAACGTCGGCGAGTCGGTGTGCGCGCCGACCAGCCGCATCCCGGTCTCGGCCAGCGGGCCGCTGCCCATCCGGAAGGCGATGAGGCTGCCGTGCCGGACGACGAAGTGCTGCCCGCCGGGCGCCGGTGCCCAGGAGTCCGCCTCGGCCAGCTCGGTGAACCCGGCTGCGCGCAGCCGGCGCGCCAGCTCGGCGACCGCGTGGGCGGGGGACGGCGAGGCGTCGACGAAGGCCCGCAGGTCGTCGCCGAGGGCGAGCTCGTCGGTCGGGGCGGCATCCGGCGTCGGCATGCGGTCATCGTGCCCGACGCCCGGACGGAGGCGGGGGAGCGGGAGGAAGCGCCCAGGTGGGATGCTCGGGAGGTGAGCCAGCGCACGGTCCCCGGGAGCCCCGACGAGCTGTCCGCCGCCTTGGCGGGCACCGGCTACCTCGCCGACGAGGGGCTGGCCACCGCCGCGCACCTGGCGCTGGCCATGCACCGGCCGCTGTTCCTCGAGGGCGAGGCCGGCGTCGGGAAGACGGCGCTGGCCCAGGCGCTGGCGGAGATCACCGGCCGGCCGCTCTACCGGCTGCAGTGCTACGAGGGGCTCGAGGCCAGCCAGGCGCTCTACGACTGGGACTTCGGCCGTCAGCTGCTGCACCTGCGCGCCGCCGAGGCCGCGCACGCCGCCGACGACCCCGCGCGGCTGGAGGCCTCGCTCTACGACCGCCGGTTCCTCCTGGCCCGGCCGCTGCTGCAGGCGCTGGAGGACTCCCCGAGCGTGCTGCTCGTCGACGAGGTGGACCGCGCCGACGACGAGTTCGAGGCGTTCCTGCTGGAGGTGCTGTCGGACTTCACCATCTCCATCCCGGAGCTCGGCACGGTGCGGGCGGAGACCCCGCCGCTGGTGGTCCTCACCTCCAACCGCACCCGCGAGGTGCACGACGCGCTCAAGCGGCGCTGCCTGTACCACTGGCTGGCGCACCCCGACTT
Source organism: Blastococcus sp. SYSU DS0753 (assembly GCF_054051175.1). Lineage (NCBI taxonomy): Bacteria > Bacillati > Actinomycetota > Actinomycetes > Geodermatophilales > Geodermatophilaceae > Blastococcus > Blastococcus sp. SYSU DS0753. The sequence goes on along the minus strand of NZ_JBJHAT010000027.1, from coordinate 54,268 downwards.
CGACCGCGAGGTGGCGATCCTGCGCCGTCGGCTGCCCCAGGTCACCGACGAGCTGGCCCGGCAGGTGGCCCGGGCGACGGCGACGCTGCGCACCCTCGACCTGCTCAAGCCGCCCGGGGTCGCGGAGGCGATGGACTGGGCGACGGCGCTGCACACGCTCGGGGCCCGGGACCTGGACCCCGACCTGGCGGCGCGGACGCTCGGCGCGGTGCTCAAGTACCGGGAGGACACCGAGCGGGTGCGGTCGCTGGACCCGGAGGCGCTGCTCGGTGGCTGACGCGTCGGGGACGGCGGAGCGGGACGTCGTCGACACCGTGCTGGGCTTCGCCCGGACGCTGCGGCACGCGGGCGTGACCGCCTCCCCGGACCGGGTCCAGGCCATGCTCGCCGCCCTGGGCCACCTCGACGTCCTCCAGCCGTCGGCGGTCTACTGGGCCGGCCGGCTGACCCTCTGCGCCGGCCCCGACGACCTCGACCGCTACGACGCGGCCTTCCTGGCCTGGTTCTCCGGGCGACGCCCGCGCCCCGCCCCGGCACCGGTGCAGGTGCGGCCGCAGCTGGCCGCCAGCGCGCCGCTCGACGCGGGCACCGGCGAGGGGGACGAGGACCCGGACACCCCCGACCTGGCCGCCCGCGCCAGCGCGGACGAGGTGCTGCGACACCGTGACGTCGCCGGGCTGACCGACGCCGAGCGCGCCCACCTGCGCCGGCTGTTCGCCCTGCTGGTCCCGGCCGCCCCGATGCGCCCGGCCCGGCGACGGCGGCCGGCGGCCCACGGCGGTGTGCACCCGGGCCGGACCGTGCGCCGGGCGCTGCGCGAGGGCGGCGAGGTCAGCCGGCTGGTGCACCGCCGCCCGCGGCCGCGCCCCCGCCGCGTCGTGCTGCTGGTCGACGTCTCCGGGTCGATGACGCCCTACGCCGACGCGCTGCTGCGGTTCGCCCACGCGGCGGTGCGGGCCCGGCCGGCGTCGACCGAGGTGTTCACGATCGGCACCCGGCTGACCCGGGTCACCCGCGAGCTGCGGCTGCGCGACCCGGACCGGGCGCTGGCCGCCGGGGGGCAGGCGATCCCCGACTGGTCCGGCGGTACCCGGCTCGGCGAGGTGCTCAAGGCCTTCCTCGACCGGTGGGGCCAGCGCGGCACCGCGCGCGGCGCCGTGGTGGTGGTGTGCAGCGACGGCTGGGAGCGTGGGGACACCGGCCTGCTCCGTGAGCAGATGGCCCGGCTGCGGCGGCTCGCGCACGCCGTCGTCTGGGTCAATCCGCACAAGGGCCGGACGGGGTACGAACCCCTCACCGGCGGGATGCAGGCGGCGCTGCCGTCGGTCGACCACTTCGTGGCCGGGCACAGCATGGCCGCGTTCGAGGAGCTGTCGGGGGTGCTGCAGGAGCCGCGCGGGCAGCACCGGAGATCTGGGGAGGAGTTGCCGGATGCGAGACGTGCTCGATGACCTGGTCGGCTGGTGGCAGGCGGGGGAGACCGTCGGCGTGGGCACCGTGGTGGGCACCTGGCGCTCGGCGCCGCGGCCCGCCGGCGCGTCGATGCTGGTCGGACCCGACGGCACGGCGGTGGGCAGCGTCTCCGGCGGCTGCGTCGAGGGCGCGGTGTACGAGGAGGCCAGGGACGCCGTCGCCACCGGGGAGCCCACGCTGCGCCGGTACGGGGTCAGCGACGACGACGCCTTCTCCGTCGGGCTGACCTGCGGCGGGATCCTCGACGTCTTCGTGGAGGCGGTGTCGCGCGAGTCCTTCCCCGAGCTGGGGGAGGTCGCGGAGTCGGTGGGGCGGCACGAGCCGGTCGCCGTCGTCACCGTGGTCGCCGGCCCCGACGACCGGCTGGGGCGCCGTCTGGTGCTCTGGCCCGACCGGTCCTCGGGGACGCTGGGCTCGCGGCGGCTGGACGACGCCGTGGCCGACGACGCCCGCGGCATGCTCGTCGGCGGCCGCACCGGGCTGCTGCACGTGGGGCGCGACGGCGAGCGGCGCGGCGACGACCTCACCCTGTTCGTGAACTCCTTCGCCCCGGCCGCCCGCATGGTGGTGTTCGGCGCCATCGACTTCGCCGCCGCCGTCGCCCGGGTCGGCGCGTTCCTGGGCTACCGGGTCACCGTCTGCGACGCCCGGCCGGTGTTCGCCACCCCCAAGCGCTTCCCGGAGGCGCACGAGGTGGTGGTCGAGTGGCCGCACCGCTACCTGCAGGCCGAGGTCGACGCCGGGCGCATCGACGAGCGGACGGTGCTCTGCGTGCTCACCCACGACCCGAAGTTCGACGTCCCGCTGCTGGAGGTGGCGCTGCGCACCCCGGTCGCCTACGTCGGGGCGATGGGCTCGCGGCGCACCCACGACGAGCGCGTCGCCCGGTTGCGCGAAGCCGGGCTGGGCGACGAGGAGCTGGCCCGGCTCTCCTCGCCGATCGGCCTGGACCTCGGTGCCCGCACCCCGGAGGAGACGGCGGTGTCGATCGCCGCGGAGATCATCCAGGGGCGCTGGGGCGGCAGCGGCCGGCGGCTGGCCGAGGTCTCGGGCCCCATCCATCAAGGACCCCCCGGCCCCCCGCCACTCGCAGGCTCGCGACGGGCCCCTGCCGAGGGGCCGAGAGACCGCTGAGGGACGTGTCCGCGCTCCCCTTCCGCTACGGGGTGGAGGTCGTGGGTCTGCTGGCCTCGCCGGCGCACCGGTACGACGGCCGCCCCGGCGCGGCGGTGCCTGCGCAGGCCGACGACCGGCGGGAGCGGCTGGAGATCCGGGCGGGGGTCGGCATCGTCGGGGACCGGTACGCCGGGCGGCCGGCCCACCGGGACGCCCAGGTCACGGTGCTGGCGGTGGAGTCGCTGGAGTCGCTCGCCGCCGAGCTGGGCGCCCCGCCGTTCGACCCGCTGCTGGCCCGGCGGAACGTGGTGCTGCGGGGTGCCGAGGTGGAGGCGCTCCGCGGCCGGGAGTTCGCGCTGGACTGCGGCGCGGGACCGGTGCTGCTGCGCGGCGGGCGGGCGGCGAACCCCTGCGCCTGGATGGACCTGGTCCTCGCGCCCGGCGCGCACCGCGGGATGCGCGGTCGCGGCGGGGTGCGCTGCGCGGCGCTCTCCGACGGCCGGCTCGAGCTGGGACCCGCCGTCCTGACCAGCGCCGTGCCGCTGGATCCCGCCGCGGCAGGGCGGGCCCGCTCCCTGGCGCCGGGTCGCCGCTGACCTGCGACACGCCGGGCGGACCGGCTGCTGGCGGTCGCGCCGCACGCCCCGCAGTATTCCGTCCGGCCGGACGTCCGAGATCCGGAGACGTGTACTCCGGAGGTCCTCCCGTGCGCATGCGCATCCCCCAGTTCGCCGTCGCCGCCGCGAGCGCCCTGCTCCTCACCGCCTGCGGGAGCAGCAGCCCGCTCGACGGCATGACCGGGCCCGAGGTCGCCGACGCGGCCGCCGACGCCCTGGAGGAGGCCGGTTCGTTCCACGTCACCGGCACCATGGCGGAGGGCGGCGAGGAGGGCGAGCTCGACCTGCACCTGCAGGGCGACGACGTCACCGGTTCGGTGACCATGGGCGGGTCCGAGATCGAGCTGCTCCGGGTCGACGGCGAGGTGTACCTGCAGGCACCGTCGGACTTCTGGGCCTCCTTCGGCATGCCGGCGGAGATGGCCTCGCAGTTCGACGGCCGCTGGGTGATCGTCCCCGGTGAGGCCGTGGCCGAGTTCGAGGAGATCTCCCTCGACGGGTTCGTCCAGCAGTTCCGCGACCCGGACAGCGAGATCGCCGAGGAGGTCAGCTCCGAGGAGCTCGACGGCGAGGACGTGGTGGTCGTGGAGCAGGAGGACGGCAGCCGGTTGTTCGTCGCCGACGACGAGCCGGCCTACCCGCTGCAGGTCACGACCGGCGAGGGCGGCGACTCCGGCACCGTCACCTTCAGCCGGTTCGGCGAGGAGGAGGAGATCTCCGCCCCCGCCGACCCGATCGACCTCATGTCGATGATGGGCGTCTCCTGACGCCTGCTGTCCCGGCGTCGCGCCGGTCAGCCCAGCAGCTCCCGGACGGCTGACGGGGCCTGCGACGCCCGGTGCAGCGCGGCCACCCTCCCGCCGCCGGCGGCGGCGAGGGTGGTGCAGGAGGTCATCGCCTCGTCCTCGGCCGACAGCGCGAGCACCTGGAGCCGCGCCGGTATGCGAGCCAGCGACGCCGCGGCGTCCACCGGGTCGGGGCTGTCGGTCGCGACGCCGTCGGAGAGCAGCAGCACGTGGCGGTCGGCGGCGCGGGAGCGCGCGAGCTGCGTCGCCGCCGTCCGCAGCGCCAGCTCGAGGTCGGTGGTGCCGCCGCCCCTGAGGTCGCAGAGCCGGTCGACGACGACGTCCGCGCGGGGATCGGCCGACAGCGGGCGCAGCACCACGGCCTTCGACCAGAAGGCGACGACGCCGAGCTCGTCGCCCGGCCGCATGCGCTGGGCCAGGGCCGACGCCGTGAGCACCGCGGCGGCGAGTTCGTCCCCGGCCACCGACCCCGACGCGTCGACGAGCAGGACCACCGCGCGGCCGGTGGAGCGCCAGCCCCTCGTGTGCAGGTGCTCGGCGCGCCACCGGGGCTCGGCCCCCCGCGCGGCCAGCGTCGCGTCGAGGTCGACGTCTGAACCGGTCGGGTCGCGCCGGGTGACCATCCGGCTGGTGCCGGGGCGGTCGGGAGTGCCGGTGCGCGGGTTGCCCAGGGGCAGCCGTGCGGCCAGCGCCCGCGCCGCGGCGCGCAGCCGGGGGTCGAACGCGCGGGCGGCCGCGGCGAGCACCCGGGCGGCAGCGTCCGGGTCGCGGGCGGCCAGGTCGGCCACGGCCTCGGCGTCGAGGGTCCCCGCCTCCGGCGAGACGGTGTCGAAGTCGGGGTTGCTGCGCGAGAGCTCGTCGCGGCTGGACCGGCGCGCGCCCTGGGCACGCAGCAGCTCCTCGACCTGCTCGGGGTCCTCGACGACGCGGGGCGGGCCCGACGCCGGTCGCTCGCCGGCCGGCGCCGGCGGGGGTGGCGGCCCGGGGGACGCCTCCCCGGGCGTCAGGCTTTTCCCAGCTCCTCACCGGCCCGGCGCCAGATGTCGGCGACGACGTCCTCCACCGGGCGCGCCACGCCGTCGCCCCGGGTCACCTTGCCGGTGAGCGCGGCGAGGGCGGCGTCGAGCCCGGTCGCCTCCTGCAGGGGGGAGGTCTCCCGGACGGCGGCGAGCTCCACGGCGATCAGCACCGTGTCGATCGCCCCCCGCACGGAGGCGCCGATGCGCAGCTCGGGGTGGTCGCGCGTGATGCGGACCGCCCGCACCGCCCGGGCGACCAGCGTTGCCTCCCCGCCGGTCACCGCCTCGGCCACCCGCAGCTCGGCGTCCTCGTCCTGGTAGGCCATCGCCACCCGGCAGGAGCGGTCGTAGAGGGCCGGTGTGACCCGCGCGGTGCCCACCGCGTCGAACGGGTTCATCGCCGCCACCAGCCGGAAGGTGGGCCGCGCCGCGACCCGGCCGTAGCGGGGCACGTGCATCTCCCGCTCGGAGAGGACACCGAGCAGGACGTTCATCGTCTCCTCGGGGACCCGGTTGAGCTCCTCGACGTAGAGCAGCGAACCCTCGGTCATGGCCCGGGTGAGCGGCCCCGGCACGAAGTTCTCCGGCCGGTAGTCCTCGGTGAGGACCCGGGAGGCGTCGTGGTGGCCGACCAGCCGGGTGGGTGTCAGCTCCGCGTTGCCCTCGACGAGCACGAGGGGGACCCCGGCGCCGTCGGCCAGGGCGCGCAGCAGCGTGGTCTTGCCGGTGCCGGGTGGGCCCTCCAGCACGACGTTGCGCCCGGCGGAGAGCGCCGCGGCGACCACCTCCGCCTCCCGCAGGCGGTCCACCACGCGCTGACGGGCCACGCGGACCATCCCGCCCACGTCGAGGTGGGCGGCGCTGCGCGTGCTGGTCACGATCCTGTCCCGGCCGGTGCCACGTCCTGGCTCAGCTCCCGTCGTCCTGGCTCACCTGGTGTGGTCCTGGCTCACCGTCGACCGTGAGCCAGGACCCCTGATGATCAGGTGACCTGATCATCAGGGGTCGGAGGCCGGGGCTCAGTCGTAGACGATGACGCCGCGGATGTTCTTGCCGGCGTGCAGGTCCTCGTAGCCCTGGTTGATGTCGTCGAGCTTGTACCGCTTGGTGATCAGCTCGTCGAGCTTGATGGCACCCTCCTGGTAGAGCCGCAGCATCTTCAGCATGTCGGCGCTGGGGTTCTGGTCCCCGAACAGCGCGCCCCGGATCTCCTTGGTGAACAGCGCCAGCATGCTCGGGTTGATCGGGATGCCGACGTCGGTGAGGTCGCCGAGGCCGGTGATGACCACCCGGCCGCCCTTGCCGAGCGCCTCGACGCCCTGGGCGACGTGCTCGCCCTTGAGCACGCCGACGGTGATCAGGACCTTGTCCGCGCCCTGGCCGTTGGTGACGCTGCGACCGAACTCGGCGGCCTCGTCGATGCTCGCGAAGGCGTGCGTGGCGCCCAGCTCCATCGCCTTCTCGCGCTTGAAGTCGATGGGGTCGACGGCGATGACGTGACTCGCGCCGGCGTGCGCAGCGCCCTGGACGGCGTTGATCCCGATGCCGCCGACACCCATGACGATGACGGTGTCGCCGGCCCGCACCTCGCCGGCCTGCACGGCGGTGCCCCAGCCGGTGCCGACGCCGCAGCCGACCAGGCAGGCGACGTCGAGCGGGATGTCCTTCGGGATCTTGACCGTGGAGCGGACGTCGACCGTCGTCACCTCGGCGAACGTGCCCAGCCCGCACATCTGGCCGACCGGGGTGCCGTCGGAGGTCTGGAAGCGGAAGCTCTCGGCGTCGTCCCAGCGGGAGCCGACCAGGAGGTTGGCGCCGGAGTCGCAGATGTACTGCTGGCCGTTCGCGCAGTACCGGCAACGGCCGCAGCCGGGGAGGAAGGAGAAGACGACGTGGTCACCCTCCGCGAAGTCCTTCGTCCCGGGGCCCACCGCGGTGACGACGCCGGCGCCCTCGTGGCCGCCGAGGAAGGGGTAGTGCCCGACGGGCATGTCCCCGGTGGCGATGTGGTCGTCGGAGTGGCACATGCCGGAGGCGGCGAGCTTCACCTGGAGCTCACCGACCTGGGGGTCGTCGGCGACCAGGTCGGTGACCTCCCACTTGCCGGGGGCTGAGCGCAGGATCGCGCCGCGGGTGTTCACGGGCACAGGAACCTCCTCGTCGCCCTCGTCGTCGAGGGCCGTCCACCTCATGCGCGGGCACGCATGCCTGCCGCGCACGCTATGACCCCGATCACACCCTGGGAAGGGGCATGCAACGTTGGCGCCGGGCCCACCGGCCTCGGTGCAACGTTCGGGGCCCGCACACTGGTCCGGTGCCCCGCCCCCCGGTCGTCGTCGTCGGCGCGGGGCCCGTCGGGCTCACCGCCGCGCTGCTCCTGGCTCGCACCGGGCTCCCCGTCGTCGTCGTGGAGCGGCACGCGGCCCCCTATCCGCTGCCCCGCGCGGTGCACCTGGACGACGAGGTGTTCCGCGTGCTGCAGGCGGCCGGCGTGGCCGACGACGTCGCCGCCCGCTGCCGGCCGATGGCCGGGCTGCGCCTGCTGGACGCCGCCCACCGGGTGCTGGCCGAGTTCCGGCGCGCCCCGGACGCCGGCACGAACGGCTGGCCGCAGGGATCGTTCGTGCACCAGCCCGATCTGGAGGAGGTGCTGGCGGCCGCGGTCGCGTCGACGCCCGGGATCGAGGTGCACCGCGGGAGCGAGGTGACCGGGCTCGACCAGGACGGCGGCGGGGTGACCGTGCGGGTGACCGACCGGGCGACCGGGGCGGACCGCTCCGTCCGGGCGGTGGGGGTCCTCGGCTGCGACGGCGCGAACAGCACCGTGCGGAAGCTGATCGGCGCCCGGATGCGTGACCTCGGCCCCGCCGACCGCTGGCTGGTGGTCGATGCGCGCGCGCCGGTCCCGCTGCCGGTCTGGCCGGGGGTGCACCAGGTCTGCGACCCGGGCCGGGCGGCCACGTTCATGCCGGTGACCGGCGACCGCTACCGCTGGGAGTTCCGGCTGGCGCCGGGCGAGACGGCCGAGGAGCTCGCCGACCCGGCCCGGCTGGCGGCGCTGCTGGCCCCGGTCGCCCGCGGCACGGAGGTCGAGGTGGTCCGTGCGGTGGAGTACACGTTCCGGGCGCAGGTGGCCGACCGCTGGCGCGACGGCCGGGTGCTGCTGGCCGGAGACGCCGCCCATCTCACCCCGCCGTTCGTGGGGCAGGGCCTGGGCCTGGGGCTGCGCGATGTGCACCAGCTGGCCTGGAAGCTCGCCGCCGTGCTGGCCGGGGAGGCCGGTGAGGAGCTGTTGGACACGTACCAGGCCGAGCGCGAGCCGCACGCCCGGGCGCTGATCCGGGTGGCGCTGCTGCTCGGGCGGCTGATGACCGGCGGCGGGCGCGGGGGCGCCGTCGCCCGCCGGGCCGTGCTGACCGCCGTCCGGCGGATCCCGGCCGTCGCCCGGCTGGCCACCGACAGCCGGACCCCGCCGCTGCGCCGCGGCCCGCTGGTGGCGCGCCGCGGCCGGGCCGGCCGCCGGCTGGCCGGGACGCTGGTCCCGCAGCCGGAGGTGCTCGTCGACGGCCGGCCGTGCCGGCTGGACGACGTCCTCGGCGAGGGGTGGGCCGAGCTGTCCGCGGAGCTCGTGGTGCGCCGGGCCGACGGGACGGAGGTGCGGATCGTCGATCCCAGCGGCACGCTGCGCCGATGGCTGGGGCCGGCCGCCGCGGTGCGGGTCCGCCCCGACCGCATCGTGGCCGCCGTCCGCCGGTGAGGCTCCCGCCCACCGCCGAGAGCCGGTGCACCCGGACGGGTGTTCCGGCCGAGGAGGGCGCCTCGACCGCTTGTCCCGGCGGGCGGGTGTGGTGATCCTCGGTCGGTGAACGAGTGGTTGACGCGGGCGTCGCGCACGCAACTGGGGCTCATCATGGGGCTCTTCTGCGGGGCGGGTGCGGCGTTCGGCGTCGCGGTCCTCGGCGGGCAGGGCTGGAGCGCTGCCGTGCCCGGAGCCGTCGGAGCGGCGATCGGTGGAGGCCTGGTCGGGGCGACGCTGATGCACGGGCAGCTCCGGCGCCAGGCAGAGGCGGTCGGCGTGCTGGGGGGACGCGCCCGGCGCGCCGCCGGGCGGGCGTCGCTGCGGGGGCCCGTACCCGAGGACCCGGAGACCCGCGCCGCCGCCTACGCGCTGGTGGAGCACGCACTCGCCGAACGCCGGCGCAACCGCGTTCCCAGCGTGGTTGGCGCGGTGGTCCTCCTCGCGATGACGGTCTACCTGGCCGTGCAGGCGTCACCCTGGTGGTGGATCGGGGTGGCGGTCCTGGCCGGGTTGCTGGCGTACGGCTGGTTCGTGCTGCCCCGGCGGTTGCGGCGCCGGGCCGAGCTGCTGGACCCCGACGCCGGCTAACGCGGCCGGCCGATGCCGACCGCGTAGAGGGTGCCCAGCACGGCACCCGGCGGGAGCGCCACGTAGAGCCACCACGGGTGGATCCCGCCCACGGTGGCCTCGAGGATCCCCCAGACCACCAGGTTCACCAGGCTGATGCACGCCCAGATGATCACGAGCACCTTCATCGCGGTGCCGGCGTCGTCGTCGCTGAACGCCCGGCGCGGCCCCGGGGGCGGGGGCAGCGCGGGCAGGTCGGCGGTGACCCGGGCAAGGTCGCCCCGGGTCCGCGCCGCCCACACGGCCTGCACCCGCTCGTCGAACTCGTGCAGGTCGAGCTGCCCGGCGTCGTGCGCCCGCTGCAGCCCGGCCTGCACGTCGGCGCGCTCGGCGTCGGAGATGCGGAGGTCCTCGGGTCGGACCGGCTGGCTCACACCGGACATCCTGGCAGGCGTCCGGCCCGGCGTCAGGCCTCGCGGCGCCGCCGGGCCGGGGAGGTGGCCAGGAGCGCGTTCTCCACCGCGGTGTCGCCGAGTGCCCGCTCGAACCCCGGGGGGACGACGAGGTCGTCGCGGGAGAGGTCGGCGACGTCGGAACGCCCGAGGCCGACCATCGCGGAGCCGAGCCCGTCGCGCAGCAGGTCGAGGACGTTCTCCACCCCGGCCTGGCCGTTGGCGGCGAGGCCCCAGAGGTAGGCGCGGCCGATCATGACCGCCTTCGCGCCCAGCGCCAGGGCCTTGGCGACGTCGCCACCGCGCCGGATCCCGCCGTCGAGCAGCACCTCGATCTGGTCGCCCACCGCGTCGGCGACCGCGGGCAGGGCCCGGACCGAGGCGGGGGTGCCGTCGAGGTTGTTGCCGCCGTGGTTGCTCACCGAGATGGCGGTGACGCCGGCGTCGACGGCGCGCTTGGCGTCGTCCACCCGCATGACGCCCTTGAGCATGAACGGGCCGTCCCACTGGGAGCGCAGCCAGGCGACGTCCTCCCACGTGGGCATCGGCGACTGCTGCCACATGCCGTAGGCGCCGAAGAACGTCGGCGCCGGCTCGCCCGGCGTCGCCACCATGTTGGGCACGGTGAGGTCGGGCAGCTTGCGGGTCCTCGCGAAGTCCAGCAGCCAGCGCGGCTTGACCAGCACCTGCGGCGCGTACTTGCGGGCGGCCTGGAAGTCGATCTTCTCCGGGATGAACGGGCTGCCCCAGTCGCGGCCGTAGGCGAACGACCAGTCGAGGGTCGCGATCATCCCGACGGCCCCGGCCTGCTTCGCCCGGTCCATCCGGGCGAGCATCTCGTCGCGCGTGCCCACCCAGTACATCTGGAAGAACGTCTGCGGGTTGGCTGCGACGACCTCCTCGATCGGCTTGCTGGCGAAGCTCGACAGGCCCATGGCCACCCCGCGGGCGGCAGCGGCCCGCGCGACGGCCACCTCACCGTCGGGGTGGACGGCCTGCACGCCGGTCGGGCTGATCATGACCGGCATCGACATGGGCTGGCCCATGACCGTCACGGCCGTGTTCCGCTCGTTGGCCAGCCCGGCGGTGTGCGGCGCGAAGCCGATCTCGGCGAAGGCGGCGAGGTTGTCCTCGAGGGTCAGGCCGCGCTCGGAGCCGGCGACCAGCGCGCCGTAGACGCCCTTCGGCAGCCGCTTCTTCGCCCGGCGCTGCGCCTCGGCGACCGATTCGAACCACGCGTTGGCCATGGGCATCTCCTTCGTCGGCCCGGTGCGCCGGGCGGTGGGCCGGCGCGAGGCCGGTGGCACTGAGTGCCAGGCTAGCGCCGCGGGTGAGACGCCGACCACACCGGCCGCCCGGACGGGTCAGCCGCGCAGGCTGGGGAAGCCCGCCGCCATCTCGTCGAACGCCAGGTGCAGGTGCCCGGTCAGGGACGACGCGTCGTCGGCGAGCCACGCCTCGAAGGCCGTCGTCGCCGCTGCGCGCGTGCTCGCCGCGACCAGGCGGGGCAGCAGCCCGCTGGGGGAGCTGCCCGTCCGGGCGGCGACGTGCTGGGCGACGACCCGGTCGACCTCGGCGAAGCGCAGCTGGCTGTGGGCCAGCAGGGCGGGCTCGGTGAGGATCAGCCGCATGCGCTCCCGCAGCAGCGGCAGCTCGGCTGCCGGGTAGTCGTTGACCTCGAGGTACGCCGCGCAGACCGAGGTGAGCACCGGCTGCGCCGGGTCGGCCGCGGCGAGCAGCTGCTGGAGCCGGGCGACGTGACCGGCGAAGTCGCCCCACACGGCGTCGGCCTTGGTGGGGAAGTAGCGGAAGAAGGTCCGGCGGCTGATGCCGGCGGAGTCGGCGACCTCGTCGCTGGTGACCTCCTCGAAGCCGCGCACGGTGAAGAGGTCCAGGGCCGCGCGCTCGACACGGGCGCGCCCCGCCGGCGCCGTCCTCGTCTCCACCACGCGCGCATTCTGCCCGGTGGGCGTGGCGCCCGGCGCCCGCCGACCCCGCTCTTGCTCCTGGCACCGGGTGTCACTAACGTCCGCCTCGACCATGTGACCGCGTTCACGGAGGCCCCCATGCCCGAGCCCACCCAGACCGACGTCGCCGCCGCCGAGTTCCGGACCCCCGAGGCCCCCGCCACCGAGGAGGCCCTCGTCGAGGAGTCGCTCGTCGAGGAGGTCTCCATCGACGGCATGTGCGGCGTGTACTGATCGACGCCGTGCCGACGACGAACGGGACCGGCCCGGCGACCGGGACGGCCGCCGGCTTCGACGCGGAGCTGCCCTGGCGCCGGGCCCGTTCCGTCGCGCTGCGGCCGGAGCCGTTCGGCGCGCTCGTCTACCACTTCGGCAACCGGAAGCTGTCGTTCCTGAAGTCGAAGACGCTGGTCGCGGTCGTCGAGGCGCTGGGCGACCACCCCAGCGCGGCGGCGGCCCTGACCGCGTGCGGCGTCCCCGACGCCCAGCGCGGCGCCTACGTGAAGGCGCTGGCCGACCTCGCCCGCTCGCAGATGATCGAACGCCGGGAGACCCAGTGACCGCAGTGCTGCCCGCCCGCCCCGAGCGCCCCACCGGCGGGCGGCTGATCGACCAGTTCGAGTACGGGCTGGACGCCCCGATCTGCCTGACCTGGGAGCTCACCTACGCCTGCAACCTGGCGTGCGCCCACTGCCTGTCCTCGTCGGGCCGGCGCGACCCGCGCGAGCTCTCCACCGCCGAGGCCGAGGCGGTCATCGACGAGCTGCAGCGGATGCAGGTCTTCTACGTCAACGTCGGCGGCGGCGAGCCCACGGTGCGGCCGGACTTCTGGCACCTGCTCGACTACGCCATCGGCCACGACGTCGGGGTCAAGTTCTCCACCAACGGCGTCAAGCTGGACAAGCAGCGGGCCGCGCAGCTGGCCCGCACCGACTACGTCGACGTGCAGATCTCCCTGGACGGCGCCACCGCCGAGGTCAACGACCGCGTCCGCGGCACCGGCTCCTACGCCACCGCGATCCGGGCGTTGGAGAACCTGGCCGAGGCCGGGATGAAGGACTTCAAGGTCTCCGTCGTCGTCACCCGGGAGAACGCCGGCCAGCTGGACGAGTTCAAGGCGCTCACCGACTCCTTCGGCGCCCAGCTGCGGATCACCCGGCTGCGCCCCTCGGGCCGCGGAGCCGACGTCTGGGACCAGCTGCACCCGACGGCCCAGCAGCAGCGGGAGCTGTACGACTGGCTGCTGGCCAACGGCGAGGGCGTGCTGACCGGCGACTCGTTCTTCCACCTGTCGGCGTTCGGCGAGGCGCTGCCGGGGCTCAACCTCTGCGGCGCCGGCCGGGTGGTCTGCCTGATCGACCCGGTGGGCGACGTCTACGCCTGCCCGTTCGCCATCCACGAGAACTTCCTCGCCGGCAACGTGCGCTCACCCGGCGGCTTCCGGAAGGTGTGGCAGGAGAGCGAGCTGTTCGCCGACCTGCGCAGCCCGCAGACGGGCGGCGCCTGCACGAAGTGCGCGCACTTCGACGCCTGCCGCGGCGGCTGCATGGCGGCGAAGTTCTTCACCGGGCTGCCGCTGGACGGGCCCGACCCCGAGTGCGTGCAGGGCTACGGGGAGACGGCGCTGGCGGCCCGCGACGTCGAGCTGGTCACCCCGCGCAGCCACATCGACCACTCGCACAAGGGCCCGGTCCGCGGGCAGCCCACGCTGCTCGGCATGCCCGCGCTGCCGCCGGCGAAGGCCTGCGACGAGTCGCCCCTGGCGGGCCTCGACCTGCGCTGAACCCCGGCGCCGGCCCGCGGGGCCGGCGCCGGGCGGCCGCTGCTAGAGGTCGACCTTCTTGTTCTCCCCCGCGTCGATCCGCTCGCCGGTGGCCTTGGCCTTCACGAAGCTGAACGCGGTGGCCAGCCGGCCGCCCGGGCTGTCCCAGTACTCCGCCGAGTCGCCCTCGACCTTGATCAGCACGACGTCGGGGTCCTCGGGGCCGTTCGGGAACCAGGCCTCGACGCCGCCGTTCCACAGCTCCTTCTTCTTGGCCAGGTCGTCCACCACGACGGCGTGACCGGTGAGCGACACCCAGGTGCCGCCGGAGCCGATGCCGACGTTCACCTGGGGCTGCGCGGCGATGTGCGCCACCGGGTGGGAGCCGCGCTCGGCGAAGAACCACAGGTCGCCGTCGAACTCGACCTCCTGCAGCGTCATCGGCCGGCTGGTCAGCTTGCCGCCGGGGGCGATGGTGGTGAGGAAGCCGAAGCGCTCCCCCTTGATCAGCTCGGCGACCTTGCGGGTGTCCTCGGTACTCATGCCGGGCTGGTGCCCACGGTGGTCCCGCCCGACACCCCTCAGCGCGCGTCGAGGTAGCGCCAGGCGCCGTCCTCCCGGACGAACCGGCTGATCTCGTGCTGGCTGCCGCGCTCGCCGCCGGCGACGTACCAGGCGCGGAACTCCACGGTCCCCTCGGTGGCGAGCAGCCCGCCGCCGGTGGTGGCGAGCACGTCCAGGCCGGTCCAGCGCACCTGCGGATCGAGCTCCACCGACGCCGGCCGGGTGGTGGAGTGCCAGCTGGTCAGCAGGTAGCCGGCGTCGCCGACGGCGAAGGCGCTGTACCGCGACCGCATGAGCTGCTCGGCGGAGACCGCCGTCGCCTCGCCGGCGTGCAGGCGTCCGCAGCACTCGGCGTAGGGCAGGCCGGTGCCGCACGGGCAGCGTCGGGGAGCCATGGGGCCAGTCTGCCGTCGTGCGAGGCTGGGCCGGTGACCTCCCTCGGCGACGCCACCTGGTCGGAGCTGCCCGAGCGGCCGCTCCTCGTCGTCCCCCTGGGATCGGTGGAGCAGCACGGCCCGCACCTGCCGCTGGCGACCGACACCCGGACGGCGGAGACGGTGGCGCAGGCCGCGGTGCCCGGGATCGGTGGCGCGCTGCTCGCCCCGGCGATCCCCTACGGGGCGAGCGGGGAGCACGAGGGGTTCCCGGGCACGGTGTCGATCGGCACGGAGGCGCTGACGACCGTGCTCGTGGAGTACGGGCGATCGGCCTGCCGCTGGGCGGGGCGGCTGCTGGTCGTCAACGGCCACGGGGGCAACTACTCCGCCCTGCGGGCGGCGGTGCCGCTGCTCCGGGCCGAGGGGCGGGACGTGGCCTGGTGGCCGCTCGCCGTTGCCGGCGGCGACGCCCACGCCGGCCGCACGGAGACGTCGCTCATGTTGCACGTGGAACCTGCTGGGGTCCGCCGGGAACGGGCGGAGGCGGGGGAGACGGCGCCGCTGCGGGAGCTGCTGCCCCGGATGCGCGCCGAGGGCGTGCGGGCGGTCAGCCCGAACGGGGTGCTCGGGGACCCGGCGGGCGCGTCGGCGGGCGAGGGGGCGGAGCTGGTGGCGGACCTGGCCGGCCGGCTGGCTGCCGCCGTGGCGACCTGGCGCATCGACGACGCGGGGCGGCTCCGGGAGTGATCCCGGAACCGCCCCGCGCCGGAGGTGGTGGCCCGCTCAGTTCAGGGCGTCGGCGAACAGCGGCACGCTGTTCTCGATCGCGTACAGCAGGCCCGGTGCCGAGGCGCTGGAGAAGGCGTTGAGCAGCGTCAGGTCGTCGAGGACGACGGCGCGACCCTCCTGGACGGCGGGCAGCGACTGCCACACCGGGCTGCCGGTGAACGCCGAGGCCTCGACGAAGATCGGGAAGACCACGGTCAGCTGGGCGTCGAGCAGATTGAGCTGCTCCTCGCCGATGGGCACGAAGAAGTTCTCGGTCGCCAGCGCCTCGATCTCGGCCTTGTTCTCGAAGCCGAGCTGCTCCATGAACTGCACCCGCGAGTCGCCGGTGAGGTAGACGTTCCAGCCCTCGCCGGAGTAGGCGCCGACGGCGACCTCGGTGCCCTGGAACTCGGGGTGCTCCTCCCGGGCCTGCTCGAAGGCCGCCTCGACCTCGGCCGCGAGCTCGTCGGCCTCCTCGCTCCTGCCGAGCGCCTCGCCGATCATCTCCAGCTGCTGCTGCCAGGTCGTCTGGTACGGCCCGACGCCCTCGGGCTGACCGATCGTCGGGGCGATCTCGTTCAGCAGGTCGTAGCGCTCCTGGTCGCCGGACGAGCGGGTGTCGAGGATGAGGTCGGGCTGCAGCGCCGCGATCTGCTCGTAGCTCGGCTCGAGCGTGCCGATGATCACGGGGGGCTCGGCGTAGCCCTGCTCGACCCAGTCGCCGAGGCCGTCCTCGCCGCCGACCGCCAGCCAGTCGCTGGCGCCCACCGGCTCCACACCGAGCGCGAGGGCGGTCTCGGCGTCGGACCAGCCGAGCGCCACCACCCGCTCGGGCTCCTCCTCGACCGTGACCTCGCCGAAGGCGGTCTCCACCGTCACCGGGAACGCCGACGACGAGTTCCCGGTCGTGCTCCCGGCCGCCCCGCCGTCGGAGGTGGCGGGCTCGTCGCCGGAACCGCAGCCGGTGACGACGAAAGCGGTGGCCGCGAGCGCGGCAGCACCCCGGAGGGCGGAAGGAAAAGGCATGACACAACTCCTTGGCGGATCAGGTAAGGGTGACCTAAGCACACGAACCTGGGAGCGGGGCGGCCGGGACCGGATCGTTACTGTCGCGGGACCCGTACGGCGGGAGCCGAGGGCACCGACGCGCGAGGAGGGCCGGGCATGAGCGGGGCGATCGAGGGCCGCGAGGGCTGGCTGGTCGTGATCGACCTGCAGCACGTCTTCGGCGAGCAGGACTCGCCGTGGACCGCGCCGCGGTTCGAGGAGATCCGCCCGCGCGTCCGCCGGCTGGTCGAGGCGTTCGGCGAGCGGGTGGTCTGGACCCGGTTCGTGGCGCCCGCGGAGCCGGTGGGGGCGTGGAAGGAGTACTACGCGCAGTACGACTTCGCGCTGCAGCCCCCCGACGCGCGGTGCTACCAGCTCGTCGAGGACCCGGGCGGCGCCCCGGTCGTGGACGCCACCACGTTCGGCAAGTGGGGGCCGCGGCTGGCCGAGGTGGTCGGCGAGGGGCCGCTCACCGTCGCCGGGGTGGCCACCGACTGCTGCGTCATCTCCACCGTGCTCCCGGCGGCCGACGCGGGGGTGCACGTCCGCGTGGTCACCGACGCGTGCGCCGGGGCGGGCGACCAGGAGCACGAGCGGGCCCTGCAGGTGATGGCCGGCTACGCCCCCCTGGTCTCCTTCGCCACGACGGACGAGGTCCTGGCGCAGGGATGATCCCCGCCCCGCCGGAGCGCCGGCTGCCCGACGGGTTCGCCGTGCGGCTCGACCCGCGCACCCGCCGGCGCGACGGCGGCGCGACCCTGCTCGGGGGTTCCCCGCTGCGGCTGATCCGGCTGTCCCCGCGCGCGGCGGGGCTGCTGGCCGCCGACCGCCTGGTGGTCGGCGACGCGACCGGTGCCGCCCTGGCCGCGCGGCTCCTCGACGCCGGCCTCGCCCACCCGGAGCCGCCGCCGGACGCCGGCGGGGCGGACGTGACCGTCGTCGTCCCGGTGAAGGACCGACCGGCCGGGCTTGGCCGGCTGCTCGCCGCGCTGCGCGCCGATCCGCGGACGGCGGCTGTGCCCGTGGTCGTCGTCGACGACGGCTCGGCGGTGCCGGTCACCGCTCCCGACGGCGTCCGCGTCCTCCGGTACGAGGTGTCCCGGGGCCCGGCGGCTGCCCGCAACGCCGGCCTGGCCGCGGCAGGCACCGAGCTGGTCGCGTTCCTCGACTCCGACTGCGTCCCCCTCCCGGGCTGGCTGGGCCGGCTGCGGCCGCACCTGGCCGATCCCCGGCTGGCCGTGGTGGGCCCCCGGATCGTGCCGCTGGCGGGCGCGGCACGCGGGTGGACGAGCCCCTACGAGGACGTCGCCGGCGCGCTGGACATGGGCCCGGAGCCGGCGGCGGTGCGGCCGCTGTCGGCGGTGTCCTACCTGCCGAGCGCGGCGCTGCTGGTGCGCCGGTCGGCCCTGGGCCCGGGCTTCGACGAGGCGATGCGGGTCGCCGAGGACGTCGACCTGGTCTGGCGGCTGACCGCGGCGGGCTGGCGGGTGCGGTACGTACCGGCGGCCGAGGTCGCGCACGAGCACCCGGCGCGCACCGCAGACTGGCTGCGGCGGCGCGCCTTCTACGGCACCGGCGCCGCCCTGCTGGCCGCGCGGCACGGGTCGGCGGTGTCGCCCCTGGTGATCGCGCCGGAGACGGCGCTCACCTGGGCGCTGCTGCTCGCCGGTGGTCGGTGGGGGCGGGCGGCCGGGGTCGCCGTGCTGGGGGTCACCGCGGCCCGGCTCGCGCGCCGGCTGGCCCGGCCGGGGGAGGCCGCCCCGGCCGTGCTCGCCACCGGCCTCGTGGTGCGCGGCCTCGCCGCGTCGGGCCGGGCGCTGACCCGCGCGGCCACCCGGCACCACTGGCCGGTGGCCGCCGCCGGGGCGATCGCCTCCCGGCGCGTGCGCAGGGCCGTGCTGGCGGCGGCGCTCGCCGACGGGCTGCTGGCCTGGGCGCCGCACCGGGGCCGGGTCGGACCGGTTCGTCACCTCCTGGCCCGGCGGCTCGACGACCTCGCCTACGGGGCGGGCCTGTGGGCCGGGGCCGTGCGGGCCCGCGACGTCCGGCCCCTGCTGCCGACGCGCCCACCCCGCTGACGACCCGCCCGGCCGCGGAATGCGCGGCGGGCCTCGCGCCTTGCACGGCGTCGTACTGCGGTTCGACCAGCGTGGGTCCCGCTCAGCACCGATCGACGGGAAACCCGTGACCACTACCCAGGACCGCCCCCAGCCGCAGGCGACCCCCGATGCGCCCGCGCGACCGGGCGCCGCCCGCACCGCGCTGACGCTCGGCGCCTTCGTCGCCCTCGGCCCGCTGACCATCGACATGTACCTGCCGGCGCTGCCCAGCATCACCAGTGACCTGCTCACCACCTCGGCGACCGTGCAGCTGACCCTCACCGGCACGCTGATCGGCCTGGCGCTCGGTCAGCTGGTGCTCGGCCCGCTGTCGGACGCGTACGGCCGCCGCGGGCCGCTGCTGGCCGGCACCGCGCTGCACGTCGTCGCCTCGCTGCTCGTGCTCGTCGCGCCGACCATCGCCGTCCTCGGCGCGCTGCGGGTGCTGCAGGGCGTGGGCGCCGCCTCCGGCGCGGTCATCGCCCTCGCCGTGGTGCGCGACCTCTACGACGGCCGCGCCGCGGCGACGATGCTCTCCCGGCTGTTCCTGGTGCTCGGCGCCGCGCCGGTGCTGGCGCCCACCATCGGCGGGGAGATCCTGCGCTTCACCACCTGGCGCGGGGTGTTCGGCGTGCTGGCGGCTTACGGCCTGCTGCTGCTGGTCGTCGGGTGGGCGACGCTGCGGGAGACCCTGCCGCCCGCGCGGCGGAGCAGCGCCGGGGTGCTCGGGACGCTGCGGGTCTACCGCGGCCTGCTGCGCGACCGCGTCTACGTCGGGCTGGTGCTGGTCGCCGGCCTCACGATGGCCGGGCTGTTCAGCTACGTCTCCGGCTCCGCGTTCGTCTACCAGGACCAGTTCGGGCTCGACGAGCAGCAGTTCGGGCTGCTGTTCGGCGCCGGCGCGTTCTGGCTGATCGCCGCCACCCAGCTCAACCCGCTGCTGCTGCGCCGCTGGTCGCCGCAGACGCTCCTCGTGGCCGGCACCGTGGCCGGCGCGCTCGCCGGCGCCGCGCTGGTCGGGCTGGCCGGCACGGGGACCGGTGGCCTGGTCGCCGTCACCGGGGCGCTGTGGGCGGTGCTGTTCGCGTGCGGGCTCGCGCTGCCCAACGCCCCGGCGCTGGCGCTGTCCCGGCACGGCGAGGCGGCCGGGAGCGCGGCGGCCCTGCTGGGCGCCATCCAGTTCGGCGTCGGCGCGGCGGTCTCCCCGGTCGTCGGCCTCCTGGGCAACGACGCGGTGGCGATCGGCCTCGTCGTCGTCACGGCGCTGGTCCTGGCGATCGTCGTGCTGGCCGCCGTCGTCCGGCCGTGGCAGCTGCCGGCCGGGGATGCGGCGGCGGCCCCGGCGCACTGACCCGCGCCGGCCGCTCTGGTGGAAACCGCCGGCAGCGGCCACGATGACCGGGAGATGAGCGACTCCCCGTGGCGCGGCCGGTGACCACCGCCGTCAACCCGTGGCTGGCGCTGCCCGACGGGTCGCCGTCGGCCGCCCGCACGCGCCGGTTGCGTGCGGCGCACGAACGCCTGGTCACCGCCGGTGCGCTGCCCGTCGACGACGCCGTCCGCCCGGTCGTCCGCGACTCGTGGCGGCGCTCCCTCGGCAGCGGCGTGGACCCCGACGGCGGGCTGCCCCCCGTGGAGCTGCTGGACGCCGACCTGCTCGCCTACCGGGCGGCCCACCCGCTGGCGCCGGTGCTGCCGGTGATCCGCCGGCTGCTGGTGCAGGACGCCGAGGCCGACCGGATGATCGTGGCGGTCACCGACGCCGCGGGGCGGATGCTCTGGGTGGAGGGCGACCACCGGCTGCGGGCGCAGGCCGAGGGCGTGAACTTCGTGGCGGGCGCCCGCTGGTCGGAGGAGGTGGCCGGCACGAACGCACCCGGGACGGCGCTGGCTGTCGACTCCGCCGTGCAGATCTACGGCAGCGAGCACTTCCGGCGCTCGGTGCAGCCCTGGAGCTGCTCGGCCGCGCCGGTGCACGACCCGGCAACCGGTGCGCTGCTCGGCGTCATCGACGTCACCGGCGGCGACCACGTGGCCAGCCCGCACGTGCTCACCCTCGTCCGCGCGACGGTGGCCGCCGTCGAGTCGGAGCTGCGCTGGCTGAACCGGGAGCGGCTCGCCGCCGGCCCGGCCACCGGGGCGCCCGCACCGGCGGCGGCGCGCCTGGAGGTGCTCGGCCGGGAGCGGGCCCGGCTGCTGCTGCCCGGCGGACCGCTGGAGCTGTCTGTCCGCCACTCGGAGCTGCTGTTCCTGCTGGCCGAGGCGGCCGCCTCGGGGCAGGGCCGGGACGCCGCCCAGCTCGCCGACGAGGTGCACGCCGGATCCGCGGCGACCGTCACGGTGCGGGCGGAGCTGTCGCGGCTGCGCCGCCTGGTGGGCAGCGAGCTGCTCGCGTCCCGCCCCTACCGCCTGGTCGGCCGGCTGCACACCGACGTGGAGCAGGTGCGCCGGCTCGTCGCGCGCGGGGAGGTCGGTGCCGCGCTGGAGCACTACGCGGGGCCGGTGCTGCCCGGCTCCCAGGCGCCGGGGGTGCGGCAGGCCCGCGACCGACTGCTGGCGGTGCTCCGCCGGGCGGTGCTCACCGGGCGCCGCCCCGACCAGCTGCTGCGCCTCGCCCAGCTGCCCGAGGTGCGGGAGGACGCCGGGGTCTGGCAGGCGCTGTGCGAGGTCCTCCCGGCGGGCTCGCCCCGCCGGGCGGCGGTGACGGCGCACCTGCACCGCCTGCGGCTGGCCGGTCGCACGCGCTGACCCGCCCGGCGCGGGAATGCTGAGGGCTGCTCACGACTTCGCAGCTGGCGTGACCGCAGCACCCTTCGTCGACCGACCACCCCTGAGCCCCGTCCGGGTCGTGGTGGCCATCGTGGCGCTGGCGCTCGGCGGGTTCGCGATCGGCACCACCGAGTTCGTGACCATGGGCCTGCTGCCCGACATCGCCGAGGGCGTGGGCGTCGACATCCCCTCGGCCGGCCACGTCATCTCCGCCTACGCCCTCGGCGTCGTGGTCGGCGCCCCGGTGATCGCGGCGATGAGCGCCCGCCTGCCCCGGCGCGCGCTGCTGGTCGGCCTGATGGTTGCCCTGCTGGTCGGCAACGTGCTCACCGCCCTGGCGCCGGGCTACCCGACGCTGCTGGGCGCCCGGTTCCTCGCCGGCCTGCCGCACGGCGCCTACTTCGGCGTGGCCTCGCTGGTCGCCGCGTCGCTGGTCGCGCCGCGGCTCCGCGGCCGCGCGGTCAGCTCGGTGATGCTCGGCCTGGCCGTCGCGCTGGTCGCCGGCGTCCCGGCCGCGACCTGGTTGGGGCAGGCGGCCGGCTGGCGGGCGTCGTACTGGCTGGTGGTCGTCCTGGCCGCGGCCACGGTGGCGGCCGTGCTCGTCGTCGTCCCGCCGTCACCGGGGCGGCCCGACGCGACGGTGCGGGGCGAGCTGGGCGCGCTGCGCCGGCCGCAGGTGCTGCTGACCCTGGGGGTCGGCGTCGTCGGCTTCGGCGGCATGTTCGCGCTCTACAGCTACATCGCCCCGGTCGTCACCGACGTCGCGGGCCTCTCCCGGGGCACCCTGCCCGTGGTCCTGCTGGTGTACGGGATCGGCGGGATCATCGGGACGGCGCTGGCCGGGCGGCTGGGCGACTGGTCGCTCTTCCGCTCGCTCGTCGGCGCCCTGGTGGCCCTGATGGTGCTGCTCGCCGTGGTCGCCGCGGTCGCGTCCTGGGTGCCCGGCCTGGTGGCCGGTGTCTTCCTGGTCTCGGTCAGCGGCTCGACCCTGGCGATCCTGCTGCAGTTGCGGTTGATGGAGACCGCGGGGGAGGCGCAGATGCTCGGGGCCGCCCTCAACCACTCGGCCCTGAACATGGCCAACGCCCTCGGCGCCTGGGCCGGCGGGCTCGTCATCGCCGCGGGCCTCGGCTACCGGGCGCCCAGCGCCGTCGGCGCCGGGCTGGCGGCCGCCGGGCTGATCCCGCTCGCGATCTCCGCCGTCCTCCGCCGCCGTGAGCGGGCGGGCCGGGACGCGCCGGGCGCGGGGGCCCGTTCCGCGGAGGCCTACGCCTCCGCGCCCTGGGACTCGTCGGTCCGCGGGGACAGCAGTGCCCCGAGCGCGGTCTCGATCCGCCGGCCGTAGCGGTTCGCGTACCGGATCCCCGGCCTCCCCGGGCCCTCGTCCAGGCGGGCGGGGAGCCCGTCGGCGACCAGCCGGTCGACCACCGCGGCGGTCAGCGCCGGGTCGTCGGTGAACGAGAACCCGGTCTCCATGGCCCGCCACTTGCGGCGGTCGAGCACCACGAGCGCGGTCACCACCGCCGCGGCCCCCGCACCGGCCCGGGCCGGTAGCGGCCACCCCGTCGGCCGCAGCACCGGCACGGACGCCGCCGCAGCGGCGGAGCAGGCCCCGAGGAGGGCGCCCCAGCCCACCGCGTCGAGCCGCGCCGTCCGCAGGAACGACCGCCGTCGGCGACGGGCGAACCAGGGCTGCGGCCGGAGCGGCACCACGGATCCCACGGGTCACCGCTCCCGGGAGCGCGCGGTCACCGGCATCATCGGCCGAGACTAGGTAGACCCGGGTCCCGGCACCACGCCTGCCGCCCCCTTTCTGCTCCGGACGGCCGTGCCGCGCGCGGTGAGCTGCAACGGGGACGCAACGTTGTCCCGCCGGCGGTGCCGCGGCCGTCCACCACCGGAGGCGCCCGGAAATCCTGGTCTTTCCGGGGGACTCCGTCTCCCACCGGCGGATCCGGGCAGGCCCGCGTGCAGTTAAGCGTGGCCAAAGTCACTCCTTTCGGGTCAGACTCCGCGGCAGGTCCACGGTCGACCGTGGGCGCGGTCTGCAACGAGGGACCCCTGCAACGAGGCGGAGGACTGATGACCCGGATCAGCGTGCGGGTGGACGGGACGTCCTACCAGGACGACGTCGAACCCCGGACACTGCTCGTGCACTACCTGCGGGAGCAGCTCGGCAAGGTCGGGACCGTGGTCGGTTGCGACACCAGCAACTGCGGTGCCTGCACCGTCCACCTGGACGGCGAGGCCGTGAAGAGCTGCACCGTGCTGGCGGTCCAGGCCGACGGTGCCGAGGTGACCACCATCGAGGGCGTCGCCCGCGACGGCGAGCTGCACCCGGTGCAGAAGGCCTTCCACGAGCTGCACGGGCTCCAGTGCGGCTACTGCACCCCCGGGATGATCATGGCCTCGATCGACCTGCTCCAGGACAACCCCGACCCGAGCGAGGACGAGGTGCGGGAGGGCATCGAGGGCAACCTCTGCCGCTGCACCGGCTACCAGAACATCGTCCGCGCCGTGCAGCAGGCCGCCGGTGAGCTGCGTGGCACCGGCAGCGGCTCCGTCTCGCCCGCGGCGGTCGACACCGCCGCCGCGCCGCACGTGGTGGGGCAGGCATGACCGCCGTGGAGGAGCGCACCGGCGCCCCGGCCCCCGAGATCGGCAAGGCGCGCCGCCGCAAGGAGGACGCCCGGCTGATCACCGGCAAGACCACCTGGACCGACAACATGGTGCTGCCGGGGATGCTGCACCTCGCGGTCGTGCGCTCACCCGTAGCGCACGCGCGGATCACGAACGTCGACGTCAGCGCCGTCCGGGAGGCGCCCGGCGTCATCGCCGTCTACACGGGTCAGGACCTCGCCGAGGAGCAGGGCTCGCTGCCCTGCGCCTGGCCGGTCACCCCGGACATGGTCAACCCCGGGCACCCGTCGATCGCCGTCGACCAGGTCAACCACGTCGGCGAGGCGGTCGCGGTGATCGTGGCGCGCAGCAAGACCGCGGCGCAGGACGCCGTCGAGCTCGCCGACATCGACTACGAGCCGCTGCCGGTGGTACTGGACATGGAGGAGGCGGTGAAGGACGGCGCGGACCTGGTCCACGACCACCTGGAGTCCAACACCAGCTACCACTTCGTCTTCGACGCCGGCGAGATGGGCACCGGCGCGGACACCGAGCAGGCGTTCGCCGACGCCGACGTCGTCGTCAGCCGGCGGCTGATCCAGCAGCGGCTGATCCCGGCGTTCATGGAGCCGCGCTCGGTCGTCGTCCAGCCGCAGGGCGACAACTACACGATGTGGTCGGCCACCCAGATCCCGCACATCCTGCGGGTCATGGCGGCGATGGTCACCGGCATCCCCGAGCACAAGCTGCGGGTGGTCGCCCCCGACGTCGGCGGCGGGTTCGGCGGGAAGCTGCA
Source organism: Blastococcus sp. SYSU DS0753 (assembly GCF_054051175.1). Classification (NCBI taxonomy): domain Bacteria; kingdom Bacillati; phylum Actinomycetota; class Actinomycetes; order Geodermatophilales; family Geodermatophilaceae; genus Blastococcus; species Blastococcus sp. SYSU DS0753. Next base: position 29,651 of record NZ_JBJHAT010000027.1, on the reverse strand, counting down.
GGTCAACCCGGAGGAGATCCTCTGCCTGCTGATCGCCCGGCGCCTGGGCAAGCCGGTCAAGTGGACCGAGACCCGCAGCGAGTCGCTGATGACGGCGCACCACGGGCGCGACCAGATCCAGTACGTCGACGTCGCCGCCGACCACGAGGGCAACCTCAAGGGCCTGCGCGTGCGGCTGCTCGCCGACATGGGCGCCTACCTGCGGCTGATCACTCCCGGTGTTCCGGCCCTGGGCGCCTTCATGTTCCCGGGCATCTACAAGTTCCCGGCCTACCGGTTCGAGTGCGACGGGGTGTTCACCAACAAGGTGCCCACCGACGCCTACCGCGGCGCCGGCCGCCCGGAGGCCACGTTCGCGATCGAGCGGATCATGGACGAGCTCGCCGTCGAGCTCGGCATGGACCCCCTCGAGCTGCGGCGCAAGAACTGGATCAAGGCCGAGGAGTTCCCGTTCACCACGGTGGCCGGGCTGGCGTACGACAGCGGTGACTACGACACCGCGACGCAGCAGGCGCTGGAGCTGCTCGGGTACGACGAGCTGCGCGCCGAGCAGCAGCGGCGGCGGGAGTCGAACGACCCGGTGCAGCTGGGCATCGGCATCTCCACCTTCACCGAGATGTGCGGACTGGCCCCCTCCCGGGTGCTCGGCTCGCTCTCCTTCGGCGCCGGCGGCTGGGAGCACGCGGCGATCCGCATGCTGCCCACCGGCAAGGTCGAGGTCGTCACCGGCTCGACGCCGCACGGCCAGGGCCACGAGACGGCGTGGAGCCAGCTGGTCGCCGACTCCCTCGGCGTGCCGTTCGAGGACGTCGAGGTGCTGCACGGGGACACCGCGATCGCCTCCCGCGGGCTGGACACCTACGGCTCCCGGTCGCTGGTGGTCGGCGGCTCGGCGGTGGTCAAGGCGGCGGACAAGGTGATCGCCAAGGCCCGCAAGATCGCCGCGCACCTCCTGGAGGCCAGCGAGGACGACCTCGACTTCGAGGGCGGGAAGTTCTCCGTGCGGGGGACCCCGGGCACCGGGCTCGGCATCCAGGAGATCGCGCTGGCGATCTTCGCGGCGCACGACTACCCGGAGGGGATCGAGCCCTCGATCGACGCCGAGGCGACGTTCGACCCGGAGAACTTCTCCTTCCCCCACGGCACGCACCTGTGCGCCATGGAGGTCGACACCGAGACCGGGTTCGTGAGGATCCGCAAGTACGCCTGCGTCGACGACGTCGGCACGATCGTGAACCCGCTGATCGTCGAGGGGCAGGTGCACGGCGGGCTGGCGCAGGGGATCGCCCAGGCGCTGTACGAGGAGGCCGTCTACGACGCCGACGGCAACCTCACCACCGGCACCTTCGTCGACTACCTGGTGCCCGCGGCATCGGACCTGCCGCACTTCGACACCGGCAACACGGTGCACACAGCGCCGGGCAACCCGATCGGCGCCAAGGGCGTGGGGGAGGCCGGCTGCATCGCCTCGACGCCCGCGGTGGTCAACGCCGCGTTGGACGCCGTCCGGCACCTGGGCGTGCAGGACATCCGGATGCCGCTGACCCCCGAACGGGTCTGGCGGGCCATCCACGCCGGAGGCGACGGCGGCGACCGGGCATCGGCCCGGACGAACGCGCAGGCCGTCGACTCCACCGACGCCCCGTCCACCTCCGGAGGTGCCCAGTGATCCCCGCGCCGTTCGAGTACGCGCGTCCGAGCAGCGTCGACGAGGCGCTGGAGGCCATCGCCTCCGGCGGGGAGGACGTGAAGATCCTCGCCGGCGGGCAGTCGCTGATCCCGGTCATGCGGCTGCGGCTGGCCGCGCCGGAGACCGTCGTCGACCTGGGGCGGGTCGCCGAGCTGCGGGGGGTGCGGGACGACGGCGACGCGATCGTCATCGGCGCGATGACCACCCACTCCGACGTCCTTGCCGACCCGCTGATCGCGCAGCACGTCCCGCTGATCGCCGAGGCCACCGGCACGGTGGCCGACCGGCAGGTGCGCCACCGGGGCACCTTCGGCGGGGCCCTCGTGCACGCCGACCCGGCCGGGGACCTGCCGTCCGTGGCGCTGGCGCTCGACGCCGAGTTCGTGATCGCCGGGCCCGGGGGGCGCCGGACCGTCGGTGCCGCCGACTTCTTCGTCGACTACCTCACCACCGCCGTCGAGGAGGGCGAGCTCCTGGTGGAGGTGCGGGTGCCGAAGCTCGCCGGCCAGTGGGGCATGCGGTACGAGAAGTTCAACCGCGTGGCGCAGGCCTGGTCGATCGTCGCGGTGGCCGCCGCGGTGCGCCGCGAGGACGGGCACATCGCCGAGGCGCGGATCGGGCTGACCAACATGGGCCCGACGCCGCTGCGGGCCGGCGCGGTGGAGGCCGCGCTGTCCGGGGCCGAGGCGACGCCCGAGGCGATCGCCGCGGCGTCCGCCCGCGCCGCCGAGGGGACCGAGCCGAGCAGCGACCTCAACGCGCAGGCGGACTACCGGCAGCACCTGGCGACCGTCCTCACGCGCCGGGCGGTGACGGCCGCCGCGGGGCTGTAGCTTGAAGGACCCCGCTGCCCCCCCGCCACTCGCAAAGCTCGTGACGGGACCCTGCAGCGGGGCCGTCAGGCCCTCGCAGACCCGGTCACCCTCCCAGGAGGTCCGCAGTGCAGCTGGAGAACTCGTTCACCGTCCCGGTGCCCGTCGACGAGGCCTGGCGGGTGCTGCTCGACATCGAGCGGATCGCCCCGTGCATGCCCGGCGCGGCGCTGGACTCCGTCGACGGTGACGACTTCACCGGGCGGGTGAAGGTCAAGCTCGGGCCGATCAACCTGACCTACCAGGGGAAGGCGTCGTTCATCGAGAAGGACGAGGCCGCGCACCGGGCGGTCATCGACGCCCGGGGCAAGGACCAGCGGGGCAACGGGACGGCGGCGGCGGTGGTCACCGCCAACCTCCGCGCGGAGGGCTCGGTCACGCGGGTCGACGTGCTCACCGACCTGAACATCACCGGCCGTCCGGCCCAGTTCGGGCGCGGCGTGATGACCGACGTCGGCAACAAGCTGCTGGGGCAGTTCGCCGACAAGCTCGCCGCCCAGCTCGGTGAGGGCGACGCGCAGGGCGACGCCGACCGCGCGGCCGCGGCGGAGGCCGGCCAGGCGGCGAATGCCGGCCCGGCGGCGAAGGCGGCGGCGACGGCCACCGGCGTGGTCGAGGAGGTGGCCGCTTCGGCGGAACAGGCCGCCGGCGAGGGGACGGCGGCCAAGAAGGCCGCCGCCGCCACCAAGAAGGCGGCCGCGTCGGCGACCGACAAGGTCAGCGCCGCGGCCGAGGAGTCCCCGGCGAAGAAGGCGGCCCCGGCCAAGAAGGCCGCCGCGAAGGCGGCGCCCGCCAAGGCCGCGCCGGCGAAGAAGGCGGCCGCGGGCAAGGAGACGGCGACCACGGAGACCCCGGCGAAGGAGACCGCGGCCAAGGTGACCGCCGAGAAGGCCGCCGACACCGCGCCGGCGGGCAAGGCGCCCAGCGGGCCGCCCACCGGCAACACCGCTCCGCCCGGGCGCCCGGCCACGGGTGCGCCGCTACGGAGCGTGCCTGACGCCGCCCCGGCGGAGCGACCGCGTCCGGCGTCGACCGAGCCGGAGCCGATCGACCTGCTGGAGGTGGCCGGAGGGGCCGCGTTGTCCCGCTACGCCGCCCCGGCTGCCGGGGTCGCCGCGCTGGTGCTGGTCGTCGCCCTCGTCGTACGGCGCCGCCGTCGTCGCTGAGGCCGTCGGACCGGTCCGTCACGTTCCGGGTTCCGGGTCCGGGGCATGACCTCCGGGCGGCGGCGCCGCGTCGGTCGATCACTCGGTGCGGCACGACCCGAGCCGCTGCCCCGGTTCCGCTCAGCCCTGCCTCGGCGCCTGGACGGGCAGCCGTGATTTGGTCGCCGGGCTCTCGCCTGCGGAAACTGTCGTACCCCCCGCTTAACCTGCGGGTATGTCGTCGGGTGTCGGGTTCGCGGTCGGGGTGACCGTGATGCCGGTGAGCCCGCCGTCGGAGTGGGAGCTGGCCGACCCTGATCCGTTGCCGCGGCTGGGTGAACCGTTGAGCGCGTGGTTGCCGGCCCGGCGGGGCGCGGCGGAGGCGGCGGAGCTGCTGGGTCAGATCGTGGCCGCGGAGGCGCAGTTGGCGGCGCTGCGGGCGGAGCTGGTGATGGATCTGGCCGCGGCGCGCCCGGCTCCGGCCGATCCGTTGCCCGGCGGTGAGCGCGCCGGACAGGTCGGCCCGGCCGAGGTGAGTGAGTTCGTGCCCGATGAGCTGGCCGCGGTGCAGAACTGCAGCCGCACGGCGGCGGTGACGCAGCTGGAGCACGCCGAGGTGCTGACCACGCTGCTGCCCGCGACGTACACACGGCTGCGGCTGGGGCGGTTGGACTGGCCCCGTGCCCGGGCGATGGCCGCGGAGGTCGCCGTCACCGGGCGGGAGACCGACCCGGGCGTGATCGCCGCCATGGAGGCAGCCGTCCTGCCCACCGCCACCGAGTTGGGGGTGGGGAAGCTGCGGGAGGCGGTGCGCGCCGAGCTGATCGCCCGCGACGCCGCCGCGGCCGACCGGCGCCGGCAGGCCCGTCGGCGGGCAGCGGATGTGACGGTGCGCCCGGTCGGGGACGGGATGAGCGAGCTGCGCGCCTTGCTGCCTCATCCCGAGGCTCGCGCCTGCCGCCAGGCGGTCGATCAGCATGCCCGCGCCGTGAAGGAGGCCGGTGATGCTCGGCCGATCGGCATGCTGCGCACCGGAGCCCTCATCGATCTGCTGCTGCGCCCCTGGCAGCAGCAGCCATCGGTGACCGCGCACCTGACCGTGGTGGCGCCGCTGTCCGCGCTGACCCCGGCGGGGTTCCTGGCCGCCGGCGCCCCGGCACCGGCCGCGTTCACCCCGCCCGGCACGCCCGCGCCGGTGGGGGAGGTGGACGGGGAGCCGATCACCGCCGCCCACCTGCGCGAACTACTCGCCGCCCTGGATGCCGCAGGCGTGCAGGCCCCACCCGCCGGCAGCCTGCAGATCGCGCTCACCGACGCCACCGGAAGACTGCGGGCGGTCACCGGCCGCGCCGAGCTGGAGAAGCTGGCCACCCGCGGCTGCCCCGACCACCCCGACCACCCCGACCGGTCCTGCGGCTGCCCGCTGCTCGGCCCGCCCGGGCCGGTGGACCGCTACCGGCCCTCGGCCGCCCAGCAACGCTTCCTCGCAACGCGGGATCGCACCTGCCGGCACCCCGGCTGCACCGTGCCCGCCGGCTGGGCCGACCTCGACCACGTCATCCCGCACGCCGACGGCGGCGCCACCGCCTGCGAGAACCTGTGCTGCCTGTGCCGCCACCACCACCGGCTCAAGACCTTCGCCCCCGGCTGGACCCACACGCTCAGCGACGACGGCGTCCTCACCGTCATCACCCCCACCGGGGTCAGCCGCACCAGCCGACCACCCGGCTATCGCGTCCTCACCGCACCACCGCAACCACCACCGCCACCACCGGCGGAGGACCCACCACCGTTCTGACCCCGAGCGGTCAGCCCGGGAGCACCTCGGCGAGCCAGGAGGCGGCGGCCGCGCCGACGAGGTCCGGGTTCTTCTTCAGCGAGTGGTCACCGGGGACGGCGTACACCGATGCGCTGCCCCGGCCGGTCAGCACCGCGGCCACCTCGGCCGGCGAACCGAACGCGTCCCGCTCGCCCTGCACCACGACGACCGGGACGGTCACGCCCGCGAGCTCGTCCGCCCGGCTCTTCTCCGGCCGGCCCGGCGGATGGAGCGGGAACGCCAGCGCGAGCACGCCGTCGGCGCCGACCTGTCCCGCGGTGCGGCAGGCCACCCGCGCCCCGGCGCTGCGCCCCCCGACCACGAGCGCACCGGTCAGGTGCCCCGACCCCGAAAGGTGCGCCAGCACCGCCCGCCAGCCCTCGTCCAGGCGGGCCGGCGCCGGGGCGATCTTCTTCCCCGCCACGCGCCACGGTTGCTCGATGCGCAGCACCCGCCACCCGCCCTCGGCGGCGTCGCGGGCGACCGCCTGCAGGTCGGCCGAGTCGGCCCCACCCCCGGCCCCGTGCCCGAGCAGCAGCGTCCCGCGGGCTCCGCCGTCGGTCAGGTGGGCGCGGGCCGGGCCGTGCGGCGTCCCGATGTCGAAGGCGGTCACCGCGGCGGGAGGGCCAGCAGCGCGTCCACCGCGCCGGGGAGGTCAGGGGCGGCGACGTCGGGCTCGCCGTACACCGCGGGGAACACCCGCTCGCTCCGGGGGAACCACGCGCCGGTGAGCCCCGCCCGCTGCGCGCCCAGCACGTCCCAGCCGTGCGCGGCGACGAGCGCCATCCGCTCCGGCGCCACGTCGCAGACGCCGGCCGCCCACAGGTACACCTCCCGTGACGGCTTCCAGGCGCGGATGGTCTCGCTCGTCATGCTGCGCTCCACCAGCGGCGTGATCCCGCCCCGCTCCAGCCCCGCCTCGGCCACGCCGGGCGAGCCGTGGGACAGCGTGACGACCCGGACCCCGGCCTCGGCCAGCCGGCGCAGCGCGGGCTCGACGTCGGGGTGCGGCGCGAGCTCCCCGAAGGCGTCGGCCACGGTCGCGCGCTGGTCGGCCGACAGACCGCTCTCCTGGGCCAGCGCGGCGTCGAAGGCGTCCCGGAACCGGCACCACGAACCGACGGCGGCCGCCGCGAAGCCGGTGAGCAGCGTGCGGGCGAACACGGTGCCCAGCAGCGCCTCGGGCTCCCCTGACTCGACCAGGGTGGCACGGACGGGCGCGAGGTCCAGCAGGGTCTCGTTGACGTCGAAGGCGACGACCTCGGGGCGATGCCGGATCACGATGTCGGGTCCCAGTCCTCGTCCAGGTGCTTCCCGGCCTGCGGGGGCCGGCGCATCCTCCCGGTGGCCTTCTTGTAGACGAACCAGGAGACGCCCAGCACCACGGCGGCCACGACCACGTAGTCCAGGTACCGCAGGTTCTCGTGGATGAAGTCGCCGGCCGCCACGCCCAGGGTGACCAGGACGGTGTTCCAGATCAGGCTCCCTGCCGCGGTGAACAGCAGGAACTGCCCCAGCGGCATCCGCACCACCCCGGCGGGCACCGAGATGAAGCTGCGCACGATCGGCACCATGCGGCCGAGGAAGACCGCGGCGCGGCCGTGCCGCTCGAACCAGGCGAAGGTCCGGTCGACGTCCTCGGTCTCCACCAGGGGCAGCCGGTCGAGGAAGGCGTGCGACCGGCGTGGCCCGAGCGCCCGCCCGACGTAGTAGAAGAAGATCGCGCCCAGCAGCGAGCCCAGGGTGGCGAAGATGATCACCGGGACGATCGACATCCGGCCGTCGTTGATGAGCACGCCCGCCAGGCCGAGGACCGCCTCGCTCGGGATGGGCGGGACGACCGTCTCGAGGAGGATCGACAGCCCGACCCCGACCGGCCCGAGGGTCTCGACCAGGTCCAGCAAGAAGCCGGTGATGCCACCCTCGTCGGAGGCCGCAGCGGCGAGGAACGACATGGGCTCCACGGTATCGGCGCCCTCCGCCCGCCGCCGCGCCCCTGGGCCGGCGCGGAGCTAGGTTCGGGACCATGCGGCAGCGCTTCACCGCCCGGGCACTCGTCGTCGGCGACCGCGCCGGGACGGTCGTCCCCGACGGCGTCCTGGACGTCGCGGACGGTGCGATCGCGTGGGTCGGGCCGGCCACCGAGGCGCCCCCGGTCGAGGACGCCGACGTCGTCGCGCTGCCCGGGGTGCTCACCCCCGGCCTGGTCAACGCCCACTCGCACGCGCCGATGGTGCTGTTCCGCGGGCAGGGCGAGGGGCTGCCGCTGGACCGCTGGCTGCGCGAGGTCATGTGGCCGCGCGAGAGCCGGCTCACCCCGGAGGACGTCGAGGTCGCGATGACCGCGGCGTCGGCGGAGCTGCTCGGCAACGGCGTCACCACCAGCGTGGAGATGTACTTCCACCCCGAGCGGATCGCCGCCGCCGTCACCACCACCGGTGCCCGGGCGGTCGTCGCCACGCCGCTGCTGGCGCTCCCGGGCATGCCGCCGATGGCCGAGCAGCTCGGCGCCGCCGTGGCCCTCGCCGCCGGCGCGCCCGGCGACGGGACGATCGAGTACGGCATCGGCCCGCACGCGGCCTACACCGTTCCGCTCCCCGTGCTCGCCGACGCCGCACGGGCCGCCCGCGAGCACGAGCTGCTGCTGCACCTGCACGTCGCCGAGACCGCCACCGAGGGCGCCGACCTGCTGGCCGCGCACGGGCTGTCGGTGCCCGCGCTGCTCGCCTCCTACGACGTCCTCGGTGGCCGGGTGCTCGCCGCGCACTGCGTGCACATGGACGACGGCGACCTCGAGCTGTGGCAGGAGTACGACGTCGCCGTCGCCCACTGCCCGGCCAGCAACGCCAAGCTCGCCAGCGGCGTCGCGCCGGTGCGCCCGATGCTCGACCGCGGCATCCGGGTGGGGCTGGGCACCGACGGCCCCGCGTCCAACGACTCCCTGGACCTCTTCGCCGACCTGCGGCTGGCCGCGGGGATGGCGCGGCTGCGTGAGCGATCGGCGACGGCGCTGACGGCGGCCGAGGCGTTCTGGCTGGCCACCGGGGGAGCGGCCGACGCCCTCGGCCGCCCGGACCTGGGTCAGCTGGCCCCCGGCCGGCGGGCCGACCTGGTGCACGTCGACACCCGGGACCTGGTGTTCGAGCCGGTCGGCGACCCGGCCGACGTGCTGGCGCACCTGGTGTGGTCCGGCGCGGGGCGGCACGTCCGTGACGTGTGGGTGGGCGGCCGCCCCGTCGTGCGCGACGGTGCCTCGACCACGGTCGACGTGACGGCGCTGCGTGACGACGTCGCTGCCCGCGCCGCCCGGCTCGCGGCGGGCTGAGCTCAGCCCGCCGCGGCCTGCAGGTCGTCGCCGGTCCAGGTGTAGAGCCGGTCGCCGAGGACGACGGTCACCCAGCCCTCGCAGAGCTGCGCCTCGTCGCCCAGATCGGGCCAGTTCCCGCCGCCGTCGAAAGGCATGCCCACCTGGGGGAGCGCGGTGCAGTCCGCCGGCGGTCGAGCTCCCTCGTCCAGCGTCATCTCCGCCCGCACGCTGCCGGAGTCGTCGCCGGCGGCCTCGCCGGGTCGGACGACGGTGACGTCGTGCCCCACCGGGCGGGTCCAGCCCGGCACGTCCCCGCGCGGGGCGTCGTCGGCGTCGGCGTGGTCCGACGTCTCGGTGTGACCCTGCAGCTCCGCCAGCATCGCCCCGGGCCCGTCCACGCCCGCCGGCATGGTCACCACGATCCCTGCCACGGCCACCGCGCCGACCGCCACCACTCCGGCCACCGTCCCGAGCACTGCCTTCTTCGTGTCCATGGGGGGAGCGTCGGTCCTCCCGCCGTCAGCGCGCGTCGGTCGCCGGGCTGATCCGCACCCTCCGCCCTCGGGCGGACGACACATTCCTCAACCGACCGGTTGACAAAGCTCGGAGGTGCGGCCTAGCGTCTTCGTCAACCGAGAGGTTGAGAAAGGATGTGACGTGGTGGCGGATCCGCTCTCCCGGGTGTTCTCGGCCCTGGCCGACCCCACCCGGCGGGACATCGTGGCGCGGCTCGCGGTCGGCGACGCCACGGTGGGCGAGCTCGCCGCGCCCTACGACGTGACCGTCCAGGCCGTCTCCAAGCACCTGAAGGTGCTGGAGGACGCCGGCCTGGTCAGCCGGAGCCGGGAGGCCCAGCGCCGCCCGGTGCACCTCGAGGCCGAGGTCTTCGACCTCATGACGAAGTGGATCGAGCGCTACCGGCGCCAGGCCGAGGAGCGCTACCGCCGGCTGGACGACGTCCTGCGAACCATGCCGGACGCCCCAGCCCCGTCCCAGGAAGGAAGCCCCTCATGACCACGAGCACCCACCGCGAGACCCGGATCGCCGCCGATCCGGACGTCCCGCTCATCCGCATCACGCGGGAGTTCGACGCGCCGCGGGAGAAGGTCTTCCGCGCCCACACCGAGCCCGACCTGGTCGTCCAGTGGCTCGGCCCGCGGGGCCTCGAGATGACGATCGACCGCTACGACTGCCGGACGGGTGGTTCCTACCGCTACGTCCACAGCCAGGACGGCGAGGAGTACGCCTTCTACGGCAGCTTCCACGAGGTGCGCCCCGACGAGCTGATCGTGCAGACGTTCACGTACGAGGGCATGCCCGACGAGGTCGTCCTGGAGAGGCTGCGCCTGGAGGACCTCGGCGACGGCCGCACCCGGCTGACCACGACCTCGCTGTGCGACTCCTTCGCCGGCCGCGACGCGATGCTCGCGAGCGGCATGGAGGTCGGCGTGAACGAGGGCTACGAGAAGCTCGACGAGCTGCTCGCCCGCAGGTGACCCGCACGCGGCGGGACGGTCAGGCGCGCAGGCTGATCGTCTCGCCGCGGTGGGCGGGGCGGACCGTGCCGGGCAGCTCGCGGCGGGCCACCTCGGCGACGAAGTCCCCGAGCGGGCTCTTGAACAGCGAGTAGTCGTCGTAGTGCACCGGCACGGTGACCGGCGGCTTCAGCAGCTCCACCAGGTCCGCGCCCTGGCGGCCGTCCATCGTGACGGTCAGCCCGAGCACCTTGGTGCCGCCCAGGTGCGGGATGACGACGTCCAGCGGGCCGCAGCGCGCGAGCACCTCGCCGAGGAACGGCCGGTACAGGGTGTCGCCGCTGATGTAGCCCCGCCAGCTGACCTCCCCGTCGCGCACCAGCTCCAGCACGCTGCCCATCACCTGCGGCAGCACCCGGGCCAGGGGGCCGGGGCCGTGCACGCCCGGCACGGAGGTCACCCGAAGCTCCTCGTCGTCGCGGGCGAACGTGTGCGTCTGCCAGGGCCGCAGGTCGGCGGTGCCGGTGAAGCCCCGGTCGGCCAGGCACTTCGACGCCTCCGGCGTGGTGACGACCGGCGTCTCCTTGGGCAGCGCCTTGGTGGCGATCCGGTCCCAGTGGTCGCCGTGCATGTGCGAGAGCAGGATGCCGTCCAGCTCCGGCAGCTGGGCCGGCAGCAGGGCCGGGTCGGTGAGCCGCTTGCTGCGCAGCCCGTACCCCAGGTGCGCCCGCTGCCCGCGGTGCAGGAAGTTCGGGTCGGTGAGCAGCGTGAACCCCCCGATCCGCAGCAGCATCGTCGCGGTGCCGCCGAAGGTCATGGTCACGTCGTCCGCAGCCCGGTCCATGCGCAGGCGCTTACCCCGGGCGCCCCACCTCACCCGTGCCCGGGCGCTGGTAGACAGGGGCGGTGCCCGTTCGCCGCACGATCGACGAGTCGTTCCTCGCCCTCCCGCTGTCCGCGCTCACCGACGCCGCGCTTACCCGCGCCATCGACCTCGGGTGCTCGCACGCCGACCTGCGGGTCGAGCGCATCCGCACCCAGACGATCAGCCTGCGCGACGCCCGCCCCGAGGCCTTCACCGACGGGGAGGACCTCGGCCTGGCCGTCCGCGTGGTGCACGAGGGCACCTGGGGGTTCGCCGCCGGCGTCGTCCTCACCGCCGCCGAGGCCGTCCGCCTCGCCGAGCAGGCCATCGCGGTGGCGCGGGTGGCCGCCGCGCTGAACTCCGACCGCGTGGAACTGGCCCCGGAGCCGGTGTACCCGGACGCCGAGTACGTCTCCGCCTACGACGTCGACCCGTTCACCGTGCCGGACGCCGAGAAGACGGCGCTGCTCACCGACCTGTCGGAGCAGCTGCTGGCCGGCGACGGCGTCGAGCACGTGCAGGCCACCTGCATGCTGGTCAAGGAGCAGAAGTACTACGCCGACACCGCCGGCACCCGCACCCGCCAGCAGCGGGTGCGCATCAACCCCGACCTGACCGCGCTCACCGTGGACCGGTCCACCGGGTCCTTCGAGAGCATGCGCACCCTCGCCCCGCCGGCCGGCCGCGGGTGGGAGTACCTCACCGGCACCGGCTGGGACTGGCGCGGGGAGCTGGCGGAGATCCCCGAGCTGCTGCGCGAGAAGACCAAGGCGCCCACGGTCACGGCGGGCCGCTACGACCTCGTCGTCGACCCCTCGAACCTGTGGCTGACCATCCACGAGTCCGTCGGCCACGCCACCGAGCTGGACCGGGCGCTCGGCTACGAGGCGGCCTACGCCGGCACGTCCTTCGCCACGCCCGACCGGCTGGGCACGCTTCGGTACGGCTCCCCGCTCATGGACGTCACCGGGGATCGCACCGCACTGCACGGGCTGGCCACCGTCGGCTGGGACGACGAGGGCGTGGCCGGCCAGCAGTGGGACATCGTCCGCGACGGCGTGCTCGTCGGCTACCAGGTGGACCGGAACATGGCCCGGCTGCAGGGCATGGCGCGCTCCAACGGCTGCGCCTACGCCGACTCGCCGGGGCACGTCCCCGTGCAGCGGATGGCGAACGTGTCGCTGCAGCCGGTGCCCGACGGCCCCTCCACCGGGGAGATCATCGCCGGGGTCGAGCACGGCATCTACGTCGTCGGCGACAAGAGCTGGTCGATCGACATGCAGCGCTACAACTTCCAGTTCACCGGCCAGCGCTTCTACCGGATCGAGAACGGCCGGCTCGCCGGCCAGGTGCGCGATGTCGCCTACCAGGCGACGACGACGGACTTCTGGGGCTCGATGACGGCGGTCGGCGGCCCGCAGACCTACGTCCTGGGCGGCGCGTTCAACTGCGGCAAGGCGCAGCCCGGCCAGACGGCGGCGGTCAGCCACGGCTGCCCGACCGCCCTGTTCGAGGGCGTGGCGATCCTCAACACGGTCGAGGAGGCCGGGCGATGAGCTACCAGCGGCCCCAGGACGTCGTCGAGCAGGCGCTGGCCGCCTCGACCGCCGACGGGCAGGTCACCGTCGTCGTCGAGGGGTCCGAGGCGAACCTGCGCTGGGCCGGCAACAGCCTGACCACCAACGGGGCGATGCGGTCGCGCTCGGTCGTGGTGATCTCCTTCGTCGATGGCGGCGCCGGGATGGCGGCCGGCACCGTGAGCCGTTCGGGCGCCCCGGATGTCGCCGAGCTGGTGCGGATGAGCGAGCAGGCCGCCCGGGACGCCGGGCCGGCCGAGGACGCGATGCCGCTGATCGCCGACACCCCGCCCGGAGCCGGCGACTGGGACGCCGAGCCCGCGCAGACCTCGATCGAGGTGTTCACCGAGTTCGCCCCGGCGCTCGGCCAGGCCTTCGGCGAGGCGGGCGACCGCGGCGAGCTGCTCTTCGGCTTCGCCGAGCACTCGATGCGCACCACCTACCTGGGCAGTTCCACCGGGTTGCGGCTGCGCCACGACCAGCCGACGGGGCGGGTGGAGCTCAACGGCAAGACGCCGGACTTCGGCCGCTCGGTGTGGGCCGGCACCGGCACCCGGGACTTCACCGACGTCTCGGTGGCGGCCCTCGCGGCCGACGTGCAGCAGAAGCTGGCGTGGTCCCGGCGACGGATCGACCTGCCGGCCGGCCGGTACGAGACGCTGCTGCCGCCGTCGGCGGTGGCCGACCTGATGATCTACCTCTACTGGACGATGGAGGCGCGGGACGCCGACGAGGGCCGCAACGTCTTCGCCCGGACCGGCGGGGGCAACCGCACCGGCGAGCGGCTGGCCGCCCTGCCGCTGACGCTGCGCAGCGACCCGCACGCACCCGGTCTGGAGGCGGCACCCTTCCAGGTGGTGGGCGCGTCGTCGGGCTCGGCCTCGGTGTTCGACAACGGCATGGCGGCGCCGGCGGTGGACTGGATCTCCGGCGGGGTGCTCACCAACCTGATCCGCCCGCGGGCCTGGGCGCTGAAGACCACCGCCCCGGTCACCGTCGCCGTGGACAACCTGATCCTCGAGGACCCGACCGCCACGGCCTCCCTCGAGGAGATGGTGGCCGCGACCGACAGCGGGCTGCTGCTCACCACCCTCTGGTACATCCGCGAGGTCGACCCGCAGACCCTGCTGCTCACCGGACTCACCCGCGACGGCGTCTTCCTGGTCGAGAACGGCGAGGTGACCGGTGCGGTGAACAACTACCGGTTCAACGAGTCCCCGGTCGACCTGCTCGCACGGGCGGTGCAGGCCGGCCGCACCGAGCGCACCCTGCCGCGGGAGTGGAACGACTGGTTCACCCGCACCGCGATGCCGCCCCTGCGGGTGCCGGACTTCAACATGAGCAGCGTCAGCCCCGCCAGCTGAGCCCTCCCCGGCGGGTCGGGGCCGTTCCGTCACAGTTCCGCCAAGTCGATCTCGCGCACGCTGGCGGAAACTGACGGGGACGTCGTGTGTTCATCGAACTACGCTCAGTTGCGATACCTGAGCGAGCGGATCGCTTTACCCAGACCCGGGTTCTGCCGAAACCTCTCGTAGCTCGATGACCGAGTACCGCACGCGAGCCCCGCTCCCACGGGGCTGTCGAGGGGAGGACTCCGTGACCAGGAGTCGCAAGCCGTCCGTCTTCCAGGTGGGCAAGGTCCGCGACGACGGGTACACCGTCGTCATCTCCGGCTGGGGGCTGGGCCTCTGCGCCGCCGCCTGCGCCTGCCACCGTCACCCGTCGGCCGGCCACCTCGCCATCGCCGAGGACCAGGCCGGTGGCTCCATCGGTCTGGTCAGCTTCCGCGAGGGCGGCTGCGACTGCTGCGAGCCGTGGACCTCCGAGGAGCTCTCGGCGATCCTGCGCGACTTCCAGGCCCTGGCCGGCCTCCAGGTGCAGGAGCCCCTCGCCGGCTGAGCGAAGACCCCGGGTTCGGAGGCGGCCCCGCGGGTAGGTGCGGTCCCGTGATGGGACGCGCTGCCCTGCGGGGCGCACTCGCCGGCCTGGCCGGCGTCGCCGTGATGACCCTGGGCGAGAAGGCCGAGCAGGCCCTCACCGGCCGCCCGGACAGCTACGTGCCGGCGCGCACGCTCACGGCGGTGAGCACCGGCCGGCGCCTGCCCGGCTCGGCCCGGCCGCCGGTCCGCAACCACCTCATGCACTGGGGCACCGGCGCGGCCGTCGGGGCGCTGCGCGGCATCTGGGCCGCCAGCGGGCTGCGCGGTCCGCGCGCGTCGGCCTGGCACACCTCCGTCCGGCTGGCCACCGACCAGACGCTGGAGAACGCCAGCGGTGTCGGTTCCCCGCCCTGGACCTGGTCCCGTCGCGACCAGGTCGTCGACGTCGCCCACAAGGCCGTCTACTCCTTCGTGACCGGCGCCGTCGCCGACCGTCTCGTCCCGCTCGCGCCCGACCGGCTGCCGGACGGCACCGCGGCGGGCCCGCGCCGTCGCTGAGACCCCACCCTCGTGGCGGTGGGCCCCTCCTGGGGCGCGTGTGACTCAGGAGGTGAACCCGGGGCCGGTCACCCGCGCGCCCCCCGCTACTCGTCGACAACAGCTCCCTACGGTCCGTTCTGACGCGCATGGTTGCGGCCCCTTCCCCGGGCCCGGCGCAGGTGATCGGAGGCCAGGGTGCACACGCAGCACACGACCACCCGTCGCCGCTCGCGTGCCGTCCTCGCGGTCGGCGCCGTGCTGGTGGCGGCAGCGACGGGCGTTCTCACCCCCACGGCGGCCTCGGCCGCGCCGGGCTCCGCGGCCGAGGCCGCCGAGCTGGTGCGCAAGACCGCCCAGGAGCTCACCGTCATCGACGAGCAGGTGCACGAGGCCCGGCTGACCGTCGCCGAGCAGCAGCGGATCGCCGAGGAGGCCGCCGCCCACGCGGCCACGGCCCAGGCCGCCGTCGCCGCGTTCGAGCCGCAGATGCGGGCCATCGCGCACACCGGCTACACCGGCAAGACGCGGTCGCGGGTGGCCGCGTTCCTCACCAGCGGCTCGGCTGACGAGCTCGTCCAGCAGATGACGACGCTGGACCTGATCGCCGACCACACCAACGGCGTCATCGCCCAGGTGGCCGCCGCCCAGGCCGCAGCGGAGCAGGCCCAGGCCACCGCCGACCAGGCCGCGGCGGCGGCGAAGGCCGGGCTCGAGCAGGTCACCGCCCAGCAGGCCGAGCTCGAGAAGCAGATCGCCGACCACCGCGCCGACTACGCCCGGCTCTCGGCCGCCGAGCAGGCCCGGGTCGCGACCGCGCTGGCCGGGCCGGCCCTCGCCACGCCGTCGGCCGGCAGCCTTCCCGACGCTCCCAGCGGTGCCGCGGCGGCGGCCGTGCAGGCCGCACTCGGCCAGGTGGGCGACCCCTACGTCTGGGGCGCCTCGGGCCCCGACGGCTTCGACTGCTCCGGCCTGACGTCCTACGCCTACGCCGCCGCCGGCATCTCCCTCCCGCACAGCAGCCGCGCGCAGTCCCAGCTCGGCCGCGAGGTGCCGCGGTCGGAGCTCCAGCCCGGCGACCTCGTCTACTTCTACTCGCCGGTCAGCCACGTGGGCCTCTACATCGGCAACGGCATGATGGTGCACGCCCGCACCTTCGGCCGGCCGGTCGCCGTCACCAGCGTCGACCAGAACGGGTACCGGGGCGCCCGCCGCCTCGTCGGCTGACGGCCCCCGGCCCGGCGCGCGGCGCCGCCGCGACGTACGTTGCCCCTGCACGGCGACGGACGGCGAGGAGGCCGGAGATGAGCGGCGAGGTACCGGCCACGGTGCTGGGCATCTACGACGAGGTGCTGCGGCGCAACCCTGGCGAGACGGAGTTCCACCAGGCCGTCCGCGAGGTCCTGGAGTCGCTCGCCGTGGTGCTCGACCGGCACAGCGAGTACACCGAGATGAAGACCGTGGAGCGGATCTGCGAGCCGGAGCGGCAGATCATCTTCCGCGTCCCGTGGCAGGACGACCGCGGCGAGGTGTGGATCAACCGCGGCTTCCGCGTGGAGTTCAACTCCGCGCTCGGCCCCTACAAGGGTGGGCTGCGGTTCCACCCCTCGGTGAACCTGGGCATCGTCAAGTTCCTGGGCTTCGAGCAGATCTTCAAGAACGCCTTGACCGGCATGCCCATCGGCGGCGGCAAGGGCGGCTCCGACTTCGACCCCAAGGGCCGGTCGGACGCCGAGATCATGCGGTTCTGCCAGTCGTTCATGACCGAGCTGTACCGGCACCTCGGCGAGTACACCGACGTCCCCGCCGGTGACATCGGCGTGGGCGCGCGGGAGATCGGCTACCTCTTCGGCCAGTACAAGCGGATCACCAACCGCTACGAGTCCGGTGTGCTCACCGGCAAGGGGCTCGGCTGGGGTGGCGCGCTGGTCCGCACCGAGGCCACCGGGTACGGCGCCGCCTTCTTCGCCGACGCCATGATGCGGGCCCGCGGGGAGTCCTTCGACGGCCGGCGGGTCGTCGTCAGCGGGTCGGGCAACGTGGCCGTCTACGGCATCGAGAAGGTGCACCAGCTGGGCGGCACCGTCGTCGCCTGCTCCGACTCCGGCGGCTACGTCGTGGACGACGCCGGCATCGACCTCGACCTGCTCAAGCAGGTCAAGGAGGTCGAGCGTGGGCGGGTGGCCGACTACGCGGAGCGCCGGGCCTCGGCGAGCTTCGTGCCCGGCGGCAGCATCTGGGACGTGCCGTGCGACGTCGCCGTCCCCAGCGCCACGCAGAACGAGCTGGACGGCGACGCCGCCGCCGTCCTCGCGCGCAACGGCTGCCGGTACGTGGTGGAGGGCGCAAACATGCCCGCCACCCCGTCGGCGGTGAAGGTGTTCCGGGAGGCGGGCGTCGGCTTCGCCCCCGGGAAGGCGGCCAACGCCGGCGGCGTCGCGACCTCCGCGCTGGAGATGCAGCAGAACGCCTCGCGCGACCGCTGGACCTTCGAGCACAGCGAGGCGCGGCTCGAGGAGATCATGCGGGACATCCACGCCCGCTGCCACGAGACCGCCGAGGAGTACGGCTCACCGGGTGACCTGGTGCTCGGTGCCAACGTGGCCGGGTTCCTCCAGGTGGCCGAGGCGGTGCACGCGCACGGCTTGATCTAGAGCTCGGCGCGCAGCAGCTCCGCGGCGAGGGCGAGCGAGCGCATCTTGCCGGCCGCGGACTCCCGGGGCAGGTACTTCAGCCCGCAGTCGCTGGTGAGCACCAGGCGGGCGACGTCCACGTCGTCCAGCGCGCGGCGCACCCGGTCGGCCACGACCTCGGGGGTCTCGACCTCCGGCGTGGACAGGTCGAGGACCCCCAGGGCGATGCCCTTGCCGCGCAGCGGCCGCAGCGTGGCCGGGTCGAGGTGCGACTGCGCCGTCTCGACGGCGACGGTGTCGACGGGGGTGTCGGCGAGCTCGGGGAGGAACGAGTAGCCGGTGGGGCGCTCGGAGACCATCGCCGCGTAGCCGAAGCACAGGTGCAGGTGCACCGGACCCGGCGCGCCCTCCACCGCGCGGGTCACCGCCTCGGCCCCGTACTCGCGCGCGACCTCGGGGCGGGCCTGCAGCCACGGCTCGTCGATCTGCACGATGTCGGCCCCGGCGGCGAAGAGATCGGCGATCTCCGCGCGGACGACGTCGGCGTAGGCCAGGGCCAGCGCGCGGCCGTCGCCGTAGTGGTCGTCCTGCGCCTGCTGCGCCATGGTGAAGGGGCCGGGGACGGTGATCTTGACGGTCCGCTCGGTGTGCGCCCGCAGGAAGCGCACGTCGTCGGCCTGGATCGGGGCGGGCCGGGTGATCGCGGCCCGCACCCGCGGCACCGGGATCGGCTTCCCGGACCGGTTGAGCACGGTGCCGGGGTCGTCGACGTCGACGCCGGTCAGCGCGGTCGCGAAGTGGTTGGAGTACGACTCCCGCCGGATCTCGCCGTCGGTGACGATGTCCAGCCCGGCCTCCTCCTGCGAGCGGATCGCCAGCCGGGTCGCGTCGTCCTGCGCCTCGGCCAGCAGGTCCGGCGCCACCCGCCACAGCTCCCGTGCGCGCACCCGGGGCGGGAACTGGTGGGCCAGCCGGTCGCGGTCGATGAGCCAGCCGGGCTGGGGCAGGCTCCCCACGATCGACGTGGGCAACGGGGGGAGGTGCGCGGGCATGCCGGGAAGTCTGCCGGGAGTGCGACCGGTGCGCGCAGCCCGGGGCTGTGCTGAGGTGGGCGGGTGGACGACGCATTCATCGGAGCCCTGGAGTTCGGCGAGCCGCGGATCGACGAGGCCGCGTTCGTGGCGCCGACGGCGGTGGTGGTGGGCGCGGTGACGATGGGCCCGCGGTCGAGCATCTGGTACGGCGCCGTCGCCCGGGCCGACGCCGAGGTCATCGAGATCGGCGCCGACTCGAACATCCAGGACGGCTGCGCACTGCACTCCGACCCCGGCTTCCCCCTGGTCGTGGGGGAGCGCGTCTCGGTGGGGCACCGGGTGGTGCTGCACGGCTGCCGCATCGACGACGAGGTGCTCGTGGGCATGGGCAGCGTGATCATGAACGGCGCGCACATCGGCTCCGGGTCGATCGTCGCCGCCGGCGCCGTCGTCACCCAGGGCAAGGTCTTCCCGCCGCGTTCGCTCATCGCCGGCGTCCCCGCGAAGGTGCTGCGCGAGGCCACCGACGACGACCAGCTGCACATCCAGGGCAACGCGATCAGCTACACCGACCGGCTGGACGCGGCGCGCAGGGTGCGCCGACTGGAGCGCTGAGCCGGCCGGCTACGCCGGTGCGGGGACCAGCGAGTAGAACGCTCCGCCGTCGGCGGTCCGGTCCTGCTCCGCCACCGTGAAGACGGCCTCCTCGCGCGGCATGGTCAGCGGCACCGGACTCCGGGCACCGCAGGGGTCGCCGGCAGCCCGGGGCAGCCTCGCCCACGTCGCCACGCCGTCGTCCCGGCTGAACACGAACAGCACCTGGGTCTCCGACAGATCAGTGCCCGGGAAGCCGGACCAGGAGAAGCCGAGCCGCTCGGTCACATCGCTCTCGTCCTCGTACGGGCAGACGAAGGTGAGGCGTTCCCAGTCGCCGCTCACCACCTCGCGGAGATCGACCGTCGTGCCCGACTCCGCCCCCTCCGCCAGCGCGCGGGTGAGCGCGTCGGCCACCGCTTCGTCGTTCTCGCCGCACCCGGCGAGCGCGGCGGCGCACAGCGTCAAGAAGGCGGCCGTGCGGCGGCCGCGGGACGAGGCGTGGTGTCGGGGCACGGCCGTCAGCCCTCGGCCAGCCACGCGCGCAGGCCGGCGAGCAGACGGTCGACGTCGTCGGCGTCGCTGTAGGGGGCCAGCCCGGCCCGCAGGCCGCCGGTGTCGCCGAGCCCGAGCCAGCGGCTCGCCTCGATCGCGTAGAAGTGTCCGGCCGGCGCGTTGACGCCCCGGCCGGCGAGGAACCGGTAGGCGTCGGCGGGATCGCGGTCGGCGAAGGTCAGCAGCAGCGTCGGGGTGCGGTGCGCCGCCCGCGACCACAGCCGGACGCCCGGCAGCTCCGCCAGCCCGGCCTCCAGGCGCTCCCGCAGCCGGTCCTCGTGCTCCTCGATCGCGAGCATCGCCGCGGCCAGCCGCTCCCGGCGCCGCCCGGAGCCCCCGAGGCCGGCCAGGAAGTCCACCGCCGCCGTCGTCCCGGCCAGCAGCTCGTAGGGCAGCGTGCCGAGCTCGAAGCGCTCGGGCACCGCGTCCGTCGACGGCAGCAGCTTGGCCGGGCGCAGGGTGGCCAGGAACGCGGGATCGGCGGCGAGCACGCCGCAGTGCGGGCCGAGGAACTTGTACGGCGAGCAGAGGAAGACGTCGGCGCCCAGCGCCCGGACGTCGACCGGCGCGTGCGCGGTCAGGTGCACGCCGTCGACGACGAGCAGCGCGCCGGCCGCGTGCACCCGCCCGGCGATCGCGGCCAGGGGCGGTCGGGTGCCGATCAGGTTCGACGCCCCGGTCACCGCCACCACGCGGGTGCGGTCGGTCAGCACCGCCGCGACGTCGTCGGCGGTCAGCTCCCCGGTGGCCGGGTCGAAGGCGGCCCACCGCACCGTCGCGCCCGCGCCCTCGGCGGCCCGCACCCAGGGCCGGATGTTCGCGTCGTGGTCGAGCCGGGTCACCACCACCTCGTCGCCGGGGCCCCAGCCCGCGGCGAGGGTGCGGGCGAGGTCGAAGGTGAGCGCGGTGGCGCTGCGCCCGAACACGACGCCGGTGGGGTCGGCGCCCAGCAGGTCCGCCATCGCCAACCGTGCGGCCAGCACCGTCTCGTCGGCGAACCGCTCCGCGGCGGTGACGGCGCCGCGGTTGCTGATCGGCGCGGTCAGCGTCGCCGCGACCGCGCGGCCCACCTGCTCGGGCACCTGGGTGCCGCCGGGGCCGTCGAAGTGCGCGGTGCCGCTCGCCAGCGACGGGAAGGAGGCGCGGAGCGCGGCGACGTCGAGGCTCACGGCCCGACGCTAGCCGCGGCCGGCCAGTGCGGCGATGGCGGCCCGGATCTCCGGGACGTCCAGGGCCAGCGTCGCGTCGCCCACCGGCAGCTCCACCCGCACGACGGCGGGGTCGCCGGTGGGCATCGCCTGCGGCCAGGTCCACAGCCCGTCGACGGCCAGCGCTCGGGCCGCGGCGGTGAAGGCCTCCGGCGTCGTGCGCAGCAGCAGGTGCAGCATCGGCGTCTCCGGCGGATCGGGGACGACGGTGACACCCGGCAGGTCGCGGACGGCGTCGGCCACCTCGCGGGCGCGCGCCAGGTAGGCGGGCATCAGCGGCAGCCGCCGGCGCAGGCAGGCCAGCGCCGACGCCGCGCCCGGCCACATCCCGAACAGGGTGCCGCCCAGCCGCCGGCGCCACTCCCGGACCTCCGCGACGACGTCGGCCGGGCCGGCCAGGCAGCAGCCGGCCAGCGCGCCGATGCCCTTGTAGAAGCTGACGTAGACGGTGTCGAACAACCCGGCGATCTCGGCCGGCGTGCGGTCGTAGCCGGCCGAGGCCTCCCACAGCCGGGCGCCGTCCAGGTGCGCCGCGGCGCCGCGCTCCCGGGCCCAGGCCACCTGCGCGGCCAGGTCGTCCCACGGCGGCAGCCGCCCGCCCAGATCGCGCTGGGGCAGCTCCACCAGCAGCGCGGCAGGCAACTCGGCGACCGCGTCCAGATCGGTGCGCAACAGCGGCCCGTACCGGTTCCCCGCCGGGCGCAGCACCATGCCGTGCAGCCGCTCGAACGCCTGCTCCTCGTGCCGGATCAGGTGGCTCTCGGGGTGGCAGACGACGGTGCGCCGGCCGCGACGGTCCGCGTGCACGCGCAGCGCCGCCTGCTGCGCCATGACCCCGCTGGGCAGGTACGCCGCCGCCGGCAGGCCGAGCAGCCCGGCGACCTCGGCCTCCAGCCCGGCCACCACCCCGCCCTCGCCGTACCGGTCCGGGGCGGTGCCGGGCGGGACCGTGGCCAGCAGGTCGGCCGGCCGCCACTCGCCGTGCCCGGTCAGCGCGCGGGTGCAGGCCTCGCGCAGCGCGAGGAGGTCGTCGTCCACCCGGGAAGTCTCGCCCGCCGGGTGGTCAGTGGAAGCGGCGCCCCTCGGCCAGCATCTGCACGGCGGCGGCGATCCGCTTGGCCCGGCCCGCCGGCGTGACGGCGGTGTGCACCCGCCAAAGGACGGCGTAGCGGTTCTGGCCGTCGAGGGCGTCGAAGGCGGCCCGCGCGCCGGGTTGCGCGTCCAGGGCCGCGGCGAGGTCGTCGGGCACGGTGATGGTGGCCGCGCCCGGATAGGCGCGTGCCCACCGGCCGTCGGCCTGCGCGGCCGCCACGGCGGCCAGGCCCGCCGGGCGCATCCGGCCCTCGGCGGTCAGCCGCTCCACGGTGGCGACGTTCTTCTGCGACCACACGCTGCGCGCGCGGCGCGGGGTCAGCCGCAGCAGGTGGTAGGAGTCGTCCAGCCGCAGGCCGCGCCCGTCGATCCAGCCGAAGCACAGGGCCGACTCGACGACCTGCGCCGCGGTGACCGAGGGGATGCCCGAGCCCTTGCGCGCGATCTGCACGTAGAGGCCCGGCGCGGTGGCGTGGTGGGCCTCCAGCCAGGCCTCCAGGGCGGGCTGGTCGGCGAACGGCAGCATCGGCAGATCCGTCGGCGCGGGCACGGCCCCATCCTGGACCCGCGGTACGACGGGTTCCGGAGGTGTCAGCCCGTCAGCAGCTCGCGCAGGAGCGCGTCCACCGCGGGGGCCTCGACGAGGAAGCCGTCGTGGCCGTACGGGGAGGAGATCAGCCGCAGCGGGACGCCGAGCGCGTCGGCCACCCGCTGCTGCTGCTCCGGGGGGTACAGCCGGTCGCTGTCCACGCCGGCGACGAGCGCGCGGGCGGTCACCCGGGCCAGCGCCGCCTCGACGCCACCGCGGCCCCGGCCGACGTCCCAGCTGTTCATCGCCTCGGTGAGGAGCACGTAGCTGCCGGCGTCGAACCGGCCGGTCAGCTTCGCCCCGTGGTGCTGCAGGTAGGAGGCGACCGCGTAGCGGCCGTCCTCCTGCACCCGGGTGCCGAAGCGCGCATCCAGCTCCGCCGCGCTGCGGTAGGTGAGGTGGGCGATCCGCCGGGCGACGTCCAGGCCGTCCGCCGGCGGGTCGGCGAGCGGGTAGTCCCCGCCCCGCCAGCGGGGGTCGGCCCGCACGGCCGCCTGCTGTGTGGTCTGGGTGCCGATCTGGTCGGCCGAGGCGACGGCGGTCGAGGCGAGGAAGAAGAGCGCGGCCACCCGGCCGGGGAACGCGACCGCCCACTCCAGCGCCCGCATGCCGCCCATCGAGCCGCCGGCGACGCACGCCCAGCGCCGCACGCCGAGCGCGTCGGCCAGCGCCGCCTCGGCGCGCACCTGGTCGCCGACGGTCACCCCGGGGAAGCGTGCCCCCCACGGGGCGCCGTCGGGGGCGGCCGACGACGGCCCCGTCGTCCCCTGGCAGCCTCCGAGCACGTTGGCGCAGACGACGAAGAACCGGTCGGTGTCCAGGGCGGCACCCGGGCCGACGACGCCGCCCCACCAGCCGGGCGTCGGGTGGCCGGGCCCGGCCGGCCCGACGACGTGGCTGTCACCGGTGAGCGCGTGCTCGATCAGCACCGCGTTCCCGCCGTCGGGCGCGAGCGTGCCCCAGCACTCGTAGGCGATGCGCACGCCGGGCAGGCTCCCGCCGCGCTCCAGCTCGAACGGGCCGGGCAGGTCGAGGAACCGGCGGTCGCCCGCCGGGTCGCCCTCGACCCACCCGCCCACCGTCAGGCCGACTTGGCGGCGCGGAACCCGGCCTCCAGGTCGGCGAGGATGTCCTCGATGCCCTCCAGGCCGACGGCGAGGCGCACCAGACCCGGCGTGACCCCGGTGGTCAGCTGCTCCTCGGGGGTGAGCTGGGAGTGCGTCGTGGAGGCGGGGTGGATGACCAGGCTGCGCACGTCGCCGATGTTGGCGACGTGGCTGTGCAGCTCCAGCGCCTCCACGAACCGCTTGCCGGCCTCGACGCCGCCGTGCAGCTCGAAGGTGAGGACGGCGCCGGCGCCCTTCGGCGCGTACTTCTGCTGCGCGGCGTGCCACGGCGAGGAGGGCAGCCCCGGGTAGTTCACCCGCTCGACGGCGTCGTGGGCCTCGAGGAACTCGGCCACCCGCTGCGCGTTGGCGACGTGCCGCTCCATGCGCAGCGACAGCGTCTCGATGCCCTGCACCACGAGGAAGGCGTTGAACGGGGAGACCGCGGGCCCCAGGTCGCGCAGCAGCTGCACCCGGGCCTTGAGCGCGAACGCCGGCGCGCCGAGGTCGGCGTAGACGACCCCGTGGTACGTCGGGTCGGCGGTGGTGAACATCGGGTGCCGGCCGCCGGTCCAGTCGAACGTGCCGCCGTCGACGATGAGCCCGGCGATGACCGTCCCGTGGCCGCCGAGGTACTTGGTGGCCGAGTGGACGACGACGTCGGCGCCGAACTCCAGCGGGCGGATCAGGTACGGCGTCGCGATGGTGTTGTCGACGATCAGCGGGACGCCGTTGCGGTGGGCGACACCGGCGACGATCTCGATGTCGAGGATGTCGCCCTTCGGGTTGCCGATCGACTCGGCGAAGAACGCCCGGGTGTTCTCCTGGACGAGGGACTGCCAGTTCTCCGGGTCGTCGGGGTCCTCGACGAAGGAGACGGTGATGCCCATCTTCGGCAGCGAGTGGTGCAGCAGGTTGTAGGTGCCGCCGTAGAGCGAGGCGGACGCCACGATGTGGTCGCCGGCCTCGGCGAGGTTGAGGATCGCCAGGGTCTCCGCGGCCTGCCCGGAGGCGACGGCGAGCGCGGCGACGCCGCCCTCCAGCGACGCGACGCGCTGCTCCAGCGCGTCCTGCGTCGGGTTCATGATCCGCGTGTAGATGTTGCCCATCTCGGCCAGCGCGAACAGGTCCGCGGCGTGCTGGGTGTCGCGGAACTGGTAGGCCGTCGTCGCGTAGATGGGCAGTGCCCGGGCACCGGTGGCCGGGTCCGGGCTCGTGCCGGCGTGGATCTGCCGGGTCTCGAAGCTCCAGCTCTGCGGGTCGGTCATGCGCCGTCTCCTCTCGCTCGCGGAGACCCGCGGCGCACGGGAGCTCCGTCCTTGCCGGGGGGCGGGCGCCTCCCGGCCGGCTCTTCCCCTGGAGCACCTCAGACGGAGTAGAGGTTGCCGGGCAGCCAGCCAGGTGCTTCGCGCTGCCTCTCAGGAGCCGAGGTGATCCTAGGACGCGCCGCAGGGGAGTGCGCGCCGCCCCCGTGGCGGGACGGATGTCCCACGTGAAACACCGGCCCCGTCGGTCACCCGGTCGGGGAGGCGGGGTCGGTCTCGTCGCCGGTGCCCCCCGTGTCGCCGGTCGGCTCCGGTCCGGTGGTCTCCGGAGCCGTCGTGGTCGGCTCGGTGGTCGGGGACGGCGAGTCGGTCGTCGGGGTGCTGGGCCGGGACGTCGTCGTCGGGGCCGGCTCCGTCTCCTCGGTGGTCGTCGGCTCCGTCTCCTCGGTGGTGACCGGCTCGGTCTCCTCGGCCTGCTCGGTGACCTGGCCCCGGGTGTCCGGCTCGCCGGGGGCCGGCGGCTTGACGTTGAGGTACAGCGCGAAGACGGAGACGAACAGCACGGCGAGCACGACCGTGGAGGTGCGCGCCCGGCCCAGGTGCTTGGGCACGGCCGACCACCAGCGGTGGCGCGGCGCCGCGGTCGTGCCGGTGGGCGCCCCGGCATCGGCGGCCGCGGCGGCGGGCGCCGTGCTGACGACGGGTTCGTCGGAGGCCCGGGCGGTGGCGTCGGTCGGGTCGCGGCGCTCGTCGGGGGCGGTCACGAAACCTCCTCCTGGACGGCGGTCGCGCCGTCCCGCGCCGCGACCGAGGTGGTGGGCTGCGGCACCTGCATGCCCTGGCTGCGGAAGGCCTGGACGATGCGCGCCCGCAGGTCGCGGCCGACCTCGAACTGCTTGCCGGGGAGCGTGCGGGCGACCACCCGTACGTTCACCTCGTCCAGGCCGAGGGTCTCCACCCCCATGACCGTGGGCGGGTCGAGCAGCAGCGGCCGCATCGCCGGGTCCCGGAACGCCTCCCGGCCCACCTCCCGCAGGATCTCGTTGGCCCGGTTCACGTCCACCGTGGTCGGCACCGGCACGTCGACGACGGCGCGCGCCCAGTCGCGGGACAGGTTCACGACCTTGACGATCTGGCCGTTGGGCACGGTCACGACCTCGCCGTTGGGCGAGCGCACCCGCGTGACGCGCAGGGTGACGTCCTCGACGGTGCCGTTCGCCGGGTCGCCACCGCCCACGACCTGGATGGAGACGACGTCGCCGAACCCGTACTGGCGCTCGGTGATGATGAAGAAGCCGGCCAGCACGTCACCGACGATGCGCTGGGCGCCGAAGCCCAGGCCCACGCCGAGCACCGTGGCAGGCGCGACCAGGCCGGTCACCGGGATGCCGAGCCGGTCGAGGATGAAGAAGACCGAGATCGAGTAGATGAGCACGACCGCCGCCCAGGTGAGCACCTGGGTCAGCGAGTGGCGGTGCTTGGCCGCCTCCGACCGGACCAGCGCGTCCCCGCCGGTGGAGTTCCGGTCGATCCGGTCGGTGATCTTGTCGCCCACCCAGCCGACGAAGCGGGCGAGCAGGACCGAGCCGAGGACGATCAGCACCACTTCGAGACCCCGCCCGGACAGCCAGTCCAGCACGTCTCTCAGCGCGTCCACGGGGCGGCACTCCGATCATCGGGGGAAGCGACCTCTCCACCTTGCGCACCGCCGCCCGGCGATGCCAGCCCGACCCGCCGCCCACTGCCGGTGGTGACGGAGAGATCGCTCACGGCGTCTCCCGCGGCTCGACGAACAGCGACTGCGTGGACCGCCCGATCGGGCCGTCGACGTCGAAGAGGACCGCGAAGCACTGCGCCGCCCCGGTGCCGCCGTGCACGGTCTCGGCGGCCATCCCCAGCCACTCCCCGCGCGGGGGCCGGTGCAGCGCCACGGAGAGGTCGACGTTGGCGAACGTGGCCCGCGTCCAGTCGAGGCTGGCGGAGATGCCGCTCGCGGCGTCGGTCATGACCAGCAGGTGCTGCAGCGGCGTCATCGGCTCTCCGGCGACCAGCTCGCACTCGGGGCGGGTCCAGGCCGTGGCCGGCCCCGGGCCGTTGAAGGTCCCCGCGGCGAACCGCCACTCCAGCGCCCGGTGGTAGGCGATCTCGGTGGTGAAGAACCCCGCCCGCTCGGGGCGGCTCTCCTCGGGTCCGGACGGCGCCGGGTGCGGCTGCCCGGTCGCCGGGGCGGCGTCGTCGCGGGAACGCATCCGCCAGGCCGACAGCCGCATGAGCGGGCGGTCGTCGCCGGTGTCGAGGACCGCCTCCACCAGCTCGATCCGCCGGCCGGGGCGGATCACCGAGGTGCGCACCCGCACCGGGCCGACCGGGACCGGCGCCAGGATGTCGTAGGCCAGCCGCACGGTCTGCCCGCCGACGATCCCGCCGGCCCGCTCGACGGCGCGCAGGAGCAGGGCGGCGGGCGGCCCCGCGTGCTGGTGGGCGGCGTCCCAGGGGCCGATGGTCAGGGCCGTGGCGGTGAATCCGTCGCCGTCGGGCAGGTAGAGGGCCTCGGGCACGTCCATGGACGGAAGTCTGTCGCCGTCGGTCGCCGCTCCGGGCGCCGGGTCTCCCGCGACGCCTCCGGTGCGTGCTGCCGCGGTGCCGCGCTGTTACAGCACGCCTGCCGGGCGTGGCTCTTCGGCCGATCCGGTATCGCAATCCGTTGTACCGCCGGACCGCCGTCCGTACGGTCCGCACGACGGGGGCAGCGACCGTCGGCACGAGGGGGAACACGGATGGTGCGGGCGCACGAGTGGGACATCAGCCGGCGGCTGTCCAGGCCACCCGGGGGGCGCCGACCGTGGTGGGTGTCGCACCCCGCTCCGGAGCCGGCCAGGCTCCGCCTGCAGTGGGAGGCGGCCGGCGGCCACGCCCTCGTCGTGGTGGACGGGGACATCGACCTGGTGACCGCGCCCCAGCTGGAGGCGTTCGTCGCCGAGCGCCCGCTCGCCGGCTGCACGGTCCTCGAGCTCGACCTCGGTGGCGTCCCCTCGATGGGCTCGGGGGGGCTCTCGGTGCTCATCGGCGTCCGCCGGTGGTGCCTCCAGCGCGGCATCGACCTGCTGCTGCGCAACGCCCAGCCCTCGGTGTGGCGGGTGTTCGAGGCGACGGGGCTGGACGCCGTCTTCACCGCCTCCGGTCGCGAGTCGCACCCGCCGGCGCACCAGCTCGCCCTCTTCTGAGCCGGTAGGTGTCTCGGCCGCGGTAGCCCGCTACCGTGCGCGCGTGCCCCGTACCGTCCGCCCCGGCCTCGGGTACGCGCTGACCCTCGCGGCGGCGGCGTTCTTCGCGGTCAACGGCACCGTCTCCACGCTCGCCCTCCAGGCCGGTCTCTCCGCGCCGCGGTTGACCGCGTTGCGGTGCACCGGCGCAGCCGTGGCCCTGCTCGCGGTCCTGCTGGTGGTGGCCCCGGGCCGGCTGCGGGTCGCCCGCCGGGAGCTTCGGCTGCTGGCGGTCCTCGGCGTCGTCGGGATCGCCATGACGCAGTACCTCTTCTACGTGGCCATCGGTCGCCTGCCCGTGGGCATCGCGCTCGTCTTCGAGTTCACCGGGACCGTGCTCATCGCCGTCTACGTGTGGCTCGTCCGCCGCGAGAAGGTGCGCCGCCGGGTGTGGGCGGCCCTGGTGCTGTCGTTGTCCGGGCTGGCCCTGGTGACCGAGATCTGGACCGGAGGCGGTTCGCTCGACGTGCTCGGCGTCGCAGCGGGCCTCGGCGCCGCCGTGGCTCTGGCGACCTACTACCTCATCGGCGAACGGGGCACCGTGTCGCGGGACCCCGTCACCCTCACCTGCTGGGCCTTCGTCGCCGCCGCCGTCTTCTGGGCGGTGGCCGCGCCGTGGTGGCAGTTCGATGCCGCGGTGCTCGGCCGCGACGTGCCCGTCTCGATCGGCTCCCTCGAGCTCCCGCTGTGGGTCCTGGTGGCCTGGATCGCGGTGATGGGCGCGGTCGTGCCGTTCGGGCTGTCGATCGCCGCCCTGCGCCACCTGCCGCCGACCGCGGCGGGGCTGGTGGCCACGGCGGAGCCGGTGTTCGCCTCCGTCGTCGCCTGGCTGTGGGTCGAGCAGGTCCTCACCGCCTGGCAGGTCGTGGGTGGCGCCGTCGTCCTCACGGGGATCGCGCTGGCGCAGACGGCGCGCACCGCGGTCCCGCCGACCGCGCCGCCCCTGCCGGAGAGCCCGGCCCCGCTGTCGAGGTGACCCGGAACCGCCGGAACCGGCGCGGTGTCGTGGTTTTGGGGGGTGGGGGGGGGGGGGGGGGGGGGGGGGCGGGGGTGGGGGGGGGGGGGGGGGGGGGGGGGGGGGGGGGGGGGGGGGGGGGGGGGGGGGGGGGGGGGGGGGGGGGGGGGGGGGGGGGGGGGGGGGGGGG
>NZ_JBJHAT010000026.1:0-66052 GCF_054051175.1 Blastococcus sp. SYSU DS0753 | reverse complement strand
GGGGGGGTGGTGGGGGGGGGGGGGGCGGGGGGGGGGGGCGCGGCCGGGCGGGCGGCCGGCCCCGCGGGCGGCGCCCCCCCCCCCACGGCGGGAGGAAGCGGACGGGATGCCCGTCCACCGGCACGTGCCACGAGCTCCGCGACGTCGTCCGACGCCTCGTCCCGGAGCACCGCGCCGGGACGTCGGACCGCGGGCCCGGGCGGCGTCGGGACCCTGCCGGTCGGTGGACCGGTGGCCCCTCCGCCGCAGCCGGCCAGGCGCCGCCGGTCGGAGACCCGGGCGGTCGCGAGGGGGATCGCGCCGCCGGGCACCGGCAGGGGCCTGTCGTCCACCCCGCCGGACGGTTCCGGGTCCGCGTTGCCCGCCGTCCGCGATCCGTGCCTCCCTGGAGGGTCCGCGCGCTGCGTGCTGGGCAGCAGCCGGGCGGGGGGACGAGGCCGGATTCGTGGAGCGGCGAGGTCTGCGGGCGCCCGGAGGGCACCGTCGGGGGTGGGCCAGGTGCGGCCGAGGTCGGCCGAGGGGGACGCGCTCGCGGGACCGAGTCGACGATCCGCGACCACCCGGGGAAGAGGGAGGTCGGGGCCGGCGTGCTCGACGGGAGAGCGGTGGACGGCTGCCGCGGCTGGATGCCGTGGTCGCGCTGCAGGATCAGCCGGGCGCGGGAGGCGCCGGGCGGGGGTGCGCCGAGGGTGCCCGCACGGTGAACGGCGAGGGGAAGGTGCCGTCCGCGGGCCCGGTTCGTCGCGGCGGGGGCGGAGACCCGCGGACCGGGCACCCGGCCGGGTCGCCGCGGGCCCCGGCTCCACCGGATCCCTGCGGGGACCGCGGTGCCGGTACCCGGGGGGTGCGGCCCGCCGGGCCGGGGGTGCGGACCGGGAGGAACGGCGGCGTGGACCGCGCCCCGTACCGACCCGAGGACGGCCAGTCCCCCGGTGGACGCCAGCCGGCCGATGGCCGGCTCCGTACCGAGGGTTCCGTGGAACTCGGGTGGGTGGTGGGGCGGGCGGTCGCGTCAGGTGCGGCCGTACCGGTTCGCGACCCCGGCGACGAGGCCGGTCCCGCGGGAAGGAGCGCCGCGGCGGGGGAAGGCGCCACGGGCTGGACGGAGGGGGTGCTGGGCATCTCGCGCAGCACCACGGGGGGATCGAGGTCGCGCAGCACCGGGGACGCGGGGCGGCCCCAGGCGAGGTGCCGGCCCTGCTCGCCGGCGCCCCACAGCGCCATCCGGCGGGTGAACCCGCGCAGCGCCGCACGGCGCCGACCGGGCACCGGGGCGGGAGGTGCGGCGGTGCGCCACGCCAGGTTCTGACCCTGCTCGCCGGCACCCCACAGCGCCATCCGGCGGGTGAACCCGCGCACTCCGCCCAGGGGCTCGCGGACCCGCTCGGGGACCACGGTCACCCGAGGACTGAACACCGGCGGAGCGGGCACGTGCGGGGCACGGGCCGCGGGCGCCGGCTGGACCGACCGCAGCGGGACGGGTCGGGCCGCCGCCCGGTGCGTGGCCGGCCGGGGGCGCGGGCGGGGACGGACCTCGTCCGCCCGGTCCAGGACGTCGATGAGACCCACCAACGCGCTGGCCGGCTCGCGCGGGGACCGGTCGGCGCGCGCCGCTGAGTCCGCCGGCCTGACGGCCTGCCGGCTGCTGCTCATGTCGCCTCCCGAAGTCGTGTCCGCAGCAGGGGAAGGTGCCGCGGACAAGGAGAAACGTAGGGATCGGCAGGCCCGGCAGCCGGTTCCTCCGGCGCCTCGCCGGAACCGCGTGACCCAACCGTTGCCCAACCCCTGCGCACCGGTCGGTGACCCCTCGCCCGGCGCATGCCCTTGTCGATTCGACGGCCCCCCGCGAGCGTGGACGGGCCGATCCGGGCCGTCGGTCACTTCCGGACGACTCCGGCACGCCCGGCGTGTCGGCCCCGGCCGGAGCGCCGTCGACCCGTGCGGACCGGCCGGACCGCGGCGCGCCCGTGCGGACCGGCTTGCGAGGATGCGGCGGTGACCGAGCGCATCCCCCTGGTGATCGACACCGACCCCGGCATCGACGACGCCCTCGCCATCCTGCTGGCCCTGGCCAGCCCGGAGGTGGACCTGCGGCTGGTCACCACGGTGCACGGCAACGTGGAGCTGGCGCAGGTCACCGAGAACGCCCTGCGGGTGCTGCACCTGGCCGGGCGCTCCGACGTGCCGGTGGCCGCGGGCGCCCGCGCCTCGCTGGTCCACGCGCAGCCGGAGCGGGCCGGCCACGTGCACGGCGTCGCCGGGCTCGGCGGCGTCGAGCTGCCGCCCTCCCCCGCGGCCGTCGACCCCCGCCCCGCGGTCGTCGCCCTGGCCGAGACGCTGCTGGCCGCGAGCACGCCGGTGACGGTGGCCGCGATCGGCCCGCTCACGAACCTCGCGCTGCTGGTGGCCGTGTACCCGGAGGCCGCGGAGCGCATCGGGCGGCTCGTCGTCATGGGCGGTTCCGCCTCCCGCGGGGGCAACGTCACCGCCGCCGCGGAGTTCAACATCTGGTCCGACCCGGAGGCGGCGCAGGCCGTCCTCTGCTCCTCGGTGCCCGCCGTCCTGGTCGGCCTGGACGTCACGCTGCCCACCGTCCTCACCGAGGAGGGGATCGCCCGCTTCGCCGGTGCGGGCCCGGTCGGCCGCAGCGCGGCGGCGATCCTGCAGCAGTACGTGGACCACGCCCGGGACGCGTACGGCACCGCGGGCGTCGTCGTGCACGACGCCCTGGCGCTCACCGAGGCCATCGCCCCGGGCACCCTGGGCACCGTCCGGCGCGACGTCGTCGTCGACACCACGCTGGGCGCCGGCCGGGGGCAGACCCTGGTGGACCGCCGGGCGGTCTCGGGGTCCGCGACGGCGGTCGAGGTGGCCGAGACGGTCGACAGCGCCGCCGCCGTCGAGTTCCTGGTCTCCCGGCTGGCGCGGCTGGACGGCTGACTAGCGGCGCGCCTGCGTGCCCGCGACGATGCCGGCGGCGATGTCGCGCAGCTTGCGGTTGTAGCGCTGCGATGCCTGGCGCAGCACCTCGAAGGCCCGATCGGCGTCGATCCCCTGCTGGGCCATCAGCACGCCCTTGGCCTGCTCGATGACCGCGCGCGACTCCATGGCGATCCGCATGTTGCGGGCCTGCTCGGTCATCTGGGCGTGCGCGTCGGCGTTGGCGACCGCGACCGCGATGCTCTCGGCCACGCCGAGGGCGGCGGCCAGCGACCCGGGGTGGGCGAACGCCGCGGGCCGGGTCGAGTACGCGTTCAGGGCGCCGATGCTCGACCCCTGGTAGGGCAGCGGCACCGACAGCGAGCTGCGGACAGGGGTCGCGCGCACGCGGGCCACGTAGGCGGGCCACCGCTCCTCGGTGCGCACGTCGTCGATCCGCAGGACGACGCCGCCACGGCCGGCGTCCAGGCAGGGACCGCTGTCCTCGGCGTACTGCAGCTCGTCGGCCGCCAGCGCCATCTCGCCGCGGTAGCCGGCCGTGAAGGCCTTGTCGCCGCGGACCAGCGTCGTGGAGACGGCGTCGGCGCCGGGGACGGCCCGGGCCGCGATCGTGGTGATCTCGGTGAGCACCTCGGTCAGCTCCCGGCCGCCCAGGGTCACCCGGGCGAGCTCGCGAAGGACGTCGTCCACCGGCACAGTCTGCCCGGCGGGACCCGCACCCGTCGCCCCCCTTCGCGCGTGGCGTCCCCATCGGTCAGGATGGTGCGATCCGGGCCGGGTCCCGGGGTACCCGCGGAGCAGACGCGAGAGGACGAGATGGCCGACGAGCTGGCCCCCGACGCGTGGCCGACCGCGCCCGTCCCCTCCGTCCCCGGTGACGTCTGGCACTGGCAGCTGGAAGCCATGCACGTGGTGTCCCGCGTGCGCACCGATCTGCGCGCGCGGATCGCCCACCCGTCGGTCTCCGCCGCCTCGACCGAGGACGCCCGGGACGGGCTGCTCCTGGTGTTCGAGGAGCTGGCGTCCAACGCGCTGCGGCACGGCGGGGGCGACGTGCGGGCCCTGGTCGTCGCCGGCCCCGCCGGCTGGCTGCTCGACCTCAGCGACGAGGCACCCGACCGCCCGCCCGTGCCGGCCGTCGACCGGGACCCGGCGCTGGGCGGGATGGGCCTGCACCTCGTCGCGCAGCTCTCCACCGCCTACGGCTGGGAGGAGCGGCCGGGCCGCAAGCACGTCTGGGCGCTGCTGCCCTCGGGGCGGGAGGCCGTCGAGGGGCTGCGCGACCGGCTGCCCGAGCAGCGCTCACCCGGCCTCCACCGGGACTGACGGAGGACCCCCTCCTCCTCACCCCTCCCACGCTCGGGGCGAGCCTCCGGAGGGGGCCGTCCCAGCACCTCACCAGGCGCGGTCGGCCCGGTGCACCGTCCCTGCAGCCGTGCCATGCCGCGGCTCTTCGTCCGGCGGTCCGGCTGGACCCGGGAAGCCCCGCCCCAGCGCATCACCGCGCGGCGCGGGTCACCGCCGCGCAGAACCGGGCGGCATCGGCGTGCACCGCGGCCATCGGTGCCAGCAGCTCCTCCTCCGCCACCGCGCGCACGGCCGCGCGCAACCGGCGGTCGGCCGCTCGCCCCCGTCGTCGCGCCCGCATCGCCACGAACGGGCGGCACACCAGGGCGAACAGCAGGCCGGCGAGCAGCCCACCGCCCAGCAGCAGCGTGGGCAGCGGCAGCCCCTCGACCCGGGGCAGCGGGACGACGCCGTCGAGCTGGAGGAACCCGAGCGCGACCAGGGCCAGCAGCCACAGCGCACCCACCAGGGCGGTGGCCAGGAGGAGCCACTGCAGCCCCGCAGCGGCCCGCTGCCAGAGCGGCACCCGGTCGGGCCCCAGATCGGCCCCGCCGACCGCCCGGTCCAGCGCGTCGGCCAGCCGGTCCTCGGAGACCTCGGCGGTGCGCCGCAGCTCCTCGCGCCACG
The DNA here is from genome assembly GCF_054051175.1 of Blastococcus sp. SYSU DS0753. NCBI lineage: Bacteria > Bacillati > Actinomycetota > Actinomycetes > Geodermatophilales > Geodermatophilaceae > Blastococcus > Blastococcus sp. SYSU DS0753. The sequence continues at coordinate 61,138 of NZ_JBJHAT010000026.1, read as the reverse complement.
CCGGCGCCAGCCCTTCTCCGACGGCGTCGCGCGCCTCGCGGACGGCGGTCGCCATGCGGGCCCGTTCCACCGCGCCGGCCGGGGGCAGCGACGTGCGGGCCCGCTCGTCCCCCAGGTGCAGCCGCCCCAGCGGATCGGGGCGCAGGGTGCGCGTCCAGCGCAGCAGGGGCCAGCCGGTGCGCCCGGCGCCCTCCCGCCGGGTCGACCGCTCGACGGCGGCGGTCACGGTGGGCACCCCGGCCGCGCGGGCCAGCGCGTCGGTGAGGCCGTCGGTCGGCTCCCGGGCCGGGTCGTCGGCGGCACCGGCCCGCCCCCACCACCGCGACCCACCGGCCGGGGTGGGCGGGCAGTGCGCCGCGAGCTCCGCGGCGCTGCCGCGGACGTCGGCGAGCAGCCGCTCCCCGGCCGCCCGGCGGGCACCCACCCGTCGGGCCAGCTCACCGCGCAGCTCGGCCAGCCCCGCTCCCGTGCGACCGGACACCGCCAGCAGGGGGGTCGCGGCCAGCCCTTCGCGGTCGAGCAGGCCGCGCAGGTCGGCCAGGCAGGCGCGGGCCGCGGCGTCGTCGAGCCGGTCGACCTGGTTGAGCACGACGAGCAGCACGCCCGCGTGGCCCGCCAGCGGCGCCAGGTACCGCTCGTGCACGGCGGCATCGGCGTACTTCTGCGGGTCGAGCACCCAGACGAGGACGTCGACCAGCTCCACCAGCCGGTCGACCTCCAGCCGGTGCTCCAGCCGCACGCTGTCGTGGTCGGGGAGGTCGAGCAGGACCAGCCCGTCGAGCGCCGGCTCGGGCTCGTGGCGGTGCCGCCGCGGCACCTCGAGCCAGTCGAGCAGCCGGTCGGCGCCGTCGTCGGCCGCGCCCCACACGGTGGCGTGCGCGACGCCGGTCGTGGGACGCCGCACCCCCGGGGTGCTCACCTCGCTGCCGGACAGCGCGTTGAACAGGGTGGACTTGCCGCTGCCCGTCGCCCCGGCCAGCGCGACCACGGTGGCGTCCCCGAGCGCCTCGCGCGCCCCGGCCTTGGCCAGCACCGCCCTGGCGCGCGCCACCTCCGGCACCGCCAGCTGCCCGTCGGCCACCTCGACCGCCTCGCGCAGCGCGGCCAGCCGGTCGGCCAGCGCTCCTCCCGCACCCCTCATGCCCGGCGTGCCTCGACGAGGGCACCGGCGGCCAGCCGCAGGTCGTCGGCGGCCTGCGGCGCCGGCGCCGCCGCGTCCAGGAGGCCGTCGAAGCGGTCCTGCTCGTACCGCAGCAGCGCCTCGGCCCGCTCCTCCAGGTCGGCCCGCGCCCGCTCGGCCAGCGACCGCACCGCGGCGTCGCCGAACACCGCCTCCAGCACGCGCTGGCCGACCGCGGTGGTGCCGCCGGCGACCGCCACCTCCCCGCCGAGGAGCCCACCGGTCTGGGCGAAGACCGCCACCATCACCACCGCGCCGGTCCCGCTGACGCCCCAGGAGAGCAGCCGGGCCCGCGAGCGCTTGTCGGCGCCCTCGTCGCGCACCAGGTCCAGCACCGTGCCCTGCCAGTCGCGCACCTGCGCCGCGGCGGCCTCCGGGAAGTCGGGCGACGCGGCGGCGAGCTCCTGCTCCCGGTCGCCCAGCAGCCCTGGTCCCGCCGGGAGCGCACGCCACGCCGTGACCGTCCGCTCCGCGGCCCGGTCCGCCTCGGCCCGCAGCAGGTGCTCGACGCTGCTCTCCAGCGCGCCCTGCAGGCTCTCGGCCGGGGCCGGGCGCCCGGTCAGCGCCGCGGTGACGCGGTCGCGCACCCGGCCGACGCGGTTCTGCAGCGTGCGCATCCACTCCCCGGTGCCGACGAACTCCTGCCAGCGGGCCAGCACCTCGCCGCGCAGCAGGCTGCCGCTGCGGACCCCCTGGTCGATCCCGTCGCGCGCCCCGTCGTACGCGGCCGCGGCCGCTCCGTGCAGCGCCCCGGCCGCGGCCAGCTGCTCCTCCACGGCCAGGGCCACGGTGGCGGTGCGCTCCTGCAGGCTGTCCAGCGCCCCGGCGAGGGTCTGCCGGACGACGGCCGCCCGCTGCTCCTGGTCGGCGGCCAGCCCGTGCAGCCAGCTCCGCAGCGGCGCCACCTGCTCCTCGGGCAGCCGGCCGTCCTGCAGCGGCCGCTCCTCGACCACGAACAGCCGGGCGGCGGCGAGGCCGGCGCCCCGCAGCATCGCCGCGAGGTCGTCGGCGACCTCGGTGGCGGCCTCCGGCGGAACCCGGTCCAGCACGACGGCCAGCGCCGTCCCCCGCTGCTCGGCGGTGCGCAGCAGGTCCCACGGCACGGCGTCGGCGTAGCGGGCCGCGGTGGTCACGAAGACCCACAGGTCGGCGGCGGCCAGCAGCTGGCCGGCGAGGTCGCGGTTGCTCGCCACCACCGAGTCGACGTCGGGAGCGTCGAGCACGGCCAGCCCCGCCGGCACATCGTCACGGGGGACCAGCTGCAGCGTCCCGGGGCCGCCGCTCCCGCCGGTGACCCGCGCCAGCCCCGGCAGCACCCGGTCACCGGAGAAGCTCCCGGCGTCGGCGCGGGCGCAGACGAGCACCGGGGCGCGGGTGGTGGGGCGCAGCACGCCGGCGGTGGTGACCGGAGCGCCGACCAGGCTGTTGACCAGCGTGGACTTGCCGGCGCCGGTGGAGCCGCCGACGACGACGAGCAGCGGGGCGTCCAGGTCGCGCAACCGGGGCAGCAGGTAGTCGTCGATCTGGTCGGTGATGCCCCGGGCGGTCCGGACGGCCTCGTCGCGGCTCGCCGTCGCCAGGGCCAGCGGTGCGGCGGCCACCCGGTCGCGGAGCACCGTGAGGGCCTCGGTCAGACGCGGCGGCGACGGGATCACGCCTGCTGCTCTGCCCCGGGAGGCGGCCGGCTACCCGCCGGTTTCCCCCCGGGTCACTCCGCCATCCGCGCACGCTCCTCGCGCAGCGCCTGGAACACCCGCCGCCGGACCCGGTCCTGCTCCTTCTCGGCGATGTCGACGAACCGGATGCTCATCACCCAGCGCGCCCCCCGGGCCTGGATGCGGATGATCTCGCCGCGCGACACCAGCGGACCGTCCTCGAGGCGGACGGTCAGCCCCATCGTCGTCCCGGCGTCCGGCACCACGCCGAAGCCCTCGAAGTGGACGCGCATGCCGGCCTCGCTGAGGTCCAGCGTCTCGCCCGTGAGGTCCACCCCGCCGAGAGCACCCTCCACCGGCACCGTCACGCGGCCGCGCACCGCCGCCCGCCGCTGGCTGTGCTCGGCGGGCCCGGTCGTCGTGAGCCGCCAGCGCACGACCGCGCCCGTCTGGACGTCCAGCACCTCGGCCGGCAGCATGCGGTGGCCGCTCTCGGTGCGCCAGTAGACCTCGACGACGTCGCCGGGGTTCACGACCGTGCCCTCCACGAACTCGCTCGCCGACGGCCGGACGGAGAGCACGCCGGCGTGGACCACCTCCACCCGGGCGCTGACGGCGACGTTGGTGCCGCCCAGCCGCACCTCGGCCTCGCTCTGCTCCGCCGGGTGGTCGACGCCGGGAACGCTGGTCATGGTCCTCTTTCGATCATCCGGTGCTCGGCCGGCGACCTCCCGGTCGCCCGTCCGCGCGGGAACGGTAACCGCCGTCGGCGGGCGCCGGGCGGCAGGGGAGCGTGACGCGCCGGGATGGACCGGTCCCGCTCAGCGGGCCGGTTGCGGCTCGGTCGCCCCGGGCGGCGCGAGCCCGGCCCCGACGGCGTTCCGGGTGGTCTTGGCCCGGTAGAGCTGCTCGTCCGCCCGGGACATCAGCTCGAGGGGGTAGGCGTCGTCGCCGGCCGCCGTCGCCACCCCGAGGGAGAGGCTGAGCTCCGCGGCGTCGAAGCCGGCGGGCTGCAGCAGCCGGGCCTCGCGCCGGAGCTGCTCGGCCAGCGCGGTCGCGCGCGCCTGGTCCGCCCCCGGCATGAGGACGGCGAGCTCGTCACCACCGAGCCGGGCGACCAGGTCCCCACCGCGCACGCGGGCCGACAGCAGCCCGGCGACCGCGCGCAGCGCGTCGTCCCCTCCGCCGTGCCCGTACCGGTCGTTGACCTCCTTGAAGTGGTCCAGGTCGACCAGCACCACGCTGAGCACGTCTCCCCGCTGGCGGGCGCGGGCGCACAGTTCCGCCAGCTCGGCGTCCCACCGACGGCGGTTGGCCAGGCCGGTGAGGGGGTCCTCGTGGCTGAGCCGCTCCAGCTGGGCCAGCAGCACCCCGGTCCGCTGCTGCTCACGCTCCAGCCGGACCCGGGTGTGCAGCTCCCGGCTGTCCAGCGCGTAGCGCCGCAGGTGGGCGAGCACCGCGATCAGCGAGGCGCTGGCGAGGTAGACGGTCACCGCGAGCAGGTCTCCGGGCGACAGCCCGTCCTCGACGGTGACCGAGGCGAGCCCGAGGGCGGCCCAGGAGACGGCGACCAGCGCGACGGTCCAGCGCGGGCGGGCCACCAGGACGCAGCCGCTGCCGTAGATCGCGAGGGTGAAGCCGAGCAGGTGGTACCGGGGGTCGTCCGAGCGCGTGACCATCCAGGCGACCTCCGCCTGCACGACCGCCAGGACGAGGAACGTCAGCAGCTCGGGACGCCGGCGGCCCAGCGGGAGCCGCCACAGCGCGAGCAGGGCGAGCAGCATCGGGATCTCGCAGAGCAGCCGGACGGTGAGGAAGGTGCTGGCGCTGCTGCCCTCGGTCACCAGGTCGACCAGCGACCACAGGGGCACGACGACCACGGCCACCCAGCCGACGAGCAGCCCGGCGGTGCGAGCCCGTTCCGCACGCTCCTCGGCCAGTCCGGGGATCGCCCGCGCCAGCTGCGACGCCGACGCCACCCGGCGCCGTCCCGCCCCGCCCTCGGCACCGGCGGCGGACGCCGGCGAGGGCAGCACGTCGCCTCGGCGGAGCATGGCCACCAGGCGCTCGGTCAGGGAGAACGGCACTGTTCTGCGATCGGCACGGCGAGCCGTTTCCTGAACGGCTCGCACCCGGTTCACCCCCGCGGGTGAACCGGGCGGGGGCACCGTGTTCGGACGGCGGTCAGCCGCGGCGCGCGGTGAACCCGGCGACGAAGTCCCGGAGGCTGCGGGTGGGCCGCAGCCAGGCACCGTCCGGCGGGAGCGCGTCCAGGCGGACCCGGTCGAGGGGCTCGACGAACGCCCCCGGCACGTCCTCGATGTCGATGAACTCCAGCAGGTCCGAGCCGATCGCATAACCGGCCACCTCGCTGAAGGCGACGACGACGACCTGCGTCCCCTGGCGGGCGAGGTCCTCCAGCGGCTCGGCGAAGTTCCGGCCGTCACCGGAGAAGACCACCAGCCGCCGCAGCTGGTGGCTGTGCCGGCGGACGGCGATGTGGTCGAGCATGTCCTGGTCGATGTCGTCGTCCGGCTGGGTCTTCGGCCGGGCGAACACCGAGTAGCCGAATCCGCGCAGCGCCTCCACCCAGCGCTGCAGCGATCCCGGCTGCGAGGGGATGTTGGCGAAGACGCACGCCTCGACATCGGAGGAGTCCGGCGCACCCGGATCGCCGGCGCCCTCGACGAACCAGGCCGCGATCGCGTCGAACCGCGGCCGCGAGGCCGCCGTCGGGCGGGCACCGATCACCGTCGACAGGGTCATGTCGATGTTCGGGGCGTCCCAGATCAGCAGGTCCAGGGCGGGACGCGACCGGCCGTCGTCGACGGGGCCGGCCGGCTGCTCGGCGGGCGCGGGCACGGCCTCGGAGGTGTCCAGCACGGGGACAGTCTGCCCGGGCCCGGCGACGGGCGTCGCCGGGGGCGGAGCCTGGAGCGTTCCGGCGGGGGGTGGCGGACCGGCCGGCGCCGTCGCCCGGCGGCCGGGACGGCGGAGGTTCACCCGGGCGCGGGGACGGCGTGGCCGGCGATCGCCAGGGCGCACAGGTCCCCTCCGGCCTGCTGCACCTCGCGCACCCAGCCGGGCAGCCGGTCGGCGGGCATCGGGTGGCCCAGCAGCCAGCCCTGCGCCAGGTCGCAGCCGGCCTCGCGCACCATCCGCAGGTGCTCGGGGGTCTCGATCCCCTCGGCCACGGAGCTGATGCCCAGCGTGCGGGTGAGCCCGACGATGGCCGCGAGCACCGCACCGGTGTCGCCGGCCGCCACCCGCTCGGCGGCGGCGAGCAGCGAGCGGTCGATCTTGAGCGTGCCGATGGGGAGCGCGAACAGCTGGGCCAGGGAGGACCACCCGGTGCCGAAGTCGTCGATCGCCACGCGGACGCCGAAGCCGCGCAGCACCGACAGCTGGTCCTCCGCCCGCGTCGGGTCCTCGGCCACGCTGGTCTCGGTGAGCTCCAGCACCAGCTGGTCGGCCGGGAGGCCGGAGCTCTGCAGGGCCAGTCGCACGTCGCGCACCAGCGTCTCGGCGGAGAAGTGCCGGGCGCTGACGTTCACCGACATGCGCAGGGAGAGCCCCTCGGCGGCCCACTCCGCCGCCTTGCGGGTGGTCTCGCGGAGCAGCCAGCGGGTGATCGGGATGATCTGCCCGGTCTCCTCGGCCACGGACAGGAAGGTGTCCGGCGACAGCAGCCCGCGCTCGGGGTGCTGCCAGCGGACCAGCGCCTCGACGCCCTCGATCTGCCCGGTGTCCAGCCGGACGACGGGCTGGTAGTGCACCACCAGCTGGTCGATGGCGTCACCCCGCAGCCGGGTGGCCACCTCCAGCCGCCACCGGGCCGCCTCCCGCAACGCGGGGGAGAACAGGTGGACCCGGTCCCGCCCCGAGCTCTTGGCGGCGAACATCGCGGCGTCCGCATCGCTGAGCAGGTGGTGCGCGTCGCGGACCTCCTGCCGGGCCACCGCCACGCCGACGCTGGCGCTGAGCGGCACGGAGATCTCCCCGGCGAGGAAGGGCCGGCCGAACGCGGTCTGCAGCCGGAAGGCCAGGGCAGCGGCCTCCGAGGCGTCGCACCCGCGCGCCAGGACCACGAACTGGTCGGCGCCCAGGCGGGCCACGGCGTCGCCCGGGCGGAGCTGCTCGGAGAGCCGGCCGCCCACCTGGCGCAGCAGCTCGTCACCGATCTGGTGGCCCAGGGAGTCGTTGACGGTCTTGAAGGCGTCGAGGTCGATGACGAGCAGTGCGACTCCGGCCTGGTGGTCGGCGGCCAGCGCCTCGCCGGTGAGCTCGAGCAGCCTGGAGCGGTTGGGCAGCCCGGTGAGGTCGTCGTGCTGCGCCTTCCACAGCAGGTCCTGCCGGGCGCGCACCTGGTCGGTGACGTCGTTGTGGGTGATGACGACCCGGCCCTCGCGGTCGACCCGCGTCGCCTGCAGGTGGAACCAGGCGGCACCGCGCCGGGTCTGGCAGGAGTAGTCGTAGGAGAACGTGCGCCCGTCCGACCGCGCGGTGTCGGTCATCAGCGCCCGCAGCCCCTCGGCCAGCCCGGCGTGCTCCCGGGGAGCCAGTCCCCGGGTCATGATCGTCAGGTAGTCCTCGCCCTCCCGGCCCGGCCACGAGACCGCCGGGAGCAGCTCCTCGCTGCTGCGCACCCACGCCCCGTTGGTGGACAGGATCCGCCCGTCCGGCCCGATCAGGACGGTGGGCGAGGGCAGGGCCTCCAGCACCGCGGTGAGGCCGCGGATCTGGGCGTCGCGTTGCTGGTCGGTGCGGCGGCGGACGTCGATGTCGCGGAAGAGGACGGCGGCGCCGGCCGGATCGGGGAACATCCGGACCTCGTACCAGCGCCCCGTCGGCTCGTAGAAGAAGTGGAACTCCCGTGGCCGGCCGTCCGCGAGGAGCTGGCGGTACTGCTCCTCGGCGAGCGAGCCGCGCAGGGCCGGGAAGGCGTCGCGGGCGTCCTGGCCGAGCAGTTCGTCGGCCCGGCGCCCGAGGAGCCGCTCGGCCGCCTCGTTGAGGTAGGCGAAGCATCCCCGCGTGTCCAGGCGGTAGACCGCGTCGGGCACGCCGCTCAACGGGTCGGGCCGGATCCCGAGGGACCGGTCGTCGCCTGGTTGCACGCTGCCCGCTCTCGTCCAGTGGTCGTCCGGTCCGCTTCCGCAGACGCCGGGGACACGGACCGCTCGTGAAGAACACGGGCAGCACGTGAGCCGTCCCCGAGGGTAATAGCCCGGAGCCCGCCTCAGGGAGCCGCGACCTCGGATCGCCGGACGATCTCGGCGACGGCGGTGCCGGCGGGCAGGGTGCCGAGGACCGCGCCGGACTCTCCGCCCAGGCGAGAGGCGCAGAAGGCGTCCGCGACCGGGGCCGGTGCGTGGCGCAGCAGCAGCGAGCCCTGCAGGCAGAGCGCCAGCGACCCGGCGATCCGCCGGGCACGGAAGGGCAGCCCGTCCCGGTCACCCAGCTCGGCCGACAGCCGCTTGACCGCGTCGTCGTACCGGCGGTCCGCTTCCCGGGCCAGCTCCAGCTCCGCGGTGACGGCGGCCAGCGACTCCGAGGAGCGCCCCAGCGCCCGCAGGACGTCGAGGGCGATGACGTTGCCCGAGCCCTCCCAGATGGAGTTCAGCGGCGCCTGCCGGTAGAGGCGGGGCAACCCGGACTCCTCCACGTAGCCGTTGCCGCCCAGCACCTCCATCGCCTCCGCGACCACCCCCGGGGTGCGCTTGCACACCCAGTACTTGGCGACCGCCCCCGCCAGCCGCAGGAAGGCCGCCTCGCCGGCGTCCACCGCGGCGGCCAGCCGGATGGCCAGCGCCTTGGCGGCCTCGCTCTCGAGCGCGAGGTCGGCGAGCACGTTCTGCATCAGCGGCTGGTCGGCCAGCAGCGCGCCGAACGCGTGCCGGTGCCGGGCGTGGTGACCCGCCTGCGTCAGCGCCGCCCGGATCGTGGCCGCCGAGCCGAGCACGCAGTCCAGCCGGGTCATGTTGACCATCTCGATGATCGCCGGGACACCCCGCCCGGGCTCGCCGACCAGCCACCCGGTCGTCCCGTCGAACTCCACCTCGCTGGAGGCGTTGGCGCGGTCGCCCAGCTTGTCCTTGAGCCGCTGCAGCCGGAAGACGTTGGGGGTGCCGTCGGGGAGCACGCGGGGGACGAGGAAGCAGGAGACCCCTCCTCGAGCCGGGCGAGGACGAGGAACAGGTCGCTCATCGGCGCGCTGGGAACCACTTGTGCCCGGTGAGCCGGTAGCTGCCGTCGGGCTGGGCGACGGCACCGTAATCCGGTCCGGCACGGGATCGTGCTCCCCGTTCCGCCGGCGAGCTGCTCGAGCGTGCAGGCGGCGGGCCGGCGGCGCGTACGGCGTCAGGCCGCCGGGCCGCCCAGCAGCAGCCGGCGGAGCAGGTGCAGCGCCATGGTGACGGAGCGTTCCCGCACGGTCGATCGGCCGCCCGGCAGCGCGAGGGAGCGCGCCTCCACCCCCTCGGGGCCGACGACGCACAGGTGGACCGTCCCGACGGGCTTGGTCTCCGTGCCACCTCCGGGGCCGGCGATGCCGGTGATGCCCACCCCGATGTCGGCGCCGAAGCGCCCGCGGGCTCCGTCGGCGAGGGCACGCGCCACCTGCGGGCTGACCGCGCCGTGCTCGGCCAGCAGCGCGCCGGGAACCCCGAGGAGCGCCTCCTTCGCCCCGTCGGCGTAGGCCGTCACCCCGCCCAGCACGGCGGCGGAGGCGCCGGGCCGCTCGGTGAGGCGGGCGACGAGCAGCCCGCCGGTGCAGGACTCCGCGGTGGCGATCGTCAGGCCCCGCTCGGTGAGCGCGGTGGCCACCAGCTCGTCGAGGGTGGGGCCGGTGGAGAACAGCGTGTCGGCGTAGCGCTCGCCCAGCCGGGCCGCGAACCGGTCGTAGGCCGGCTGCGCCGCGGCGGGGAAGCGGGTGACGATCTCCAGCTCCCCGTCCCGGAGGCACGTGGTGATCTCCAGGCCGCCGAGCTCGGGTTCGAGCTCGCGCAGCGTGGCGGCCAGCTGGGCCTCGAGCGTGCCCCACAGCCGTAGGGTCTCCTGCCGCAGCTCCGCGGCGCCCGCCAGCGCCGCCCGGGTCGGAGCCGCGGCGACGGCCGCGGGCCACATGCCCCGAAGCTCGCCCGGGGGTCCGGGCAGCACGACCACCGGCGGCCCGGTCCGGCCCGGCGCGGGCGGGACGACCAGGCCCGGCGCGGTTCCCACCGGCTCCAGCACGGTGGCCCCTTCGGGGACCAGGGCCTGCTTGCGCACCCCCGCCGCGGTGGACGCCGGGTCGGCGCGCCAGCCCCGGCGGGCCATCAGCCGCTCGACGATCCGGCCGATCCGCTGCTCCAGCGCGGCGTCCACCGCCGAGGCGCGGCCCTGGAAGCCACCCACCACCTGGGCGGTCAGGTCGTCGGCGGTGGGCCCCAGCCCGCCGGTGGTGATGAGCAGGTCGGCGCCGGTGCCGGCCAGGAAGGACAGCGCGGCCACGAGGTCCTCGGAGCGGTCGCCGACCACGACGACGTGCCCGACGTCGACGCCGAGCCGGCGCAGCTGCTCGGCCAGCCAGGGACCGTTGCGATCGGCCACCCGTCCGGTGAGCACCTCGGTCCCCGTGACGACGATCCCAGCGCGCGTGACCACGGATCGACCCTAGGCGCGGCGGACCGCTCCGGCAGGTGCGGCCCGTTCCCCCGGGTGGCGCGCGGACGGGCCGGCCGGGCGGCGCTAGCGTGCGGGACGACCGCACCGACCGGTGGTCCCGCCGGAGCCGACCTGGAGGCACCCGTGAGCACGCCGTCCGAACCGCAGTCCCCCACCGCGGGCACCGGTCCCGCCCAGTCGTCGACCCAGGAGATCCCGGTGGTCACGCCGGCGTCCGGCACGCCGACGACGGTGCAGCAGCTCCCGCCCCCCTCGGCTCCCGTCCACCCGCCCGCGGCGCCGAGCGGACCGCCCACCACGCCGACCGCCGCGTCGGCCGGGGAGGCCCAGCCCACCGGCCCGGTCGACTTCGTCCCCGGTCTGCCCGGCGTCGGCGCCCCGCCTCCCCCGGCGGCCGGCGCCGCCACCGAGCTCCCCCGTGCCCCCCGTGACCGGACGGCGCTCGTCGGCGCCGGGCTGGTGGCGCTGTCCCTGGTGCTGCTCCAGCTCGCCCTGTTCCTGCGCTTCGGCACGGAGCCGGCCTGGTCCGCCACCCCGCTGTGGTCGGCCTTCGCCACGGTCTGCGTCGTGCTGGGGCTGGCCGCGTTCGCGGGTCTGCTGCCCGTCGGCCGGCGGCTGGACCACCGGACCGGGTGGCGGGTGGCGGCCGGCGGTCTCGGCGGCCTGGCGGTCTTCTGGGTGCTGGTGGTGCTGCCCGACGCGGGCACCGACCGGGGTTTCCTGCACACGGCCGCGCTCGGCGCTCTCGGCGGGGCGCTGTGGCTGGCCGCGGGCCAGGAGCACCGGCCGACCGAGGACGCGGCGCCGGCCCGCGGCTGATCCGCTAGCCGCGGCCCCGGCCGTTGTCGCCCGCATTGCCGTTCCCGCTCGCGTTGCCGTTCCCGCCCGCGTTGCCGTTCCCGCCCGCGTTGCCGTTCCCGCCCGCGTTGCCGTTCCCGCCCGCGTTGCCGTTCCCGCCCGCGTTGCCGTTCCCGCCCGCGCTGCCGTTCCCGCCCGCATTGCCGTTCCCGCCCGCGCTGCCGTTCCCGCCGGCCTCGGCGGGCGCGCCGTCGGCCCCGGCCCCGACCGGCACCGGGGCGGGGACCACGGGGCCCGGGTCGGCCGGTGCCGGGGCGGGCTGTGGCTCGGGGCCCGGCTCGGGTTCCGGTGGCGCGACCGCGTAGGTGACCGTGACGACGGTGCCCGGGGCGACCGCACCCACCGGCGCGAGGGCCAGCACGTGGTCAGGGGGGACGGCGGCGCTCTCCCGGCCGACGAGGTGGACGCCCAGGCCCGCGGCGGCCAGTTCCCCCTCCACCTCGACGACCGGCCGGCCGACGAAGTCGGCGGCGGCGAGCAGGACCGGCTCCGCGGCGTCGCTGGTACCCGTACCGGGATCCGCCGGGGCGTCACCCCACACCTGCAGGGCGGCGATGGCCAGGCCGGCGCCGAGCACCAGCGCGGTCAGAGGCGCGAGGAGGCGCCGCAGCGGCCGCGGTGCGACCGCCCGCGCGGCCAGGGGCCGCGTGCCGGACGGCGGCGCGACCGGCGGAGCGACCGGCGGCAGCGGCCGGCCGGCCCGCACGTCGTCGACGGCGTCCCGGAACGCGGCCCCGTCGGGGAACCGCTCGGCCGGGTCCTTCAGCAGCGCACGGTCGATGAGCGTGCGCACCGCGTCGGGCACGTCGGCGGGCAACGGGGGCGGCGGCTCCCGGAGCTGGCGCAGCGCGATCTGCACCGGGTTGTCGCCGTCGAAGGCGCGGTGCCCGGCCAGGCACTCGTACCCGATCATGCCCAGCGCGTAGACGTCGCTGGGCGGGCCGGCCTTGCTGCCACCGGCCTGCTCCGGGGAGAGGTAGTGGGCGGTGCCGACCACCTGCCCGGTCTGGGTGAGCGGTGCGCTGGCCGCGGACCAGGCGATGCCGAAGTCGGTGATCCGCACGATCCCGTCGGCACCGACCAGCACGTTGCCCGGTTTGACGTCCCGGTGCACCAGGCCTGCCGCGTGCGCCGCGGCCAGGCCGGCCGCCGCCTGGCGCAGCACGTCGAGCGTGCGGTCGACCGCGAGCCGTCCCTCCCGCGCGAGCACCGCGGCCAGCGACTCGCCCTCGACCAGTTCCATGACGAGGAAGGCCAGGGCCTCGCCGTCGGTGTCGGTGGACTCCCCGTAGTCGAACAGGGCCGCGACGTTGCGGTGGGTCAGCAGGGCGCTGTGCCGGGCCTCCGCGCGAAACCGGGCCAGGAACGTGGGGTCGCCGGTGTACTCGCTGCGCAGCACCTTCACCGCCACGGGCCGGTCGAGGACGACGTCCCGCCCGCGCCAGACCTGACCCATGCCGCCGGTCGCGAGCAGCGAGAGCAGCTCGTAGCGGCCACCGAGGAGGCGCGGGGACAGCGGCCGCTGCCGCGGGGTCACGGTTCCGGGGACGGGCTCGTCGAGGGGGGAGTGGGGGATCCGCTCGTCTGGCTGGGCGACGACGTCGTGGGCGTCGTCGTCGTCGGCGTCGGCGTCTGCGTCGTCGTCGGCGTGGTGCTCGTCGCCTCCGGCTGCCCGGTGGTCGTGGTGGGCGACGCCGGGAGCGGAGGCGTCGTCGTCACCGTCGGCGCCGAGGTGCTGGCCGGAGGTGTCGTCGGCTCCGTGCGCGACGTGCTCGGCGGGACGACGCGGTCGACGGCGGCGCCGGTCACCACCGGCTCGCGCGGCCGCTCGCCCTGCTCCGGGGCGGTGGCGTACCGCACGACCACCTGGTCGCCGGCACGGAGCGGGCGGCCGGCGGGCTCCACGCCGGTCACCCGGCCCGCGCGGACGTCGTCGCGCGTCTCGGCTCGGACGGTGACCGTCAGCCCGAGGTCGGCCAGCCGCTCGGCGACCTCGCCCACCGGCCGGCCCAGGTAGTCCTCCAGGGCCAGCACGATGCTGCCGGCGATGCGCTCCTCGGCCGCCGCGGCCGTGCTCGGCGAGCTGCCCTGGGTCAGCGTCTGCAGCAGGGTGGCGGTGATCCCCGCGCCGGCCAGCAGCCCGATGAGCGGCAGCAGCACGACCGCCAGCCGGCCGCGCCGCCGCGCCACCGGCGGGCGGGTGGCCCGCGGGCCGGTGGTCGACGCCCCGGCGCGGCGAGCCGGCGCCGCCCGGCGACGTCGCGGCACCACGCCGACCTCGACCGTGCCCGGGTCCGGTTGCCGACCGGCGCGGACCTCGGCGACGGCCGCGGCGAAGCTGGCGCCGTCGGGGAAGCGCGCCTCGGGATCCTTGACCAGCGCCCGGCCGATCAGCGTCCGGACGCCGGGGGGCAGCGCCCCGGACAGGGGCTCCGGCTCCTGCTGCACCTGCTTGAGGGCGATCGTGACGGCGTTGTCGCCGTCGAAGGCCGGGTGCCCGGTCAGGCACTCGTAACCGATCAGACCGAGGGCGTAGACGTCGCTGGCCGGGGTCGCGTGCCGGCCCTCGGCCTGCTCGGGGGAGAGGTACTGCGGCGTGCCGATGACCTGCCCGGTGCGGGTCAGCGCGACGCTGCGCGCGGACCAGGCGATGCCGAAGTCGGTGATCTTCACCGTCCCGTCCGGGCGGACGAGGATGTTGCCGGGCTTGACGTCACGGTGCACGAGGCCACGACGGTGCGCCTCCGCCAGCGCCGCCGCGGTCTGCCCGAGCAGTGACAGCGTCGTCTCGGCGTCCAGCGCGCCCTCCCGGCGCAGCAACGCCGAGAGCGGCTCCCCCTCCACCAGCTCCATCACCAGGTAGGCGAGGGTCTCCCCGGATCCGTCCCGGGCGGTCTCCTCGCCGTAGTCGAAGACGGCGGCGATGTTGGGGTGGTTCAGCGCGGCGGCGTGCTGGGCCTCCGCGCGGAACCGGGCGACGAAGGTGGGGTCGCCGGTGTACTCGCTGCGCAGGACCTTCACGGCGACCGGGCGGTGCAGGGCGACGTCGAGCCCCCGCCAGACCTGGCCCATCCCACCGGTGGCGATCAGCTGCTGCAGTTCGTAGCGGTCACCCAGGCACCGGCGTCCTGGTTCCACCACGGGGGTCACTCCTCGTCCGTCCGGCCCGTGCGCACGGGCCGTGGCGTCGCCGCACGGGGCCGGCGCGCCGCCCGCGCCCGCCTGTCCGCTCCACGACCCGCCTGGCGCGTCGCGGAACGCGCATCATCGTCCACCACCCGACCCGCGGCGCCGCATCCGCCCCTCCCGCACCACCCGTCTCGTCGGCGCGCGGTTGCGTGGCGTGCACGAGGCACCACGCATCCCCCGGCGCCGGGTCCGGGCCGGGGGACTGCCTCCCGCTGCCCGCGGCCTGGCAAGGTGACCGGCGACAGGGCCGCGCCGCGGCCGACCGCGAACCGGAAGGCGGGCGACGATGTCCGACACCGTGACCCGGGAGGACGCCGACGGCGTCGCCACCCTCACCCTGCTCCGCCCGGGGCTGACCCACGCCTCCCGCCGCGACCTCCTGGCCGCTGTGCAGGACGTCGCGGCGGACGACTCGGTGCGCGCCGTGCTGCTCACCGGCACGGGACGGGCGTTCTGCGTCGGGCAGGACCTCGGGGAGCACCTCGCGGAGATGCAGGGGGGCGCCGAGGCGCCGCTGTCGGTGGTGGAGCGGGAGTACAACCCGCTGGTGCTGGCGCTGGCCGGCCTGCGCGTGCCCGTCGTCGTCGGGATCAACGGCGCCTGCGCCGGGGCGGGCCTGGGCCTGGCCCTCGCCGGCGACCTCCGGGTGGCCGCTGCCGGCGCCAAGTTCACCACCGCGTTCACGGGGATCGGGCTGTCCAGCGACTCGGCGCTGGCGGCGCGGCTGGTGCACAGCGTGGGCGGCTCGCGCGCCGCGGAGCTGCTGCTGCTGCCGGAGCCGTTCCTGGCCGAGAGCGCCGCGGAGTGGGGGCTGGTGCACCGCGTCGTCGCACCGGAGCAGGTGCTGGCGGAGGCCCAGCAGCTGGCGGCCCGGCTGGCCGCCGGCCCGACCGCGGCCTACCGCGCGGTGAAGACGGTGCTGGCCACCGCCGCCATCGACTCGCTGGAGGAGACGCTGGCCCTGGAGGGGCGGCTGCAGAACGAGGTGGGGCAGTCCGCCGACCACCGCGAGGCCGTCGAGGCGTTCCTGGCCAAGCGGGCGCCGCGGTTCACCGGCCGCTGAGGCGGCCGGCCCGCGGGAGGAGTGCACCTGCCGCCGGGCGGGCGGGCCGGGCCGGCGGCAGGGCGTCAGGGGGCCGCCGTTCCCGGCGACGGGGTCACCGGGCGAGCGTGGCGCAGGCGGGGCAGACGTCGGAGGCCCGCAGCGGCCACTGCTGCTCGGGGGTGACCCGGGCCAGCGAGCCGCAGACGGTGAGCTCGCAGGCGCTGTCGACCTCGGCCGGCGGCCGGTGCAGCTCCACGGCGTGCCACAGCGCGGCGGTGGGACCGTGCGCGCGGCTGCGGGCGGCGGCGAACGCGGTGGTCGTCAGCATCATGCTGAGGAGGTCGGCAGGTGCGCGGGCGCGGGCGACGGGTGCGGCGCGGTTCCTCACCCCGAAGGGTGAGCCGCAGGAGCCGGGTGCAGGATCAGGTCATGGAGCTCACCAAGCACGGGCATGCCTGCGTGGTCCTCTCCGACGGCGACCGGCGGCTGGTCATCGACCCGGGTGCCTTCACCGACCCGGTCGCCCTCGACGGTGCGACGGCGGTGCTGGTCACCCACGAGCACCCCGACCACTTCGTCGCCGACAGGCTGCGGGCGGCCTTGGACGCCACCCCGTCGCTCGAGGTGTGGACCAACCGGGCGGTGGCGGCCGCGCTCGAGGGCGCCGGCGACCGCGTGCACGTGGTCGGGGCCGGCGACGCGGTCACGGTCGCCGGGTTCGAGGTGCAGGTGCACGGCGAGCTGCACGCCGAGATCCACCCGGACCTGCCCCGGGTGGCCAATGTCGGATTCCTCGTCGACGGGCAGGTCTTCCACCCCGGCGATGCCTTCACCGTGCCGGGCACGCCCGTCCCCACGCTGCTCCTGCCGCTGCACGCGCCCTGGTCGCGCACGGCCGAGGTGATCGACTACCTGCGGGAGGTGCGGGCGGACCAGGCCTACGCCGTGCACGACGGGCTGCTCAACGACACCGGGATCGGTGTGGTGAGCGGGCTGCTCGGGGAGCGGGGTCCGGGGACCCCCACGCCGGTCGCCCGGCTGACCCCCGGGGAGACGGTCGAGGTCTGAACCCGACCGCCTCCGCCGGGGACGGCGGTCAGGTCAGCGGACGGCGCGGTCGTTGCGCCCGGTGAGCGTGGACGCCGCCACCACCAGCACCGCCGCCAGGACGATGGAGATGATCCACCGCAGCCAGTCGATGCCGGCGGTGTCCTCGACGCCCAGCAGACCGCTCACCCAGTAGCCGAGGAGCACACCGCCGACGCCGCACAGCAGCGTGAGCCAGATGGGCGTGTTGTCCCGGGTGCTGGGGGCGACGAACTTCCCCAGCAGGCCGATGATGAGCCCGGCGATGATCAGACCGATGATTTCCACAGCAAGCTCCTCAGTTCGCTCGACCGGCGAGCACGGTTCTCCCGGCACGGTGCCGAGCGTGCCGCCGGTGCACGACAAGGCCCTGTACCCCGGTTGATCACGACGATGCGTGATTCCCCCGAACGAGCGGCACGGCTTCCCCGGTCAGGAGCCCGCGGCCGCCTGAGCCACGTGCGCGGGCACCTTGGCCAGCTCGGCGTCGACCGTCCGCTGCACCAGCCGGCGCACGGCGGTGCGGGTCAGCCGGCGGACCAGCCGGCTGCCCCCGGTGGGCTCGTGACCGATCGTGATCGAGACGTGCGTGCCGCCGGCGGCGGTGTCGGAGAGCTCGATCTCCGTCGTCCACGTCTCCGGGGTGAGCTCCAGGCGCGTGGTCACCCGCCGGAGCGGCTCCCACGCGACGATCTCCCCGCGTGGCGCGCCCGATCGCGGAGCGCCGCCGTCGAGCTGCCCGGGCGAGCAGACGAACGTCGTGCCGACCCCGGGGGACGCGGTGCCGGCGAGCACGTAGGAGACGTCGCAGACGGCGCAGTAGGGCTCCAGCACCGCCAGCGCGCGCCAGACCTCCGCGCGAGGCTGCGGCACCTCCCGGGTGCCCGTCGCGGTCGTCGGCACGTCAGCGGCCGCCCACGGAGACCTCGAACTCGACCTGGCTGACGTCGGGTCGCAGTCGGGAGAAGCTGTGCACCTGCGGGCGCCCCTCGCCGTCCCGCACGGTGGTCCGGACGACCAGCAGCGGGGAGCCGGCGACCACGCCGAGCGCCTCGGCCTCGTCGGGGGCGGCGGTGCCGACGTCCACGACGATGCGGGCGTGGGCGAGGTCGGCCGCGTACTCCCGGCGCAGGTAGTCGTAGAGGGAGCCCTCGCTGAAGTCGGCGTCCACCGCGCCGGGGTACGCGGCGGCCGGCAGGAAGCTGTGCGCGACGTGGTTGGGCGTGCCGTCGACGCTGCGCAGCCGCACCAGCTCCACCACCTCCGACCCCGGCTCCAGCTTCAGCTCGGTCGCCACGGGGGCGGGCACCGGCACGACCCGCTGGACGAGCACCGTCGTGCCGACCTGCGCGCCCTGCTCGGTCATGACCGAGTTGAAGCCCGCGATGCGGTGCACGAAGCTCTCGCGGTACTCGTGCCGGATGGCCGGGCGGGTCACGTAGGTGCCCCGGCCCTGCTCCCGCACGAGGTGGCCGTCGGCCACGAGCCCGTCGACCGCGCGCCGCAGCGTGATGCGGCTGACGCCGTACTCGGCGCAGAGGACCGGCTCGGGGGGCAGCACCGTGAGCTCGGGCAGCGCGGCGACCCGGCGGCGCAGGTGCTCGCGGACCGACAGGTACTTGGGACCTGCT
The DNA here is from genome assembly GCF_054051175.1 of Blastococcus sp. SYSU DS0753. Lineage (NCBI taxonomy): Bacteria > Bacillati > Actinomycetota > Actinomycetes > Geodermatophilales > Geodermatophilaceae > Blastococcus > Blastococcus sp. SYSU DS0753. The sequence goes on along the minus strand of NZ_JBJHAT010000026.1, from coordinate 42,832 downwards.
ACGGGGCTGACCACGGGACAAAGGTACTGCCCGAGGAGACGTCTGGTCGTCATGTCGTATGAGACGTCACATCGATCGTGTCGTGGCGTGCGTCACGTGGCCGGCCGGATGACGCCCGGTACGGCGGCTGGCAGCCAACCGGGTGACCGGTCGATGATCACCGCGTGACGGACTCACCCGACTGGCGCAGGCGCAGGTGGGGGGCCACCCACCTGCGCATCTACGAGGTGGCGCTGCGGCTGTTCGAGGACGAGGGCTACGACCAGGTGCCGATCGCCCGCATCGCGTCCGCCGCCGGCGTGTCGGTGCCCACCTTCTACGCGCACTACCCGAGCAAGGAGCACCTGATCATGGCCCTCCTCGCGCCGCACCAGGTGGCCGAGCTCATCGCCGCCCAGCCGGCCGACCAGCCGCTGGGCGCGCGGATCCGACAGGCGGCGGTGAACTCGCTGACCAGCTTCGACGACGGGGAGCGGGCCCAGCTGCTCGCGCGCTGGCGGATCATCGCCGGCAGCCCCGCGCTGCGGTACCGGGCCGGGGAGTTCGACCGGATGACGGCCACGATGGTCGCCGAGGCCAGCGCCGGCGATCAGCCCGTCCGGTCGTCGGACCTGGTGATCGCCAGTGCCCACCTCGCCGCGTTCACCACCGGGATGCTCGTGTGGGCCGACAGCGACGGGGAGCGGGAACTCGGGGGGTGCCTGACCGAGGCCTTCGACGCCCTCTCCAGGGCCTGACCCCGTTCGGCATGGGTCGAGCCGCTGCACCGGACGTTCCGCCGCGTCACGGCGCGGCTGGACACCCGACGGCGCGGCTCGACATGCCCGCCGCACCCACCGAACCGGGGGCTCGGCGCCGGCTCAGCGACCCGGCGCCCGCAGCTCCACGACCGTGACCTCCGGCCGGGCGCCGATGCGCATCGGCGGGCCCCAGTAGCCCGCCCCCGAGGAGACGTACAGCTGGGTGTCGCCGTGCCGGGACCAGCCCTCCACGGAGGGCTGGTCGAGCCGCACGGCGTAGTCGAACGGCCAGAGCTGCCCGCCGTGGGTGTGCCCGGACAGCTGCAGGTCGACGCCGGCCGCGGCCGCCTGCTCCACCATCACCGGTTGGTGCGCGAGCAGGACCACCGGGGTGGCGTCGTCGCGCCCGTCCAGCGCGGCGTCCAGGTCGGCGCCGTGGCCGGGCAGGCCCGAGGCCGCCGCGGTCCGGTCGTCGATCCCGGCGAGGTCGAAGGACGCGGCGCCGCGGCGGATCGCCACCCGCTCGTTGCGCAGCACGTCCACGCCCAGGGTCGGCAGGTGCCGCATCCAGGCCCGGGTGTCGACGAAGTACTCGTGGTTCCCGGTGACGAAGTAGACGCCCTGCTCGCTGACCAGGTCCGCCAGCGGGGCCACGTCCTCCCGCAGCTCGTCGACGTCGCCGTCGACCAGGTCGCCGACGATGGCCACCACGTCCGGCCGCTGCTCGTTGACCAGCTCCACGACCCGTTCGAACCGCCGTCCGCCGTAGGTGGCCGACAGGTGGCCGTCGGAGAAGGTGACGATCCGCAGCCCGTCCAGCGCCGGGTCCAGCCCCCGCAGGGTGACCGGCACCCGCCGCACCACCGGCGCGGAGTTGGCGAACCAGGCGCCCGTGCCGGCGGTGCCCAGGGCGACCGCTCCGGCGGTCACCGCGAGGCCGCGGGCCAGGAAGAGCCGCCGCCCCATGCCGTCGGCAGGGGCGTCGGCCGGGACGTCGGCAGGGGCGTCGGCCGGAGCATCGGCGGGGGCGTCGGCGGGGGCGTCGGCGAGGAGGTCGCCGTCCGCCCGGACGGCGCCGCGGCCAGGTGGCGTCCCCCTGTCGGACGGAGCCGCTGCGTCGTCCCTCCGCGGAGCGCTCCACGCCCCACTCGGGACGACCTGGCGCACAACTCCCCCGCTACGCCTGCTGATCAGCGCGTTCCCGACCAGCCGCACCGGTTCGAGGACGAGCAGCGCGAGCACGGCGTAGAGGGCGATGCCGAGCCAGCTGTAGCCGATCCAGCTCAGCGGGGTGCCGGCGTCCAGCGGCAGCACGCCGCGCGACAGCAGCGCCGCCACCGGCGACACCGCCAGGAGGACGGTGAGCAGGGTGAGCCAGCGGCGCAGGCGGCCGGGCTCGGTGGTGCTCCGGACCAGCCGGAGCCACAGGTAGGCGTGCAGCAACCCCACGGCCAGCAGGACGACCGTCCCGAAGCCCAGCAGACCGATGAGGGACAGGGCGGACCTCCGGCGGGATCGGGGAGCACGGCGGGACCGGGTCGATGCACGCCGGTGCAGAGGATGGACGACGGAGGACGCCGGGGTGTTCCCGGAGCGGGATCAGCCGGTGCCGTCGAGCCGGGAGGAGAGCGCGGAGGCCAGCTTCGACGCCCGCGGGGAAGGGCGGGCGCCGGCGGCGACGAGCACGTCGCCCACGGCGGCCAGGATCGGCTCGGAGCCGTCGACGAGCTCGACCTCCAGCTCGCGCCAGCTGCGCACCTCGGGGACGTCGCCGGGAGCGGTCGCGGCCACCGTCGCGGTCACCGTGTCGTCGGCGAGCTCGGCCAGCACCCGGCCGGCCGCGTCCCGCAGCGCGGTGACCACCCGCCGGGTGCGCATCGTCACCACCGGCCCGGGCACCTCCCCGGCCAGGAGCCCGGCGACCACCTCCAGGAGCTCGGCCGGTGCCACGTCGGTGCCGTGCGCCAGCGGCGCGTGCAGCTCCCGGCGGGCCCCGTCCGCCGGGAGCTTGAGGTGCCAGCCCTCGTCCGGCCCCCCGGTGCGGCGGCGCAGGGTGACCCGGGCGCGCACGAGCCGGAGGTCCGGGGTGTCGTGGTAGACCGCCGCCAGCTGGTGGACCACCGGGGCGTCCACGACCGCGACGCCGGGGACCGCGTCCAGGGACGGCGGCACGAACGCCTCGTCCACGTCGAACTTCCGCTCGATCTCGAGCTGCTCGGCGACCACGGCCCGACCGTAGGGCACCGACCGGGGCGGCGGCCCACCGGCGCCCTGGCTAGCGTGACCGCCATGGCCCGGACCGATACCGATCCCCGGTGGGCCGTCGCGGCCGCCACGCCGTGGGCGGTGTGGGCGGTGCTGCGCCGCGCCGGCGCCGAGCGGGGCTTCCCGCTGGTGCCCGCGCTGGCGTTCACCCCGTACGCCGCCGCCGCCGCCGTCGTCCCCCTGGTCGCGGCCGTGCGGGCCCGGTCACGGGCGGGCACCCTGCTCGCCGCGGCGGCGGGCGCCACGCTCGGCGCCGCCGTGCGCTCGCACCGGGGCAGGCCGCCCGCCGGCGACCCGCCGACGGGGCGACGGGTGCGCATCGCCACGGTGAGCCTGCGCCGGGGGCTGGTCCCCGCCGAGCCGGTCGTCGAGCTGGTCCGCCGGCACGGGGTCGACGTCCTGGCGGTGCAGGAGCTCACCCCGGAGGCCGAGGGGCGCTTGACCGCCGCCGGGCTGGCGGAGCTGCTGCCGCACGCCCACGTCATCCCCGCCCGGCCGGGCAGCGTCGCGGCGGCCTCCGGTGGCGTCTGGAGCCGGTTGCCGGTCGACGGCCGCGGAGCCGTGCCGGGCGGCTTCGAGCAGCCGACGGTCCGGCTGCCGATCGGCGCGGGGCCCGCGCTCGAGATCACCGCGGTGCACGCCGTGCCCCCGGCGACGTCACCGGCCGCCGTCCGCGCCTGGACCGCCGACCTCGCCGCCCTGCCGGCTCCCGATCCGGCGGTGCTGCGGGTGCTCGCCGGCGACTTCAACGCCACGCTCGACCACGCGGCGCTGCGCGCGGTCCTGCGGCTGGGGTACCTGGACGCCGCCCGCGCCGTCGGCGTGGGGCACACCTGGACCTGGCGGCCGCTGCGGGTCCCGGTCCCCCGGCTGGCCCTCGACCACGTGCTCGTCGATCCGCGACTCGCCGTCGCCGGCTGCGGCTTCGTCCCGGTGCGGGGCAGCGATCACCGGTCCGTGGTGGTCGACCTGGTGGTGCCGGGCGGCTGAGGCGCGGCAGCCGATGTTCACCGACCCCGCCCGGTGGGCAGCCTTGTACGGCGGGACGCGCGACCGGGCGCGCCGCATGGAGGGAGCCGACCCATGTTGAGCGAGCACCAGGTCGCGGAAGCGATTGGCAGCACCGCCTACGGCGACGGTGGCGACAAACTGGGCACCGTCGAACACTTCTTCGTCGACGACCGGACCGGTGAGCCGACCTGGGTGGCGGTGACCACCGGCCTGTTCGGCACCCGGCACTCGATCGTGCCCGCCCGCGAGGCCTCCTGGGAGGACGGCCGACTGCGGCTGCCGGTCACCGCGGAGGCGGTGACGAGCGCCCCGGCCGTCGGCGGGAACCACCTCGACCCGGGCGAGGAGGCCGAGCTGCGGCGCCACTACGGCATCGACGAGGCGCGGGGCGCGGGAACCGGCGGTGGGCGCCACCGGGAACCCGACGACGCCGCGACCCCGACCGACGGCGCCATGACGCGGAGCGAGGAACGGCTGCGGGTCGACACCGAGCGGGTCGCCGACCGGCGGGTCCGTCTGGTCAAGTACGTCGTCACCGAGGAGGTGCAGGTGACGGTGCCCATCCGGCGCGAGGAGATCCGCCTGGAGGAGATCCCGCTGGACGGCACCGCGGCGGCCGGGGACGCCGCCCACTCCGGTGAGTCGCTGGTGCCCGAGGACACCGCCGCGACGGGCCTGCCGGACGAGATCGTGCTGCACGCCGAGCGTCCTGTGTTCGGTGTCGAGGTGGTGCCCGTGGAGCGGGTGCGGCTGCGCACGGAGGTGGTGGAGGGCCGGGAGACGGTCACCGAGCAGGTGCTGCGCGAGCAGATCACCGTCGACCAGGACGGCACGCCCCGGAGCTGACGGCCGCCGGCCTCTCAGCCGCGCCGGTCGGGGAGGAAGCGCAGCCGGTCGCGGGTGGCCGCCACCTCGGCGGCGTCGACGTCGGCGAGCACGAGGGTCTCGGTCCCGGCGGCGGTGGCCAGCAGCTCGCCCATGGGGTTCACGATCCGGCTGTCGCCCGTGTGCTCGGTGCCGTCCCCGGCGGTGCCCACCCGGTTGCACCCCACGACGTAGGCCTGGTTCTCGATCGCCCGGGCCTGCAGCAGCGTCTGCCAGTGCAGGCGCCGGGCGGCCGGCCAGTTGGCCACCACCACGTAGAGGTCGGTCTCCAGGGCGGCGCGCCAGAAGACGTCGGCGAAGCGCAGGTCGTAGCAGATGAACGGGGTGATCCTGAGCCCCCCGATGGTCACCGTGAGTGGCCCGTCGCCGGCGCGGAACCGCTCGTGCTCGCCGCCGTGGGTGAAGGGGTGCAGCTTGCGGTAGCGGTGCGTCCCGCCGTCCGGCCCGGCCAGGACGAAGGAGTTGTAGGGCAGCTGCTCCCCCGGCGCGATCTCCGGGCAGCTGCCGCCCACCCACACGCCGTGCTCAGCGGCCTGCGCGGCGAGGAACGCCGCCGACGGCCCGTCCTCGGGCTCCCCGATGCCCGGCGTCATCGAGAACCCGGTGGAGAAGGTCTCGGTGAGCAGCACGAGCTCGGCGCCGGCGGCGGCCGCCCGGGCCACCTCCGGGGCGAGCCGGGCGAAGTTCGCCTCCCGGTCCTCCCAGACGATGTCGTGCTGCACCGCTGCGACCCTCATGCCAGCCTCCTCAACCGCTCGACCGCCTCGCCGAGCACGTCATCCCTCTTGCAGAACGCGAACCGCACCAGGTGCCGCCCGAGGGCGGCGTGCTCGGGCGTGTAGAAGACCACGGTCGGGACGGCGACCACGCCCGCCCGCTCCGGCAGCGCCCGGCAGAAGGCGAGCCCGTCGCCGTCGGGCTGCACCCCGCGGACGTCGACGGTGGCGAAGTAGGTCGCCTGCGGGCTGATCACCGGCAGCCCGGCCTCGCGCAGCCCCGCCACCAGGACGTCGCGGCGGTACTGCAGGTCGCGGGCAATACCGGTGAAGTACGCCTCCGGCAGCCGCAGCCCCGCGGCGACCGCGGGCTGGAACGGCCCGCCGTTGACGTAGGTGAGGAACTGCTTGGCGGTGCGGACGGCGGCCACCAGCGGAGCCGGGCCGCAGACCCACCCGACCTTCCAGCCGGTCACGTTGAACGTCTTGCCGCCGCTGGAGACGACGAGCGTCCGCTCGCGCATGCCGGGCAGCGTGGCGAGGGAGACGTGCTCCGCGCCGTCGAACACCAGGTGCTCGTAGACCTCGTCGGTGACGACCGTGAGGTCGTGCGTGGTGGCGAGCTCGGCCAGCACGGCCAGCTCGTCGCGGGTGAGCACCGTGCCGGTCGGGTTGTGCGGGGAGTTGACCAGCAGCAGCCGGGTGCGCGGCGTGATCGCGGCGCGCAGCTCCGCCTCGTCGAACACCCAGGGGCCCGAGCCGTCCGCGGGCGCGTGCAGCGGGACGGGGCGCACCACGCCGCCGGCCATGGCGACCGAGGCGCTGTAGCTGTCGTAGATGGGCTCGAAGAGGACCACCTCGTCGCCGGGCTCCAGCAGGGCGAGCATCGCCGCCGCCAGCGCCTCGGTCGCGCCGGCGGTGACCAGCACCTCGGTGTCGGGATCGTAGGTGCCACCCGAGAACCGCTGCCGGTGCTCGGCGACGGCGGAGCGCAGCTCGGGGATGCCCGGGCCGGGCGGGTACTGGTCGGCGCCGGTGCCGATGGCGGCGCGGGCGGCGTCGAGCACCTCCGCCGGGCCGGGGTAGTCGGGAAAGCCCTGACCCAGGTTGATCGACCCGGTGGCGACGGCGAGCGCGCTCATCTCGGCGAAGATCGTCGTCCCGAAACCGCGCAGCCGGGACGCCAGCGGTGCGGTCATGCGGCTCCTTTCCCGGGGCGGTTCCACGCGGCCCCCTGCAGGGTCCCGCGGCGAGCCTGCGAGTCGCGGGGGGCAGGGGGTCCTTCTTCAGGCGATGCGGACGTCCTCGTGGCCTTCGATCGCCACCACGTCGCCGGAGCGGAGCTGCCGGCCGCGCCGGTCCTCCGGCTCACCGTTCACCGTCACCGCGCCGGAGAGCAGCACGTCCTTGACCTGGGCGCCGGTGGGGACGGCGTCCACCAGCTTGAGCAGCTGGCCGAGCCGGATGCTGTCCTCGCCGGGACGCAGATCGACGGTGCGCACAGTCGTCAGTCTGCCGTCCGGCGCAGCTCGTCGCCGACCCGGACCTGCCCGGGTGCGAGGACGGCGGCCCGCACGGCGAGCAGCCCCTCCCGCTCGCGGTGCACCGTCTTGAGCACCGAGGTGTCGCGCGGGATGCCGCCGGGCTGCGGGCGGGTGGTCATCACGCACCGCGGGATGCCGGTGCCGAACCGCAGCCGCGCGCTGCCCAGGTCCGCCTCCGTGCCGCGCAGCGCGTCCTCGCCGGCGCCGTCCAGCACGACGTTGGCCCGGAAGCGGCGGCGGTCCCAGGTGCCCAGCGTGCCGGTGGAGACCAGGGAGAGCCGGATGCGGGGGCTGTCGTGGAACGGGCCGGGGGCGCCCTCCCACTGCCGCCACTCGTTCGGATCGGGCTCGTCGTCGCCCACGGCCGACTCGTAGGTGGGGACGGTGTCGTCGTCCCCGGCCGCCCGCAGCTCCACCCGGCGGCCGAGCCAGTCGGAGAGCACGGCCTCGTCGGCGGTGACCGTTCCGTCGGGGAGCACCACCTGGACCCCGCCGTCCGGGCGCACGCGGGCCGCGCCGAACAGCAGCTCGGGGACCCGGCGGGCGGTGAGGCCGAAGCCGGTGTCGCGGTCGAACAGCGCCCACCGCCGGTCGCCGCTGATGCCGAGCGGGCCGAGCTCCGCCTCGGCCAGCCGCTCGCCCTGCAGCGACTTCACCGGGTAGCGCCAGAGCTCCGCGACGCGCATCTCAGCCCGCCGGCGTCCAGGCGAGGGACCAGGTGCCGGCCCACTCCGCGCCCGGCTCGAGCACGTGCAGGTCGACGTCATCGGCGAGCGCGTTGGGCGGGCAGGTCATCGGCTCGACGGCGAGGCTGCGCCGCCACTGGCCCTCGGGCAGGGTGTCGCCGCTGTAGACCTGCAGCCACGGCCAGGCGGCGTCGGCCGAGAGCAGCAGCTCCCCCGCGGCGCCGCGCAGCCGCACGCGCCACCACCCCTGGTCGTCCCGGTCGAGGTCGGTGAGCGGGACGTCGAGCGCCCGGTCGCCGATCCGGCCGACGGCGCCGTCGAACGGCCGCCGCTCCCCCGTCGGCAGGCCGCCGTCCAGCGCCAGCTCGGTGCGGGCCGGGAGCTCCACCTCCGCGTCGCCGATGCCGCCGTCCTGGGTGGCCCCGACGGAGAGGTAGGGGTGGAAACCGGCGCCGAACGGCGCCGGCCGGTCGCCGGTGTTGCGGACGCGGAGCGTGCAGGTGAGCCGGTCGGCGTCGAGCGTGTGGTCCACCGCGACGGCGAGGCGGAACGGATAGCCGGGGTGCGGCTCCACCGTCGTCCCGACCGTGACGGACCGGTCCGCTTCCGCCAGCACCGTCCACGGCTGCCAGGCGACCAGGCCGTGGATGGCGTGCGGCTCGTCGGGCGAACGGACGTCGAGCTGGAGCTCCTCGCCGCGCCAGCTCCACCGGCCGTGCCGGAGCCGGTTCGGCCAGGGCACGAGGGTCGCGCCGCGCCAGCCGGGCAGCACCCGACCGGCCGGGTAGCCGTCGAGGACCTCCCAATCCCCGACCGCGAGCCGGCGGAGGGTCCCGCCGCGGAGGTCCAGGGCGAGGCGGGCGTCGCCGGCGGTGAGCTCCACCTCGGTGCGGTCGCTGGTGGGCCAGGTGTCGGGCATGCGCTCAGCTCACCACATCGCCGCCCCGCTGCCCCCGCGAGATCTGCACACTCGCCCCCATCGGGCCGTCGACGGGGGCCGGTGTGCAGATCTCGTGGGCTCAGGGGTGGTAGGTCACCTGCTCGGCGAACTGCAGGACCTGCTCCTGGGTGAACGCGTCGGGCACCTGGAGGGTGAAGGTCGTCCCGTCCTCGAACTGCGCCTGCAGGAACCAGCCCCGGTCCCTGGGCCCGTTGTCGACCCGGACCAGAGCTGCCGGCCGGCCCTGCACCACCACCTCCAGCTGCGGCCCCACCGGACCCATGAGGTTCGCGCGCACCTCGGCGAGCGGCGACACGTCCTCCGGCAGCGGCACGTGCACCGTGATCGTCTGCTGCTCGTAGGCGTCGTTCACCAGGGTGAGGACCCGCCCCATCTTGTAGAACTGCACCGACCAGCCCAGCGGTGCGAGCTCGGCGGCGAGCGTGGCCCGCTGCGGCCGATCGACCAGCGACTCGGCGACCGCGACCAGGTCGGCGGTCGCGCTGTACCGGCCCTCACCGGTCATCGTCACCCACTGGTCGTCCCTGCGTTCCCAGAGGAGCTCGGCGAAGCGCTCCCGCCCACAGACCGTCAGGCCGTCGTCGCAGTACACGTCCCGGGTCCCGTGGACCAGGTCGGCGGACACACCGTCGACGCTGATTTGCGAGCGCTCCGTGACGTCGACGTGCTCGAAGGAGTCCTCCCACCCGTCGGGCTCGTCCCCGTGCACCCCCACGGTGAACCGGTCGGCCCCGTCCGCGGAGTCGTACTCGGCGAAGCCGGCGGACTCCCCGTCCCCGGTGAAGCCGGGCCGCATCCCCACGGGCTCGGGCTCCAGCGACAGCGGGAAGGTCGGCATCCGGAAGTCCACCAGGGTCACGCTCTCTGCCGGGGTCCCCGGCCCGTCGGGCGCGGCGATGACGACGGCGGCGGCCCAGGCCGCCGCCACCGTGACGGCGGCCAGCCCGATGCGCAGGGTGGCCTTACGGCTCGGCCGGCGCGCCCGTCGGGGGGCCGGCCCCTCGATCTCGGCGAGCAGCGCGGCGCGGGCGGCCGAGCGGGCGGCGGGGGAGAGCGGCGGCGCCTCGGGGCCCGCCTCGCGGAGCAGCGTGAGGTCGTTCATCGGTCCCCCTCCTCGGAGGTCGGGTCGAGCGGGAGGACGCCGCCGAGCGCGGCGCGGGTCTGGCGGCGAGCGCGGTGCAGCCGGGAGCGCACCGTGCCGACGGGGACGTCGAGGACGGCGGCGATCTCCTCGTAGCCGAGCTGGCCCCAGGCGAGCAGCAGCAGGGCGTCGCGGTCGCGGGGCTTCAGGCCGGCGAGCGCCGCGGCGAGCGGGCCGCGCAGCGCCTCGGCGTCGAGCCGGCCGGCGGCGTCCCCTGGGTCGTCGCCGGGCCGCTCGGGCTCGGCGGCCGCGCGGGCCAGCGCCTTGTAGCGGCGCTGCTCGGTGCGCACGTGCCCGTGGACGACGTTCGTCGCGATGCCCAGCAGCCACGGCCGGACCTCGACGTGGTCGGCCCGGTAGGCCGCCCGGCGCCGGAAGGCGATGAGGAACGTCTCGCTGAGCAGGTCGTCGGCCAGCTCCCCCACCCGGCGGCCCAGGTAGCGGTGCACCGTGGCAGCGTGCCGGTCGAACAGCGGGGCGAACTCCGCCGGGTCGTCGACCGACCGGGCGATCAGCTCCGCGTCGCTGGGGAGCGAGTCGGGCAGGGCGCGCAGCCGCGGGGGTTCGGCGGGTGGACCGGCGGACCGGTGCAGCGCCGTCGGGGTCACGGCCGGTGGTGATCCGGCCGCGATCGGTGAAGTGGTCACATCCCTTGATGTCCGGAGCGGCGGATCCGGTTCACGGCTTCCTCCCGGGAGACCGCGGTCGCCTCCCCGCCGCCGGGAACGCCGGCGATCCCGCGGGAACGTCGCCGACGCTCAGCCCTGGCAGTTCTCGTCGCCATAGGCGCTGACGGTGTCCGCCGCGGCGAGGAACTCCGTCAGCTCCTCCTCGCCCAGCTGCCCCTCCGCGACCGCGCTGTCCAGGTCGCCAGCGGCAGGGAAGTTCTCGGCCATGTACCGGGCGGCCTCCTGCACCTCGTCCACCTCGTCGGGAACGCTGTCGGCCAGGTCCTCGAGCACCTCCCGGGCCTCCTCCCCGTCCTCCGGCTCGATCTCGGCGGTCGCCAGGTACTGGTCGCAGAAGTCCTCGACGCTGGAGCCACCGCAGGCGGTGAGGCCGAGCGGAGCGGTCGCCACGGCGGCGAGCAGGACGAGCTCCCGGATGCGCATGGCTCCACCCTCACACAGCGCGGCCGCGAGGAAGGGGACCGGCCGGTATCCGAACGGCCTCAGGTCGCGTCGAGCTCCTTCGCGAAGAACAGCGAGTCCACCGCGTCCGGGTCGCCCACGTAGTCCCCGAACGCGCCGATCGGCCGGTACCCGGCGCCCGAGTAGAGGCCGATCGCCTCCGGCTGTAGTGGGCCGGTCTCCAGCCGCAGGCTGGTCCACCCCCGGGCGCGTGCGGCGTCCTCCAGCCCGGCGAGCACCGCCTTCGACACCCCGCGGCCCCGTGCCGCCGGCACCACGTACATGCGCTTCACCTCGGCCACGCCGTCGCCGAGCGCCCGGAGCGCCCCGCAACCCAGCGGCGTCGCGTCGTCGTCGCGGGCGAGCAACACCACGGCGACGTCGGCCGCGGAGGGGTGGGTGCCCGGCTCCTCCTTGCCGCCGTAGCGGGCGCGGACCTCCGTCTGCTGGTCGGTGGTCAGCCGTCGCACGTCGGCGTCGTCCCACGCCGCTTCCTCCACCCGCACGGCGGAGATCATCACAGGGTGATGCCGTGCAGCAGCAGGGCGGCCAGCTCCCGGTAGGCCGTCGCGTCGTCCAGGCCGGTCGCGCGCCCGGTGTCGCCGCGGCCGATGCGCAGCATCAGCGTGGTCACCGTGTCGGCAACCAGCGCCGGGTGCACCTCGCGGAACCGGCCCTGGGCGACGCCCTCGGCGATCAGCTCGCGCACCCGCCCGGCCGCCAGGGCGGTGTTGCGCTCGTAGATCTCCCGCCCCGGGGGAAAGGCGTCCAGGTCCCGGTGGAAGGCCGGCCCCGCGGGGGCGAGGGCGGCGGCGACCGCGGTCAGGTAGGCGGTCACCCGCCGGGCGGGGTCGGCCTCGGTGACGGTGCGCGCCTCGACCGCCGCCGTCGCCTTGCGGAAGAAGTGCCGGATCACCCGGAGCGCCAGCTGCTCCTTGCTCCCGGCCAGCGCGTAGAGCGTGCTCTTCGAGCAGCGCAGCCGGACGGCGAGGTCCTCGAGCGTGAACCCGGCGAAGCCCTCGGCGAGGAACACCTCCTCGAGCTGGTCGAGCAGCTCGGCCTGGCGACGGGTCAGCCGCCCCTCAGCGGTCTCCATGCCACCTCCTCCCGGCGGGCCAGCATGGACCTGGTCGCAGAACAGTACTGCGGTACGGTCAGCAGTACTGTTCCCCGACCTTCCGGAGGAGATCCGTGGCCGTCGAGCGCGAGCTGCCCACGCCCGAGGCCGAGGACCTGCTGGCCCTCACCCGGGAGATCGCCGACGCGGAGCTCGCGCCGAAGGCGGCGGCCTACGAGCGGGAGGAGCGCTTCCCCCGCGAGGTCTTCCGGCTGCTGGGTGACGCCGGCCTGATGGGCCTGCCGTTCCCCGAGGAGGTCGGGGGCGGCGGACAGCCCTACGCCGTCTACCTGCAGGTGCTCGAGGAGCTGGCGGCCCGCTGGGCGAGCGTCGCCCTCGGCATCAGCGTGCACACGCTCGCCTGCTCCCCCATCGCGAACTTCGGCACCGAGGCGCAGCGCCGGGACCTGCTGCCCGAGATGGTCGGCGGCGGGCTGCTGGGCGCCTACTCGCTGTCGGAGGCGCATGCCGGCTCCGACGTCGCCGCGATGCGCGCCACGGCCACCGCCACCGACGACGGCTGGGTCGCCCGCGGCGAGAAGGCGTGGGTCACCCACGGCGGGCACGCCGACTTCTACTCGACGTTCCTGCGCACGCCCGCGGACGGACCCCGGGGCGTCTCCTGCTTCCACCTGACGCCCGACCTGCCCGGGTTCAGCGCCGCGAAGCCCGAGGAGAAGATGGGCCTGACCGGCTCCACCACCGCGGCGATCCGCCTGGACGACGTGCCGATCCCCGCCGACCGGCTGGTCGGCGAGCCCGGGCGGGGCATGGCGATCGCCCTCGGGGCGCTGGACTCCGGGCGGCTGGGCATCAGCGCCGTCGCCGTGGGGCTGGCGCAGTCGGCCCTCGACGTCGCCGTCGCCTACGCGGTCGAGCGAGAGGCGTTCGGCCGCCCGATCGCCGAGCACCAGGGCGTGGCCTTCCTGCTGGCCGACATGGCGGCGGCCGTGGAGTCGGCCCGCGCCACCTACCTGGTCGCCGCCCGCCGCAAGGACGCCGGCAAGCCGTTCTCCCGGCAGGCCAGCATCGCCAAGCTGGTCGCCACCGACGCGGCGATGAAGGTGACCACCGACGCCGTCCAGGTGCTGGGCGGAGCCGGCTACACCCGTGACCACCCGGCCGAGCGGTACATGCGCGAGGCGAAGGTCATGCAGATCTTCGAGGGCACCAACCAGATCCAGCGCATGGTCATCGGCCGCCACCTCACCGCCCAGGCGGCCCCGCCGGCGGGCTGACCCGCGCCTCCACGCAGCTGACGGGTTCCACGTGGAACCGGTGACAGCTGTCAGTGGTCCACGCCCGCCCCGCCGGACCAGACTGGTGTCCCCGAGCGAGGAGAGCACCGTGCCCGAGCCCTACCTGCGCGCCGCCGACTCCGACCGCGCCGCCGTCGCCACCGCGCTCGGGCACGCCATGTCGGAGGGCCGGCTCACCGTCGCCGAGTACGACGAGCGCCTCGCCCGCGCCTACGCCGCCCGCACCTTCGGTGAGCTGGCCGAGCTCACCGCCGACCTGCCGGCCGCACCCGCCCGGCCCGCACCGGCGCCGGTTCCCGCGGGCACGAGCCCCTGCACGCCCGGCGCCACGCGCCACGGGTTCTCACACGGCCGGCAGGCCTGGGGATCGTGGTCGAGCACGGCGCTGCTCGTGCTGGCGATCTGGGCGGTGACCTCGATCGCCGCAGGCGAGTTCCTGTACTTCTGGCCGTTCTGGGTGATCGTCCCCTGGGGTGCCTTCCTGCTGATGGGCCACCTGGGGGAGCGGGGACGCCGCCGGCTCCCCGGCTGACGGGGGCTCGTCACACCCCGCGGTACAGCTCCGTGAAGGTCGTCCCGCCGTCGGTGGAGGCGAGGACCGCGCCCGGCACGGCGGACCCGGCCCGTTCCGGAGTTCGAGGGATCGGCGTTGCGCGACTGACCGACCGGCTGACCCGCGCCGGGGCTCAAGCCGGCAACAGCGTGGTGAACGTGGCGCCGCCGTCGGTGGATTCCAGCAGGCCGTGGTCGGCCACGACGAGGACGCGCACGTCGCCGTCGACGGTGGTCGCGGCCACCGCTTCCGGCGTCGCGTCCAGATGCCCGCGGTGGGTCCAGCTGGCCGCGGCGTCGGTGCTGGTCCACACCGCGCCGTCTGGTGTGATGCCGACCGCGGCCGTGCCGTCACCGAGCCAGGTGACCACCTGTAGCAGCGGAGCCCCGTCTACCGGCGCCCACGTCGCTCCGGCGTCGGTGGAGCGCAGCAGCCCGGCACCGGTGGTGGCCAGCACCTGGCCGTCGGGGGCGGCGGTGAGCGTGTGCGGCTCGGCCGGGATGGCCAGCTGCTCCCAGGTGGTGCCGTCGGTGGTGCGCAGCAGCGTTCCGTCGAAGCCCAGCGCACCGCCTCCGGGCAGGGCGGTGAGGGCGTGGAAGTCCGACTCGCCGGTGCGCGACAGCGGCGTCCAGGTCTCACCCCCGTCGGTGCTCTCGATGAGCCCGACCGGGTTGGGCAGGTCGGTGCGCAGCCCAGGGTGGCCCGAGGCCAGGTAGTGGTCGGGGCCGGCGACGGTGAACCCCATCAGGTCGATGACCGGGCCGACGGCTGCCGGCCGGCCGTCGTCACCGACGGTGACCAGCCCTTCGTGGGTGGCCAGCAGCAGTGCGCCGTCGCCCGGGTCGACGGCGACGGCGTGCACGTGCGCGGCCGGCAGCGTGCCGGTGATGTCGCCGGGCGCGGGTGCGGCGGGTGTGCCGGTGGGGGCGCAGCCGGTGAGCAGGGTCAGCAGAGCGGCGCCGGCGAGGGCGGTACGGGCGGTGCGGCGCGTGGGCATGGTGGAACTCCATGGGTGGTGCAGAGGCGGATCGGGCGGGTGAGGTGCGGCGGGGCGGGCCGGTGGGGCCCGCCCCACCGCGGCCGGGTCAGCCGCCGAGCTCGGTGAGCAGCTGCTGCATCTCGGCGATCTCGGCGTTCTGGCTGTCGCGGATGGACTGGGCCAGCTCGAGGGCCTCCTTGTTGCGGCCGTTCGCGGAGTGCTCGGCCGCCATCTCCACCGCGCCCTGGTGGTGCACGATCATCTGCTCGAGGAACAGGCGGTCGAACTCCGGGCCGGTGGCGGACATCAGCGCGTGCATGTCGCCCTCGGACATCATCCCGCCCTCGCCGTGATCCATGCCGCCCATGCCGCCCCCCATGCCGTGGTCCATGTGGCCGCCGTCGGCGTCCCAGTCCTCCAGCCAGCCGGACATCGTCTCGATCTCGGGGTCCTGCGCGGCCTGGATGCGGGTGGCCAGGTCGAGCACGCGGGGATCGGCTGCCCGCCCTTCGGCCAGCTCGGCCATGGCGATCGCCTGCCGGTGGTGCGGAATCATGCCTCGGGCGAAGGCGACGTCGGCGTCGTTGAACTCGGCCTGCACGGCCGAGGAGTCGGCCGAGGAGTCGGCCGAGGAGCTGCTGCCGTTCATCATCGAGCCGTGCCCGACGGCGTCGGTGTCGTCGTCGGCGCAGCCGGCGAGGACGAATGCGCCGGCGAGCAGGGCGGCCGTGAGGCCGGTCAGGCGTGCGGTGGTGCGGGTCATGGTGGGTCTCTCCTGGAACTGCGGAACTGGGCCGGTGGACGTGCGCGTACACCGCCGCCGGGCCAGTCCGGTCGCTGAGGGCGGGGCGGTGCAGGCGGTCGGCCTAGATCCGCAGCAGGCAGAGGGCGTGCAGGTCCGGCGGGCGCAGCGGTGCCAGGCCCGCGGAGGCGTGCGTGCGCAGCCGCGCCCACGCCGCCGGTAGGAGCGTCAGCAGGCGGGGCAGCAGCAGGGCGACCAGCACCGCCAGCCCGGCGGCGAGCACCGCCAGGCACAGCGCCCACAGGTGCCCGACCGCTCCGGCCGGCGCGCTGCCGTGGTCGGCGGCGAGCAGGCCGGCCAGCGGGGCGGCGGCGACCATCGCGGCGGTGTCGTGGACGGTGCTGTGCGCATCGAGGCCGTGGCTCACCGCGCCGGTGCGCAGGCCGCCCTCGAGCACCCCGGTGGGGGCTGCGGCGACCGCGGCGCCGTCGGGACCGGCTGTGTGCCCGGTCCCGACGGCGGTGCACTGCAGGCCGTGCATCGCAAAGACGGCGGCCAGCAGCAGCAGCGCTGTCCAAACTCGTGCCGCCATGCCCACCCCCTCCTGAGCGAGGCTACGGCGACCGGGTCGGTCAGTGCCGGCCGGCGGCGGTCGGCTCCGCGGCCGCCCCAGAGCGCCGGGCCGGGGCCGCCGGGCCGGTGGTGATCTCGGCGACGCTGGCCTCCGGGCGCAGGTCCAGCCGCCGCAGCAGCTGGGCGTTGGACGCCACGACGACGGTGGACAGGCTCATCAGCAGCGCACCGACCTCCATCGGCAGGACGAAGCCGATCGGGGCGAGCACCCCGGCGGCCAGCGGGACCGCGATCAGGTTGTAGCCGGCGCCGGCCCAGAGGTTCTCCTGCATCTTGCGGTAGCTGGCCCGCGACAGCCGGATCACCGACACCACCGCACGCGGGTCGGAGGAGGCCAGGATGATCCCGGCGGACCCGATCGCGACGTCGGTGCCTGCACCGATCGCCAGGCCCACATCGGCGCGGGCCAGGCTCGGGGCATCGTTCACCCCGTCGCCGACCATGGCCACCGCCCGGCCCTGTTGCTGCAGGGCGGCGACCTTCTCGGCCTTGTCCTCGGGGCGCACCCCGGCGAACACCTGGTCGATGCCGAGCTCCGCAGCCACCGCGCGGGCGACCGGCTCGGCGTCACCGGTGATCATGACCACGTCGATGCCGAGCGCGTGCAGCGCGGCGACCGCCTCCCGGGACGCCGGCCGGATCTCGTCGGCCAGGGCCAGCGCCCCGACGACGTGCCCGTCGACGAGCACGTGCAGCACCGTCGCGCCCTCCTCTGCCCACGCCCGGGTGTCGGGCAGCGGGGTCAGGCCGTGCTCGGTGAGCATGTGCGGGCCGCCGACGGCGACGGTGTGCCCTTCGACGGTGGCGGTGACCCCGACCGCGGCCGACGCGCGGAACTCCGTCGCCGGGGACACGGGAAGATTCCGCTGCCGGGCGGCGGCGACGATCGCACGCGCCAGCGGGTGCTCGCTGTCGGTCTCCGCGGCGGCGGCCAGCGCCAGGACCTCGTCCTCGGTCCGGCCGACCCCGGCGATGTGGTTGACCGCCGGCTCGCCCTTGGTGAGGGTGCCGGTCTTGTCGAAGAGCACGGTGTCGACGGTGCGCATCCGCTCCATCGCCCCGCGGTCCTTGACCAGCACGCCGCCGCGCGCGGCCCGCTCGGTCGAGATGGACACCACCAGCGGGATCGCCAGGCCCAGGGCGTGCGGGCACGCGATGACCAGCACCGTGATCACCCGAACCAGCGCGCTGTCCGGCGCGCCGTAGAGGCTCCACACGACGGCGGTGATCCCCGCGGCGGCCACGGCGAACCAGAACAACCAGCCGGCCGCCCGGTCGGCCAGCAGCTGCGCGCGCGTGGTGGAGGACTGCGCCTCGGCGACCAGCCGCTGGATGCCGGCCAGCGCGGTGTCATCCCCGACCGCGGTCACCCGCACCCGGATGGCGGTGTCCGTGGCCACCGTGCCGGCCACCACGGTGTCGCCGACCCCGCGGCGGACCGGCTTGGACTCTCCGGTGATCATCGACTCGTCCACGTCGGCGGTGCCCTCGATCACCTCGCCGTCGGCCGGCACCCGCCCACCCGGACGGATGACGACCACGTCACCGACGGCCAGCTCGGCCGGCGGCACGGTGACCACCTGGTCGCCGACGACCTTCTCCGCCTCGTCGGGCAGCAGCGCGGCCAGCGAGTCCAGCGCCGAGGAGGTCTGGGCCAGGGAGCGCATCTCCAGCCAGTGCCCGAGCAGCATGATCACGATCAGCAGCGCCAGCTCCCACCAGAAGTCCAGCTCGTGGGAGAGCGAGCCGACCGTGGCACCCCAGGAGGCGATGAACGCCACGGTGATGGCCATGCCGATGAGCAGCATCATCCCGGGCCTGCGGGTCCGGATCTCCCCGACCGCGCCGGTGAGGAAAGGCAGCCCGCCCCAGACGAAGATGACCGTGCCCAGCACCGGGGACACCCAGGTCAGACCGGGGACGTCGGGCAGCGGGTAGCCGACGATGTCGGCGAACATGCCACTGAACAGCACCGTCGGCACCGCCAGCGCCAGCATGATCCAGAACAGCCGGCGGAACATCGCCACGTGGTGACCGCCGTGACCGCCGTGACCGCCGTGGCCGGCGTGCCCGCCGTGCGCCGCGTGACCACCGTGGTCCCCCCGGCCGCCGTGGTCTTCATGCCCGCCGTGCACCGCGCGGTCGCCGTGGCCGTCGGGGGCGGAGCCGGCGACGGCGCGCAGCGGGTCCTCCACGCCCAGGTGGCTGTCGCCGGGAGCGACCGGCAGTCCCTGTCCGTGCGTCGGCCCGTGGCCGGGGTCGTGGTGGTGGTGGTGGTGGTGGCCGGGCGCTGCCGCGTCCGTCTGCCCCGTGTGGCGGCCCGGGCGGGTCGTCGGATCTGACATGACCGTCTCCTCTGCCTCGCGCTGCTCCACCGACCGGCAGCCGAATCCCGCGGAAGACGGGTGAGTGGCAGCGCGGCGGCCCTGCACCGCCGTCAACCCTATACCCCTCCGGGGTATTTCCCCGACCCTGCTCAGCTCACGATTCAGCCGGTGACGCCGGCCGGTGGGCCGATCGCGCCGCCGTCGCGTCGGCACCGCTCCGTATCCCAGGGCGACGAGCACGGCCGGCGGCAGGGTCAGCCGGCGGTGGACGTCGACGGGCACCCGGGTCAGCAGCGGGCTGTCGGCGGCGGCGCGGATGACAACGTGCCCGTTCTCCCGGGAGGCGACGAGCAGGGTCTGCGGCGTCCAGCCCAGTGCGCCCAGCGCCTCGCCGAGGTTGACCCGGTTCTGCGCGTCGATGCGCGGCGCGTGCGCGTGCCGGACAGCGCCGTCACGTGACAGCCGCGGCGTGCGGTCGGAGATGTGCACGACCGGGGCCGGCACCTCGGCGGCGGCACCGCCACCGGCGCTGTGCGGCGCGGCCTTCGGGTGGAGCGCCCAGGTGCCCGGGTGGGCGCGCGGATGGCGGCGGTGCGGTGGCCGGTGTGGCCTGCCGTCGACGGCGCGGGACGGGGTCCCGGCCATCTGGAGGGACCGGGGAATTCCCGGTCTGGAGTGGGCAAGGGGGGAGTTGAACCCCCACGTCCTTTCGGACACACGGACCTGAACCGTGCGCGTCTGCCATTCCGCCACTTGCCCTGGCGAGGGAGAACAGTATCAGCTGGCACGCCCACCGCCGCCGGGGGGTTCCGAGACCGCTCGCCCCGCGGACGACGTGCGGGGCGTCGCGTCTTCCTGGGCGGTCATGCGCGCCCGGCCCGGCTACGATCACGGGTGGCAGAGTGGGACGTCCGGCGAGCGCAAGGGAGCGACTGTGGGTGTGCTGCAGCGCTTCGAGCGCCGGCTCGAGGGGATGGTCGGCCTCGCCTTCGCGCGCCTCTTCAAGGGCAAGGTCCACCCCGCCGAGATCGCCAAGGCGCTCCAGCGCGAGGCCGACGAGCAGCGCTCCATCCTCGGTGAGGGCCGGGTGCTGGCGCCCAACGTCTACGTCGTCCGCCTCGGGGAGACCGACTTCGAGCACCTGGGCCAGTGGTCCGACCAGCTGGCCGGCGAGCTCGCCGACATGGTCACCGAGCACATCGAGGACGAGGGCTACCAGGTCTTCGACAAGGTCACCGTCGCGCTTGAGCGGGACGACGAGCTGACCACCGGCGTCTTCGAGGTCAGCTCGCAGGTCGCCGACCCCGCGCGCCCACCGGTCCGGGCCGACGCGCCGCCGCTGGCCTCCGCCCCGGTCGCCGGCCACCCCCCGCTGCCTCCGCTCCCGCCGCTGCGCGGGCGGATGGCCACCGACACCGGGAAGCAGAACCCCTCGGTACTCGGCCGCGCCGGCTCCCGCACGACGATGACCCACGTGCTGGTCGTCGACGGCCCGGGCACGCGGCACGAGCTCTCCACCGGCCGCAACGTCATCGGCCGGGGCACCGAGGCAGACATCCGCATCCCCGACACCGGCGTCAGCCGCAAGCACGTCGACGTCGTCCTCGACGGCGACGTCGCCACGGTGGAGGACCTCGGGTCGACCAACGGCACGCTGGTCAACGGCCGGCGCGTCAGCCGCCAGCCGCTCAGCGACGGCGACGTCATCCGCATCGGTCACTCCGTCCTCGTCTACCGGCAGGACGGGGCGTGACCGGCTCCGTGCGGTCAGGAGAATCCGGCATCCGGGAGCAGACCTCCCGCCGCGATGCCGGGCAGGTGTCTGCCGGGGTGCGGCCGTGACCGAACTCGTCGTGCAGATCTTCCGCTTCGGCTTCCTCCTGCTGCTGTGGCTGTTCATCTTCGCCGCGTTCCGCGTGGTGCGCGCCGACCTGTTCGGCGGGCGTCCGGGTCGCGTCGCCACCGTGCCGCCCCGCTCGGCCACGCCGAAGAAGCGCGGCCACCGCGGTCCCAAGTCCCTGGTGGTCACCGCCGGGCCGCTCACCGGCACCAAGATCACCCTCGGTGACCAACCCATCCTCATCGGCCGGGCCGACGACTCGACCCTGGTCCTAACCGACGACTTCGCCAGCTCCCGGCACGCCCGCCTGACCAACCGGGGCGGCCAGTGGTACGTCGAGGACCTGGGTTCGACCAACGGCACCTACCTGGACCAGCAGCGCGTGCAGGGCCCGCTGCAGGTCGCCCCCGGCCAGCCGATCCGCATCGGCCAGACCGCACTGGAGCTGCGTTCGTGACGTTGGTCCTCCGCTACGCCGCGCGCTCCGACCGCGGCCTCATCCGCGGCAACAACCAGGACTCGGTCTACGCCGGGCCCCGGCTGCTGGCCGTGGCCGACGGCATGGGCGGCCACGCCGCCGGCGACGTCGCCAGCAAGGTGGTGATCGCCGCCCTCGAGCACCTCGACGAGGACACGCCGAGCGGCGACATGCTGCAGTCGATGCGGTCCGCCGTGCACGAGGGCAGCGAGCACCTGCGCGAGGTCATCCGCGAGTCGCCGCAGCTCGAGGGCATGGGCACCACGCTCACCGCCATCCTGTTCGCCGGCGGCCGGCTCGCCCTGTGCCACGTCGGTGACACCCGGGCCTACCTGCTGCGCGACGGTGAGTTCACCCAGATCACCCACGACGACACCTTCGTGCAGAGCCTGATCGACGACGGCCGGATCACCGAGGAGGAGGCGAGCACGCACCCGCAGCGGTCCCTCCTGCTGCGCGCCCTCAACGGCCAGGAGGTCGAGCCCGACCTCTCGATGCGCGAGGCGCGCGCGGGCGACCGCTACCTGCTGTGCTCCGACGGCCTGTCCGGCGTCGTCAGCGAGGAGACCCTGGCCGAGGCGCTCAAGGACCCCGACCCGGAGGCCACCGCCGACCGGCTGATCGAGCTGGCGCTGCGCAGCGGCGGCCCGGACAACATCACCGTGATCGTCGCCGACGTCCTCGAGGACACCGGTGGCAACGGCCGGTTCGACCCGGTCGTGGACGGCGCGGCCGGCGACAACATCGGCCAGCGCGAGGTGGACCCGCGCTCGGCCGCCGGCCGAGCCGCGCTCGCCGACCAGGCCGCTGCTCCCCCGCCGCCGCCCACACTGCCGACGGGCGGCGGCCCCTCCGCCCGCCGCCGCCCGATGCGCATCCTCCTGGTGGCGGGGGCCCTTCTCACCGTGCTGGTGGCCGGGGCGATCGGTACGTACGTGTGGGCGCTCAACCACTGGTTCGTGGGCGTGAACGGCTCCGGTGACGACCGGCAGGTGGCCGTCTTCCGCGGGCTGGACGCCTCGCTGCTCGGGATGGACCTCTCCCGCCTGGACCGGGGCACCGACCTCGCGCTCAGCGACCTGACCCCGGCCGCGCGCAACCGCGTCCTCGACACCATCACCGCCGACGACTCCGAGGACGCCGAGCGGATCGTCTCCGCGCTGACCGACCAGCGGCTGCCGCTGTGCCGCACCGCCGACAGCGGCACCGCCTCGCCCACGGAGGAGCCGACGGTGCCGCCGGCCGCCGCACCGACGACCGCCCAGGAACCGGCGCCCGGGGAGCCCGCCCTCCCCGAGGCACCCGCGGAGGAGCCGACGAGCGTGCCGTCGCCGGCGCGGACGACGACGTCGCCCGTGCCGGGGGTGGACTGCCGGGAGGCCGACTGATGCCCGGACCCGTCACCGACCCGCGTACCGCCGCGGCCGAGACGCCCACCCGGCGGGGCACCGAGGCGTTGCTGCTCGCCTTCGCCGTCCTCATCACCGTCGCGGCGCAGGCGATCGTCGACCTCACGGTCACCGGCGAACTGCGCCCGGAGATGGCCGGCTTCAGCGTGTGGATCACCGCGCTGTGGGTGGTCGCGCACCTCGTCGTCCGCCGGTGGGCGGCCTACGCCGATCCGCTGCTGCTCCCGGCCGTCGCCCTGCTCGTGGGCCTCGGCCTGGCCGTGATCCACCGCCTCGACCTGGCGGCCGGGCAGGTCGGCAGCACGGTCACCCGCGAGGACGCACCCGTGCAGCTGGTGTGGGCGACCCTGGGCGTCGCGCTCTTCGTGGCCGTCCTCGTCGTCGTCCGCGACCACCGGATCCTCTCCCGGTTCGCCTACACGCTGGCGCTGATCGGGCTGGTGCTGCTGGCCATCCCGGCCGTGCTGCCGGCGTCGATCTCGGAGGTCAACGGCGCCAAGATCTGGATCCGGGTGGCCGGCTTCTCCATCCAGCCGGGCGAGTTCGCCAAGATCTGCCTCGTCGTCTTCTTCGCCGCCTACCTGGTGGACAAGCGCGACGTGCTGGCGCTGGCCAGCCGCAAGGTCGCCGGTATCGAACTGCCCCGCGGCCGCGACCTGGGCCCGGTGCTGCTCGCCTGGATCGTCTCCATCCTGGTGCTCGTCTTCGAGCGCGACCTGGGCAGCTCGCTGCTGCTGTTCGGCATCTTCGTGGTGATGCTCTACGTCGCCACCGAGCGCGCCAGCTGGCTGTTCATCGGCCTGGGCCTGTTCGCCGGCGGCGCGTTCATCGCCTACCAGATCTTCAGCCACGTGCAGGCCCGCGTGAACACCTGGCTGGACCCGTCCGCCCACTACGACGGCGCCGGGTACCAGCTGATGCAGTCGTTGTTCGGCCTCGGCACGGGGGGGCTGTTCGGCGCCGGCCTCGGCGGCGGGCGCCCCGACCAGGTGCCGGTGGCCAAGAGCGACTTCATCGCTGCCGCCGTCGGCGAGGAACTCGGCCTCTTCGGGCTGGTCGCCGTCATCGTGGTGTACCTGATCCTGGTCGAGCGCGGCCTGCGCACCTCGCTCGTCGTCCGCGACGCCTTCGGCAAGCTGCTGGCCACCGGGCTGGCGTTCGCCATCGCCTGGCAGGTGTTCGTCGTGCTGGGCGGGGTCACCGGGCTGCTCCCGCTGACCGGGCTCACCACGCCGTTCCTGGCCTACGGCGGATCGTCGCTCGTGGCGAACTTCGTGCTCGTCGCGCTGCTGGTCCGGATCAGCGACGCCGCGCGCCGCCCGGCGACGCAGCACGCCGCCCCGGTGCGGCTCGGGGACGCCCCGACCGAGGTGGTGACCCCGTGAACGCGCCGCTGCGGCGGGTGGCGATCAGCGTGCTGGTGCTGTTCACGCTGCTGATCGTCAACGTCAACGTCATCCAGGTGGTCCGCTCGGACGATCTCCGGAGCGACACCCGCAACACCCGGGTGATCGCCGAGTCCTACGACCGGGAACGCGGTTCGATCATCGTGGCGGGCACCGAGGTCGCGATGTCCGTGCCCACCGACGGCCGGCTGGAGTACCTGCGCACCTATCCGCAGGGGCCGATGTACGCGCCGGTCACCGGGTACCACTCGCTGGTGTACGGCAACCGGTACCTGGAGAAGGTCATGAACGACGTGCTCTCCGGGGAGGACGACCGGCTGTTCGTCCGGCGCATCGCCGACCTGTTCACCGGGCGCGACCCGGCCGGCGGCGACGTCGTCCTCACCCTCGACCCCGCCGTCCAGGCGGCTGCCATGGCAGGCCTGGAGGGTGTCACCGGTGGTGTCGTCGCCCTCGACCCGCGGACCGGCGCGATCCTCGGGATGGCGAGCACGCCCACCTACGACCCGGGCCTGGTGTCCGGCCACGATCCCCAGGCCATCCGCGAGAACATGGAGGCCATCACCTCGCAGGATCCGGACCCCCGGGTGAACCGCTCGATCGCGGACAACTACCCGCCCGGGTCGCTGTTCAAGGTGATCGTCGCGGCGGCCGCCCTGCAGGAGGGGCTGGCCCCCGAGTCCGTCGTGCCGGCCCCCCGCGAGCTGCCCCTCCCGAACAGCACGCGGGTGATCCCCAACTTCGGCGGCTCGGCGTGCAGCCCCAGTGGCGAGCAGTCGCTCACCGATGCGCTGACGATCTCCTGCAACACCGCCTTCGCCCAGCTCGGCCTCGATCTCGGCGAGGAGCAGGTGCGCGAGATGGCGGAGGCGTTCGGGCTGGACGACCAGGGCCTGCAGATCCCCCTGGAGGTCGCGGCGAGCACCGTCGGTGAGATCCCCGACGACGCCGCCCTGGCCCAGGCGTCCATCGGCCAGCGCAACGTGCGCATGACCGTGCTCCAGGCGGCCATGCTGGCAGCGACCGTGGCCAACGACGGCGTGCAGATGAAGCCCTACCTGATCGACGAGCTGCGCGCGCCCGACCTCACCGTCATCGACTCGACCGACCCGGAGGAGCTCCGCGAGCCCATCTCGGCGACCGTCGCCGACCAGCTCACCGAGATGATGGTCAGCGTCGTCGCCCGCGGCTCGGGGCGGGCCGCCCGCCTCTCCGGCATCGAGGTCGCCGGCAAGACCGGCACCGCGCAGGTGCGCGAGGGCGTGCCCGACCACAACTGGTTCATGGGCTTCGCGCCCGCCGACGACCCGCAGATCGCCGTCGCCGTGTTCGTGGCCAACGGCGGCGGTACCGGCGGCGACGTCTCCGCCCCCATCGCCCGCGACGTCATGGCGGCCTGGTTCGAGGGGCGGGGCTGATGGCACTCGGCATCGGGAGCCTGCTGGCCGGGCGCTACGAGATCACCGCGCCCATCGCCACCGGCGGCATGGGGGAGGTGTGGAAGGCCCGCGACCAGGTGCTCGACCGCATCGTGGCCGCCAAGGTGCTCAAGAGCGAGTACACCAACGACCCGAGCTTCCTGGCCCGCTTCCGCAACGAGGCTCGGCACACCGCGGCCCTGTCCCACCCCAACATCGCCTCGGTCTACGACTACGGCGAGACGACCGACGACAGCGGCGTGCAGACCCTGGCGTTCCTGGTCATGGAGTACGTCGAGGGCCAGCCCCTGGTGACGATCCTCCACGAGGAGGGCCGGCTGCCCGTCGACTGGACGCTGCACGTGCTCGGCCAGGCTGCGGACGGCCTCTCCGCCGCCCACCGGGCCGGCGTGGTGCACCGCGACATCAAGCCCGGCAACCTGATCGTCCGGCCCGACGGCGTGGTGAAGCTGACCGACTTCGGCATCGCCCAGGCCCGGGACGCCGCACCGCTCACCCGCACCGGCATGGTGGTCGGCACCGCGCAGTACCTCTCCCCCGAGCAGGCCCAGGGCATGGAGGTGACCGCCGCCTCCGACGTCTACTCGCTCGGCGTCGTCGGCTTCGAGTGCCTCTCCGGCGCCCGGCCGTTCGACGGCGCCTCCCAGGTGGCGATCGCGCTGGCGCACATCAACCGGCCGCCGCCCCCGCTGCCGGGGGACATCCCGCCGGCGGTCCGCCTGCTCGTCGAGCGCGCCCTGGCGAAGGACCCGGCCGACCGGTTCACCGACGGCGGCGCGTTCGCCGAGGCGGTCCGCCGCGTCGCCGCCGGCGACTCCCTCGCCGCCTCCGTGGTCGCCCCGGCGACCGCCCCGACGCAGATCGTGGACGTCGGCGACGGACACACCCAGGTCTTCGCCACGCCGGCCGCCGGCATGCCCGCGGTGTCGCCGGCCACCGCTGGCCGTCCGATGCCGCCCCTGCACGCTGCTCCGGACGACGACGACTGGACGGCCGGCGACGGACCTCCCGCCCGGGGCGGCAACCGGCGCTGGGCCTGGCTGGCCGCGGCCGTCGTGGTCCTGCTGCTGGTGGCCGGCACCACGTACGTGCTGCTGTCCCGTACGGGAGCCGATCCCGGCAACGAGGACGCCGCCCCCACCACCGGCGCACCGACCACCAGCGCCGAGCCCGCCGGGATCCTGCTGGACCCGGCCCGGTACATCGGCCGGGACGCCGACGAGGTGGAGGAGGAGCTGCGGGAGGCCGGATTCACGTCGGTCTCGCAGCAGGAGGCCAGCGCGGGGCTGCTGACCGCCCTCGGCCAGGCCCTGGACGAGGGCGACGTCGCAGGCATCGATCCGTCCGGCGTCGAGGCGACCCCGGACACCCCGGTCACGCTCTACTACTCCCCCGACGAGTACGACCCCGCCGCCGGGGAGGGCAACGAGGGCGACGAGGCCGACGAGGGCGACGAGGGCGACGAGGGCGAGGAGACGGCGACCCCGACGACCACGGCGCCGCCGACCACCACGGCCCCGACGGGGACGACCGATCCTGCGGAGGAGACATCGACGAGCGCGACGAGCTCGTCGACGACCACGACGCCCCCCGCCGGCGGCACGCCTGCTCCGACGACCACGGCACCCCCGCCGCCGACGACCACCGAACCGCCCGCGCCGGAGACCGATGCCGGAGCGAGCGCCGCGCCGACCCAAGGTGACGGACAGTGACCAGCTCGGCACTCGGATCCCGGATCGCGGGGCGTTCTGCGGTTAGGCTCGCCGACGGCCAGCAGTCCGCGGCGCAGATCGCCGCGGGCACGCTCCGCACCACCGGGCCGCGCAGGCCGCACGGAACCGCCCGAGAGGACCGTCGATGACCACGCCGCAGGTGCTCGGTGAGCGCTACGAGATCGGCGGAGTCCTGGGCCGCGGTGGCATGGCCGAGGTGCACCACGGCCGCGACCTGCGCCTCGGCCGCGAGGTGGCGGTCAAGGTGCTGCGCCACGACCTGGCCCGCGACCCCTCGTTCCAGGTGCGTTTCCGCCGCGAGGCCCAGGCCTCGGCCTCCCTCAACCACCCGGCGATCGTCGCCGTCTACGACACCGGCGAGGACCGCACGCCCAGCGGCGCCACCCCGTACATCGTCATGGAGTACGTGGAGGGCGAGACCCTGCGCGACGTCCTCCGGCGGGAGGGCCGGCTGCCGATCGAGCGGGCCATGAGCCTCGCCGCGGACATCAGCGGCGCACTGGACTTCAGCCACCGCAACGGCATCGTGCACCGGGACGTGAAACCCGGGAACGTCATGATCACCCCGCAGGGCACGGTCAAGGTCATGGACTTCGGCATCGCCCGGGCGGTGTCGGACTCCGCGGCCACGATGACCTCCACGGCTGCGGTGATAGGGACCGCCCAGTACCTCTCCCCCGAGCAGGCGCGCGGCGAGGGCGTGGACGCCCGGTCCGACGTCTACTCGCTGGGCTGCCTCCTCTACGAGCTCGTCACCGGGGCACCGCCGTTCACCGGTGACTCGCCGGTGTCGGTGGCCTACCAGCACGTGCGCGAGGACCCCCGCCTGCCGTCGTCGATCAACCCCGACGTGCCCCCGGAGCTGGACGCGATCCTGCTCAAGGCGATGAGCAAGAACCCGGCCAACCGGTACCAGTCGGCCGCCGAGATGCGCAACGACCTGCTCCGGGCGCTCGCCGGGCAGCGGGTCGAGGCGACGCCGGTCATGGGCGACGCCGAGAAGACCGCCATCATCGGCGCACCCGTGGGCGCCTACGCCAGCGGCCACGGCGACGACGACTGGGACGACGACGGCGATCGGCGCCGCAAGCGCCGGATCATCGCGATCGTCTCGGTGCTCGCCGTGCTCCTTCTCGG
This sequence comes from Blastococcus sp. SYSU DS0753, assembly GCF_054051175.1. Classification (NCBI taxonomy): domain Bacteria; kingdom Bacillati; phylum Actinomycetota; class Actinomycetes; order Geodermatophilales; family Geodermatophilaceae; genus Blastococcus; species Blastococcus sp. SYSU DS0753. Next base: position 14,701 of record NZ_JBJHAT010000026.1, on the reverse strand, counting down.
TGGCGTGATCGCCGCGGCCGTGGCCCTGACCCAGGACGACGAGGCGCCGCCGGTCGCGCAGGTGACCGTGCCCGCGTTCGCCGGGCTGGACCAGGCCACGGCCGAACAGCGGATCACCGAGGCCGGGCTCGCCGTCGGCGACGTCACGACCGAGGCGAGCGCCACCGTTCCCGAAGGGCAGGTCGTGTCGAGCACCCCGCCCAGCGGTGCGCGGGTGGATGCGGAGACCCCGGTCGACCTGGTCGTCAGCGCCGGGCCCGACACCATCCTGGTGCCGAACGTCGTCGGCCTCACCGAGGACCAGGCGCGCGCCAACCTGGAGCAGGCCGGGTTCACCAACATCTCCAGCCGGCAGGTCGACTCCATCGAGTACGACGAGGGCCGGGTGGCCGCGGTGAGCCCCGCCGAGTCCAGCCAGGCGAACCCGGATGCCGTCATCACGCTGAGCGTCTCCACCGGCACCATCGAGCTGCCCGACGTCGTCAACCGGACCGAGACGCAGGCGCGGGCCCTCCTGCAGGAGGCCGGCTTCAGCACCGGGCAGATCGAGATCCAGAACGTCGAGCGCGACGACGTCCCGCAGGGCACCGTCGTCGAGACCGACCCGTCGGCCGGGCAGGACGTCGGCTCGGGGGACACCATCACGCTCCGCGTGGCCGTCCCCACGCCGCCGGAGCAGCCGGCCACGCCCACCACCACGACCACCCCGTCCGTTCCGCCCACACAGCCGGAGACGCCGGACACGCAGGACCCGGAGGACGACGAGACCGGCGGCTAGCGCGACCAGCCACCCGGACGCCGAGCAGGGCCCCTCCCACCGGGAGGGGCCCTGCTCGCGTACGTGGCTCAGGCGGTGGCGGAGCTCAGCCGCTCGGCGCTCGCCGTGGCGGCGGCCACCACGTCCTCCTCGGGCGCCAGACCGCAGGCGGCGAGCCACGTCGCGAGCATCCGGTGCCCCCCCTCGGTGAGCACCGACTCGGGGTGGAACTGGACGCCCTCGATGGGCAGCTCCCGGTGCCGCAGCGCCATCACCAGGCCCGAAGGCGTGTGCCCGGTGACCTCCAGCTCGTCCGGCACCGTGGCGGGGTCGACGGCCAGGGAGTGGTACCGGGTCGCGGTGAACGGCGACGGCAGACCGGCGAGGACGCCGTGGCCCTCGTGCACCACCTGGCTGGTCTTGCCGTGCAGCAGCTCCGGGGCCCGCACGATCTCCGCACCGAACGCCTCGGCGATGGCCTGGTGCCCGAGACAGACCCCGAGGACGGGGGTGCCCTGCTCGGCGGCGGCCCGGACCATCGGCACGGTCACGCCGGCATCGACCGGGGCGCCGGGGCCTGGGGAGAGGAGCACACCGGCGACGTCCAGGTCGGGCAGCTCGTCGACGGTCACCGCGTCGTTGCGCCGCACCACGCAGCGCACACCGAGCTGCCCGAGGTACTGCACGAGGTTGTAGACGAAACTGTCGAAGTTGTCGACGACGAGGACCGGACGGTCGGCGGCGGTCATCGCGGTCGGGCTCCTCGCTGGGCGGTCGGCGGCACGGGACAGCGGCAGTACGGCAGCCGGTTCAGTCGGCGGTGGCGTACTGCAGCGTGAGGCCGCCATCGTAGGCGGGCACCGTCACCTGGGGCCGTTCGCGTACCTCGAACGTGAGGCCGAAGGCCGCGACCGCCTGCTCGAAGACCGCGACCTGCGGCGAGGCGTCCAGCGCCGCCTCCACGGCAGTGGCGTCGACGACGGCGGTGACCACGAACGGCGGGGAGTAGGTGCGCCCGCGCAGCAGCAGGGTGTTCCCCACGCAGCGCACAGCGCTCGTGGAGATGAGCCGCTGGTCCATGATCGCCACGCCGTCGGCGCCGGCCGCCCAGACGGCGTTCACGACCGCCTGCACGTCGCTCTGGTGGATGACCAGGTCGTCGGGGCGGGCGCCGCTGGGCAGGGTGCCGTCGGACCGCTGCGGCGCGTCGTCGAGGGTGATGACCACCCCCGCGCCCGCGACCGGTGTCAGGCCCGCGGCCTCGGCGCCGGCCTCGCCGCGGGCCTGAGCCTCGGCGACGGCGCCGTCCCGGCTCGCGACCTGCTCGGTGAGCCGCTGCACCTGCTCCTGCAGCTCGGCCAGCTGGCGTTCCTGCCGGGCCACCGCGGCGTCGCGCTCCTCCACCAGCTGGGAGAGCTGGGTGACCTCACCGGCGCGCAGGTCGTTGCCCTGAGCCGTCCGGCCCGACGTGGCGAAGAGCAGCCCGGCCGCGAGAGCGACCACGGGCACGAGCGCGCTCCAGGGCGACACGCGGTGTCCGGACGACGACCAGCGGGCCACGGGCACCTCCTCCGGCCGGGACCGACGTCGGCGCGTACGGGTGAGGCACCGGTGCCGACGTCGTTCCGAAGTTTAGTCTGGGTGACAGTTTCCGGTCGGGGAGGACGAGCCCGGCCCCCGGGAGGGAGTAGGCACGTGCCCAAGTCGAAGGTGCGCAAGAAGTCGGTGTACACGCCGCCGGAGGACGTGCTCCGTTCCCGGGGCACGCAGTCGAAGGCGTTGCAGCCCAGCCCGCGCTGGTACGCGCCGGTGATGGTGACCCTCATGCTGCTGGGGCTGCTCTGGATCGTCGTCTACTACGTGGCCGGCGACCGGATTCCCCTGATGGTCTCGCTGTCGGCGTGGAACTTCGCCATCGGCTTCGGCGTCATGGTGGCCGGTCTGATCATGTCGATGCGCTGGCGATAGCGGACCGACCGGTCCCGCGCCCGCGAGGCCCCGTTCGAGGCCCCCGTCCCCCACCAGGGACGGGGGCCTCGGTCGTCGTGGAGCACTTCCGGCCGCCATGTGGACGCTGTGCACAGCCATCGGCTCCGTCCACAGGTCGACATGGCGCCCCGCCCCCAGGCTTGTCCACCGAGTGTGGAGGGAGCGCGCGGGCGGGAACGCGCCTGACCTGCGGTTTCTCTACCGATGGTGCTCGTGTGACAGGACGTCCAACGGCGTAACTACAGACGTGTGAGTCTGTCCCCAGCTGTGTACTCAGCTGTGGACGAGTCGACATGTCCGTGCGTCACCGACGCCGACCGTGCGGCGGTCGTACCCGCCCTGACCTGCGCATACACCCGGTCGGGGGGCTCTCTGGACGGACCCGTCCGGGTCACCGGACGTCACCGGCCGAGCACGGACAGCGGTCCCGGCGGTGGACGACCACCAGCCCGGGACGACGCCAGCCCCCAGCCGGAGGGCCGGGGGCTGGCGCGGAGGCACCGGGATCGGTGCAGAGGTGGCACCGGTCAGGCGTCGAGCAGCTCCAGGATCGTCGCGTTGGCCGTGCCGCCGCCCTCGCACATCGTCTGCAGGCCGTAGCGGGTGCCCGTGGCCTGCATGTGGTGGACGAGCGTGGTCATGATGCGGGCGCCCGAGCCACCCAGCGGGTGGCCCAGCGCGATCGCACCACCGAGGGGGTTCAGCCGGCCGGCGTCGGCCCCGGTGTCGGCCATCCAGGCCAGGGGGACCGGGGCGAACGCCTCGTTGACCTCGAACACGCCGATGTCGTCGACCGACAGGCCGGAGCGCGCCAGCACCTTCTGCGTCGCCGGGATCGGCGCGGTCAGCATGATCACCGGGTCGTCACCGGCCATCACCGTCGTGTGGATGCGCACGAGGGGCCGCAGCCCCAGCTCGCGCGCCTTCTCGCTGGTGGTCACCAGCAGTGCCGCCGAGCCGTCGGAGATCTGGCTGGCGTTGCCGGCGCTGATCACCCCGTCCTCCTTGAACGGGGTCTTCAGCGAGGCCAGCTTCTCCAGGGTGCCGCCGGGCCGGATGCCCTCGTCGGCGCTGACCACCGTGCCGTCGTCGAGGGTGACCGGGGCGATCTCCTCGTCGAAGGCGCCGTCGGCCTGCGCCTTCGCCGCCTTCTCGTGGGAGGCCAGGGCGAACTCGTCGAGCTGGGTGCGGGAGAAGCCCCAGCGCTCGGCGATCATCTCGGCACCGATGCCCTGGTTGGGGTAGACGCCGTCGTACCGCTCGAGGAAGCGCGGGCCCAGTGGCTTGCCAGCGATGCCGTCCGCCCGGGCCGACCCCATGGGCACCCGGCTCATCGACTCCACGCCGCCGGCGACGACGACGTCGGCCTGGCCGCTGATGACCGTGGCCGCGGCGAAGGCGACGGCCTGCTGCGAGGACCCGCACTGCCGGTCGATCGTGGTGCCGGGCACCGACTCGGGCCAGCCGGCGGCCAGGGGTGCGTTGCGGCCGATGTTGAACGTCTGCTCCCCGACCTGGCTCTCGCAGCCCCAGAAGACGTCCGCGACGACGGCCGGGTCGATCCCCGAGCGCTCGGCGAGTGCGTTGAGCACGTGCGCGGAGAGGTCGACCGCGTGCACGCCGGACAGCCCTCCCCCGCGCTTCCCCACCGGTGTACGGACGGCGGCACAGATGACGGCATCACGCATGGACCCACTCCTCGTCGACGACGATCCGGCGCGGCCGGGACCGGCCACCCCGCCGCGATCGTATGTTCCACGTCACCCCTGGCAGGCTGGCGGCGTGCACTGGTCCCCTCCGGCCTACGTCCCGGCGGTCCTCGCGGCATGCGCCGCGCTGCTCGGGGCGGCCACCCTGCTGCTGGATGCGCCCGGCCGGCTGCTGGTGGGCGGCGCGGCCCTGCTGCTGCTCGGGCTCGCCGCTCGCGAGGCGCTGCTGCGGCCTCGGCTGGCCACCGGCCCCGACGGCGTGACGGTGCGCACGCTGACCGGCACCCGCGTGCTCCCGTGGGGGCTGCTGCGCGTGCACGTGCGCAGCGCCCGCCGCTGGGGGACGACGGTGCGCACCCTGGAGCTGGAGGCACCTGCCGCGGGCGACGACGACGGGGTGCTCGTCATCCTGGGCCGGTGGGACCTGGGCGCGGACCCCGCGACGGTGGCCGGCGAGCTGGCGCAGCTGCACCCGCGGAGCGGCCCGGCGACGTGATCTCGCGGACCACCGGGCCGCCGGGCCGCCCGGCCGCCGCTGCGCCGGCGCCGTCGTGGTCAGGCCGCCCCGACGTGGGAGACGCCGAGGGCCAGCGCGACCAGGAGCACCGCCAGCAGCCCGATGCCGATCGCCTGGACCGCCGTCCTCCGCCGAGTGCCGACGAACAGGGCGGCAACGGCCGCGCCGGTGACGAGGCCGCCCAGGTGGCCCAGGAGCGAGACCCCGGGCAGGAAGCTGATGAAGATGTTGATCCCCAGCAGCACGAGGATGCCGCGCACGTCCTGCCGACGCAGCACCATGAGGACGCCCAGGGCCCCCAGGAGGCCGTAGATGGCCGTCGAGGCGCCTGCGACCGGCCGGGTGAAGTCCCCGAACAGCTGGATGGCCGTGGAGCCGCCCAGCGCCGACACGAAATAGAGCGCCAGGAACCGCAGGCGGCCGAGCTGGCGCTCCAGCTCGGAGCCGAAGATCAGCAGGGCCAGCATGTTGAGCACCAGGTGCACCAGGCCGATGTGCAGGAAGGTGGCCGTCAGCAGCCGCCACGGCTCCCCCAGCTCCACCAGCAGCGGGTACTGGGACAGGGCGGTGAACACCGGGGAGCGGTAGTTCTCCAGCGGGGCGTTGCCGACCAGGCCGGCCGAGACCGCCGTCACCAGGAACATGACGACGTTGACCGCGATCAGCGTCAGCGTGACGCTGCCCCAGCGCGACGCCGCGGCGGAGACGCCGGAGGTGCGCCGGGGGGCGCGGACCGAGGCAGCGCCCGCGCGCACGCACTCCGGGCACTGGAAGCCCACCGACGCCGGGATCATGCAGTCGGGGCAGATGGGCCGGCCGCACCGCGCGCACGAGATGCCCGTGGGCCGCTCGGGATGCCGGTAGCAGGCCGGCGGCGGGGGCGGCGGCTGGTCGGCCGCGCCCCCGCCGTGCGGTTCCGTGCTCAGCTGCGCTGCACCTCGACGGACTCGATCACCACGTCCTCGACGGGGCGGTCGTTGCGGCCGGTGGGCACGGCGGCGATCCGGTCGACGACCTCGCGGCTGGGCTGGTCGGCGACCTCACCGAAGATCGTGTGCTTGCCGGTCAGCCACGTGGTGGGGGCGACGGTGATGAAGAACTGCGAGCCGTTCGTGCCCGGGCCCGCGTTGGCCATGGCCAGCAGGTAGGGCTTGGTGAAGGCCAGGTCGGGGTGGATCTCGTCGCCGAACTGGTAGCCCGGACCGCCGATGCCCTGACCGAGCGGGTCGCCGCCCTGGATCATGAAGCCGGGGATGATCCGGTGGAAGATCGTGCCGTCGTAGAGCTTGTCCGTCGTCTTCTCGCGGGTCGCGGGGTGCGTCCACTCGCGGGCGCCCTCGGCGAGGTCGGCGAAGTTGGCGACCGTCTTGGGGGCGTGGTCGGGGAAGAGGTCCACGGTGATGTCGCCGTGGTTGGTGTGCAGGACCGCGCGGCGGGCGGGAGTCGATTCAGTCACGGCTCCACTCTCCCACCGCCGTGCCGGCCGGGTGTCGCGGGGCCGGTTTCACGTGGAGCCGGGACGCCGGGCTGGCGCCAGGGGTGGAGACGAGGGGAATCGAACCCCTAACCCCCGCCTTGCAAAGGCGGTGCTCTGCCAATTGAGCTACGTCCCCGGGCGGCCGTGGTCGGCCGGTGGTTCAGCGGGTGGGCGTGCTGACCGCGCCCGGACCGCTCGTCGCCTCGCGCCAGAGGTCGGCCTCGGTGCGGCCGGCCGACCGCTTCCGGACGGCGGCGAGTGCACCGGCCGCAGCGGCGGCGAGCGCCAGCTTCTTCAGCACGCGGAGAACCTCCTCGGGCGCTTCGCTCGCCGCGGGGGCGACGTGCGGGTCACTCGGAACCGTGAGGCTCCGGTGCACGGGTGGGCCTGGGAGGACTTGAACCTCCGGCCTCATCCTTATCAGGGATGCGCTCTAACCGCCTGAGCTACAGGCCCGTGAACCTCGAAAAGCGTACCTGACCCCTGGAGCGCTCCCTGCAGGGGGCCCACTCGCACGCAGTGCTCCCCCGTCCGCGCCGGCTCACGCGCCCGCCTTCGGCGAACCCGGGCCCTGCGCCGGCCCCTGGACCCCCGCTTCGCCCGCGCCGGCCCGCTCCGGGGGTGTTGTCCGTGCTCCCGGGACCCTGCAGGCCCACCAGAGCGCGAGATGAACCCCTACAGCGCGCCTGCCCGGTCGTCCCGAATAGGCCCGGAGGATCCGCGCAGGGACGACGGACACGCTCCGCCCGACCGGGGAACGGCACCTGGCCGCGGCGTCCTCCGGAGGAGGACGGAGTGCTCAGTCGCGCTCGGAGAGCGTGACCTCCAGCCCCCCGACCAGGTCGGAGCAGAGGTTGTAGATGAACGTGCCGACGGTGCACAGCGCGGTGAGCAGGACGACGTTGATGGCGCCGATGAGCGCCGCGCCCCAGAACACGACTCCGATCGTCACGACGTCCCCGGAGGACTCGTTCCCCGAGGCGCTGCCGATCTGCCCGAAGAGGTCGTTCACCGCGTCGAAGACGCCCAGCCCGCCGAGCACCATGTAGAGCAGGCCGACCGCCACCATCCAGATGAAGAAGAGGGCGATCGACAGCATCAGCGAGATCTTCAGCGCCGACCAGGTGTCGATGTGGCGGATCTGGAGCCGGGCCCGGCGGGGGCCACGGCCGGCCTTGCCCCGACCGGAGCGGGCTCCCCCGACGCTGACGCCGACCGGACCGGCTGCGCCGTCCGGGGCGCCCGCGGGCGGCTCCGCGCCGGAAGCCTGCGCCTGCGGCGTCGAGCCCTGCGGCGCCGGACCCTGCTGTGTCGCAGCCTGCTGCGCCGAGGCCTGCGGCGCCGAGCCCTGCTGAGTCGAGCCCTTCGGCGCCGAGCCCTGCTGAGTCGACCCGGGCTGCGCCGGGGAGGAACCGGTGTCCGGGGCCAGCGGCTGCGGGACCACCGGGGCCGCCCCGGTGCCAGGGGACTGGACCCGCTGACTGCCGGTCGCGGGGATGGACTGCGTGGGGGCGGGGTTGCCGTGGGTGGGCGTGCCCTCCGCCGCGCTTCCGTCCCCGGCCCGGGAGTCGGTGCGCACCGAACCGTCCGTCCGGTCGCTCATGCCTGTCTCCCGTTCCGCAGCGGCTGTGCCGCTCCTTCGGTCCCGGGCTCCGCGACGGCTCGTGACCACCGCGGAGCCGCAGTCTCCTGCGTGCCTAGCTACTCACCCTAGGCCGAGGGCTCGTCGTTGTCCGTCGTACGCGCGATCGCCACGATGGAGACGTCCTCCGGCAAGTTCATCAGCTTGACACCCATCGTGGCCCGATCCTTGTTGTGGCGCACGCCGTTGACCGGCGTCCGGATCACGCCACCCCCGGAGGTGATCGCGTACAGCTCGTCGCCGAGGGTCACGGCCAGCGCCCCCACCAGGGCCCCCTTGCGGGCCTTCGGGTCGGCGGTGAGCACGCCCTTGCCGCCCCGGCCCTGGTTCGGGTAGTTCTCGATGCCGGTGCGCTTGGCGAAGCCGCGCTCCGTCGCGACGAGGACGTCCACCCCCTCCTGCGCGACGATCATCGACAGCAGCCGGTCGTCGTCGGCGAGCGAGATGCCGCGCACGCCCTCGGTCGCCCGGCCCATCGGACGCAGCGCGGCGTCGTCGGCCTTGAAGCGGATCGACATCGCCTTGCGGGTGACCAGCAGCAGGTCCTGGTCGGGGCCGATCAGCGCGGCGCCGACCAGTTCGTCGCCGTCGCGCAGGTTGATGGCGATCACGCCACCCTGGCGCGGGGAGTCGAAGTCGGTCAGCCGGGTCTTCTTGACCTGGCCCTTCGCGGTGGCGAGCACCAGGTACGGCGCGACCGTGTAGTCCTTGATCTGCATGACCTGGGCGATCTTCTCGTCCGGCTGGAACGCGAGGATGTTCGCCACGTGCGCACCTCGGGCGGTCCGGTTGGCCTCCGGCAGCTCGTAGGCCTTCGCCCGGTAGACCCGGCCCTTGTTCGTGAAGAACAGGATCCAGTCGTGGGTGGAGCCGACGAAGAAGTGGTCGACGATGTCGTCCTGCTTCAGCTGCGCGCCCATGACGCCCTTGCCGCCCCGGCGCTGCGACCGGTAGAGGTCGCTCTTCGTGCGCTTGGCGTACCCGGTGCGGGTGATGGTGACGACGACCTCCTCCTCGGCGATGAGGTCCTCCATCGAGACGTCACCCTCGTTGGCGACGAACTGGGTGCGCCGGTCGTCGCCGTACTTCTCGACGATCTCGGCCAGCTCGTCACGGACGATCTGCCGCTGCCGCTCGGGGGACTCGAGGATGGCCTGCAGGTCGGCGATCCGGGCCTCGATCTCGGCGAGCTCGTCGAGGATCCGCTGCCGCTCCAGCGCGGCGAGCCGGCGCAGCTGCAGGTCGAGGATCGAGACGGCCTGGATCTCGTCGACGTCGAGCAGCTCCATCAGGCCGGTGCGCGCGGCGTCGGCCGACTCGCTGCTCCGGATGAGGGCGATGACGGCGTCCAGCTGGTCCAGCGCCTTGGCGTAACCGCGCAGGATGTGCGCGCGCTCCTCGGCCTTGCGCAGCCGGTAGCGGGTGCGCCGCTGGATGACCTCGATCTGGTGCAGCACCCAGTTGCGCACCAGCTCGTCGAGGCGCAGCGTGCGCGGGACGCCGTCGACGATGGAGAGCATGTTGCAGCCGAAGGACGTCTGCAGCTGGGTGTGCTTGTAGAGGTTGTTCAGCACGACCTTGGCGACGGCGTCGCGGCGCAGCGTGATGACGAGCCGGCGGCCGACCCGGTCGCTGGACTCGTCGGCGATCTCGCTGATGCCCTGCAGGCGGCCTTCGCGGACGCCCTCGGCGATCGCCTCGGCGAGGTTGTCGGGGTTGACCTGGTAGGGCAGCTCGGTGACGACCAGCTGCACCCGCCCGCGGCTGTCCTCCTCGACGGTGACGACGGCGCGCATCCGCACGGAGCCGCGGCCGGTGCGGTACGCGTCCTCGATGCCCTCGCGGCCGACGATCAGGCCGTGGGTCGGGAAGTCGGGGCCCTTGATCCGCTCCATGCAGGCGGTCAGGGCCTCCTCGGCCTCCGCCTCGGGGTGGTCGAGCATCCAGAAGACCGCCTGGGCCACCTCGCGCAGGTTGTGCGGGGGCATGTTGGTGGCCATGCCGACCGCGATCCCGGCCGAGCCGTTGATCAGCAGGTTCGGGATGCGCGAGGGCAGGACGACGGGCTCTTCGGTGCGGCCGTCGTAGTTGCCCTGGAAGTCGACGGTCTCCTCGTCGATGCCGGCCAGCATCTCCATCGCCAGCGGCGTCAGCCGGCACTCGGTGTACCGCATCGCGGCCGCCGGGTCGTTACCCGGGGAGCCGAAGTTGCCCTGCCCGTCGATCAGCGGGTAGCGCATCGACCAGGGCTGGGCCAGCCGCACGAGGGCGTCGTAGATCGCCGAGTCACCGTGCGGGTGGTAGTTACCCATCACCTCGGCGACGGGGCGGGCGCACTTGACGTACCCGCGGTCGGGGCGGAAGCCCTGGTCGTACATGGCGAACAGCACGCGCCGGTGCACCGGCTTGAGGCCGTCGCGCACCTCGGGCAGCGCGCGGCCCACGATCACGCTCATCGCGTAGTCGATGTAGCTGCGCTGCATCTCCTGCTGGAGGTCGACCGCTTCGACGCGGTCGCGGGGTGGGGTCTCCGTCACGGTTCAGATCTCCACAGGTCGGTGCACAGGGGTGGACAAAAGGCCAAGTCGACCGTTAATGGACCCCGCCCTCCCACCCTTCGCGAGCTCAGGGCGGGACCCGGGACGGGGCCTCAGACGTCGAGGAAGCGGACGTCCTTGGCGTTGCGGGTGATGAAGCTGCGCCGCGCCTCGACGTCCTCGCCCATGAGCACGCTGAAGATCTCGTCCGCGGCTGCGGCGTCCTCGAGGGTGACCTGGCGGAGGATCCGGGTCTCGGGGTTCATCGTGGTCTCCCAGAGCTCGCTGGCGTTCATCTCACCGAGCCCCTTGAACCGCTGGATCATCTCGTCCTTGATCTTGCGGCCGCTCTCGACGCCGGCCTTCACGACCGCGTCGCGCTCCTTGTCGCTGTAGGCGTACTCGTCGCCGATCTTGCCGCCCCACTTGATCTTGTAGAGCGGGGGCTTGGCCAGGTAGACGTACTGGCCCTCGACCAGCGGCCGCATGAAGCGGAACAGCAGCGTCAGCAGCAGGGTGCTGATGTGCTGGCCGTCGACGTCGGCGTCGGCCATCAGCACGATCTTGTGGTACCGGAGCTTCGAGATGTCGAACTCGTCGTGGATGCCGGTGCCGAAGGCGGTGATCATCGACTGGACCTCGGCGTTCTTGAGCACCCGGTCGATGCGCGCCTTCTCGACGTTGATGATCTTGCCGCGGATGGGCAGGATCGCCTGGTACATCGAGTCGCGGCCGGACTTCGCCGAGCCGCCGGCCGAGTCGCCCTCGACGATGTAGACCTCGGAGTTGCGCGGGTCGGTGGAGCGGCAGTCGGCCAGCTTGCCGGGCAGCCCGCTCACCGACAGCAGGCTCTTGCGAGCCAGCTTGCGGGCGTCCTGCGCCGCGCGGCGGGCGCGAGCCGCGGAGGCCGCCTTGGTGATGATCGTCTTGGCCTCGGTCGGGTTGGCCTCGAACCAGTGGCCGATCTGCTCGTTGCACACCCGCTGCACGAAGCCCTTGACCTCGGTGTTCCCGAGCTTGGTCTTCGTCTGGCCCTCGAACTGCGGGTCGCCGAGCTTGACCGAGACGATCGCCGCCAGGCCCTCGCGGATGTCGTCCCCGGTGAGCTTGTCGTCCTTCTCCTTGAGGAGCTTCTTCTCCACCGCGTACCGGTTCACGATGGAGGTGAGCGCCGCGCGGAAACCCTCCTCGTGGGTGCCGCCCTCGTGGGTGTTGATGATGTTCGCGAAGGTGTGCACCGACTCGGAGTAGGCGTCGGACCACTGCATCGCGATCTCCACCGACATCGCGGTGTCGTTCTTGCCCACGCCGTCGGCGGAGAAGCCGATGACCGACTTGTGGATCGGCGTCTTGCGCCGGTTGATGTAGGCCACGTAGTCGACCAGGCCGCCGTCGTACCGGTAGGTGACCTCGGTCGGCTCGAACGCCTCCTCCTCGCCCGCGACCGGCGCGGCCGCCTCGGCCAGCGACTCCTCGCCGATGCCGGTCTCGGCCTTGCCGTGACCGGGGCGCTCGTCGCGCACCACGATGGTCAGGCCCTTGTTCAGGAAGGCCATCTCCTGCAGGCGCCGGCTGATCGTGTCGAACGAGTACGTCGTCGTCTCGAAGATCGTCGGGTCGGCCCAGAAGGTGATCGCGGTGCCGCGCTTCTTCGTGGGACCGATCTCCTGCAGCGGACCGGGCTTGGCCTCCGCGTACTCCTGGAACCACTCCTTGCCGTGGGTCCAGACACGCACGTCGAGCCTCGTGGACAGCGCGTTGACGACGGTGACGCCGACGCCGTGCAGACCACCGGAGACGCCGTAGCTCTTCCCGTCGAACTTCCCGCCCGCGTGCAGGACGGTCATGATCACCTCGACGGTGGGCCGCTTCTCGACCGGGTGCATGTCCACCGGGATGCCGCGGCCGTTGTCCTCGACCCGGACGCCGCCGTCGGCCAGCAGGGTCACCCGGACGGTGTCGCAGTAGCCGGCCAGGGCCTCGTCGACGGCGTTGTCCACGACCTCCCACACCATGTGGTGCAGGCCGCGCTCGCCGGTCGAGCCGATGTACATGCCGGGGCGCTTGCGCACCGCCTCGAGACCCTCGAGGACGGTGATGGAGCTGCCCGAGTATGCGGACTCGGTCTGGGGTGCTGCGACCACGTGGGGCCTTCCTCTCGAGCAACCGGCGCATCGCGGCCCCAGCCGGTGCGGGGGGCTCGACGGCGCAGGCGGGCGCTCAGCCGGTTGCTGGCGGTTTTCGTCTCCCACGATACCGCGAGGTGTGACAGGAACAGCGTCGTGCACGCCCTCACGCCGTGTCTGCGCCTCTCGCGGGAGCTCCGCCACCATCCTGCTTGGCCCCCACCCCGACACGCCGTCAGGGCGACGCTGGCCGGTTCCGTGCCGCGCGCGGCCATCGGAGGGGCCGCAGACTCGGCCGTATGGCACCACCCGCCGCCGCCCCCGGCAACGACCAGTCCGGCCCGCCCCTCACCTGCCTCGTCACCGGAGCCACGGGCTACGTGGGGGGCCGTCTCGTGCCCGCGCTCCTCGCCGCCGGCCACCGCGTGCGGGTCATGAGCCGCTCGCCGGAGCGGCTGCGGGACCACCCGTGGGCCGGGGACGTGGAGATCGTGCGCGCCGACGCGGGGGACGCGCCGTCGGTCGCAGCGGCGTGCGCCGGGGTCGACGTCGTCTACTACCTGATCCACGCGCTGGGGACCGGGCCGGAGTTCGAGGCGGCCGACCGGCACACCGCGACGGTGATGGCCGCGGCGGTGCGCGCGGCCGGCGTCGGCCGGCTGGTCTACCTGGGCGGGATGGCGCCGGCTGACGAGGAGCTCTCCCCGCACCTGCGCTCCCGAGCCGAGGTCGCGGCGATCCTGCTCGGTTCCGGCGTGCCGACGGTGGTGCTGCGCGCCGCCGTCGTCCTGGGCTCGGGGTCGGCGTCCTTCGAGATGCTGCGGCACCTGACCGAGCGGTTGCCGGTGATGGTCACGCCCCGGTGGGTGCACAGCCGGATCCAGCCGATCGCGATCCGCGACGTGCTGCGGTACCTCGTCGCCTGCGGCCGGCTGCCGGCCGACGTGCACCGCTGCTTCGACATCGGCGGCCCCGACGTCATGGACTACGCCACGATGATGCGTCGCTACGCCCGGGTCGCGGGGCTGCCGCGGCGGCGCATCCTGCCGGTGCCGATCTTCACCCCGTCGCTGTCCAGCCACTGGGTCGGCCTCATCACGCCGGTGCCCGCGTCCATCGCGCGCCCGCTGGTCGAGTCGCTGCGCAACACCGTCGTCGCGACCGAGCACGACATCGCCCGCTACGTGCCCGATCCGCCGGAGGGGCTGCTCGGCTTCGACGAGGCGGTGCGGCTGGCCATCCAGCGGGTGCACGACTCCGACGTCGTGACCCGCTGGGCGTCGGCGTCGGTCCCCGGCGCGCCCTCCGACCCGCTGCCGACCGACCCGGACTGGGCGGGGGGCAGCCTCTACGTCGACGAGCGGGTGCGGCCCACGACCGCTCCGGCCGAGACCGTGTGGCAGGTGGTGGAGGGCATCGGCGGGGACGCCGGCTGGTACTCCTGGCCGCTGGCCTGGCGGGTCCGCGGCTGGCTGGACCGGGCGGTCGGTGGGGTGGGTCTGCGGCGGGGACGGCGCGACCCCGACGAGCTCTACGTCGGCGATGCGCTGGACTTCTGGCGGGTCGAGGAGCGCGAGGAGGGCCGGCTGCTCCGGCTGCGCGCCGAGATGCGGCTGCCCGGGCTCGCCTGGCTGGAGTTCCACGTGGAACAAGACCCGGCCGCGGGCGGTACGACCCTGCGCCAGCGGGCGACCTTCGCCCCGCGTGGGCTGGCCGGGCACCTGTACTGGTGGGCGGTCGCCCTCTTCCACGGCTTCGTCTTCGGCGGCATGCTGCGCGGCATCACCCGAGCGGCCGAGCGACGCAGCGGACGGGCCGACGCGCCGTCCTGGCTCACCGCGCGGGGGGGGGGGGGGGGGGGGGGGGGGGGGGGGGGCGGGCCCCCCCCCCCAGACCCCAACAACAACCACACCCACCCCCCCCCCCACCCGCCCGCCCCCCCCCCCC
>NZ_JBJHAT010000025.1:0-68677 GCF_054051175.1 Blastococcus sp. SYSU DS0753 | reverse complement strand
CCCCCCCCCCCCCCCCCCCCCCCCCCCCCCCCCCCCCCCCCCCCCCCCCCCCCCCCCCCCCCCCCCCCCCCCCCCCCCCCCCCCCCCCCCCCCGGCAGGGCTGGTACGGTGGTGTCACCGACGCGGGGTGGAGCAGCTCGGTAGCTCGCTGGGCTCATAACCCAGAGGTCGCAGGTTCGAATCCTGTCCCCGCTACCACCACGAAGGCCCGGCCCCACCAGGGGTCGGGCCTTCGTCGTTCTCGTCCTTCCGGGTGCTCGGGCCGCCGGTCCCGTGGTCAGACGGCGCTGAGCTCCTCGTGCGTGCGGGCGTCGGGCCAGTCGCGCGACCAGCCGTCGGCCTGGCGTGGTGCACGGCGGTAGGGCGTCGGCCGCGGTCGTGCCGGCGGCAGCGCCGGTTCCGCCGTCGGGGTGCGCCCTCCGGCCGGCACCTGCTGGACGGGAGACGACGTCCCCGGGGCGGCGGGGAACCGTGGGGCCGGCGGCGTGCCGACGTGCGCGGGTGGGCGCGGTCGCGTGGTCAGCGCGGCGAGCAGCGTGTGCGGGCGCGTGCGGTCCGGGTCGGCCACCGGCGCGGCGGCCAGCGGGCGTGCCGGCGGTGCGGGGAACGGTTCTCGCCGCGGTGGGTGGGCCGGATCCGGCAGGCGGAGCTCGGCGAGGTCCTTCCACGTCGAGTGCCGCAGCCCGTCGACGGTGCACCGCACGCGGGCGGAGACCCGGCCGTCGGGGGTGTGCCGCCAGCCGAGCAGCTCGCCGGAGTACCAGATCCCGCGGTGGTGGATCTCCACCGGCTGCGGGTCTCCGACGAAACTGCTCGCCGCCACGTCCCCCGCCACGACCCGGACTGTAGGCGGGCCGGGAACGGGGGTGCCGGAGGCGCACGGGTCCGGCGCCTCGCGCGTGACGGCCCGTCCCACCGTTCACACGGGTCCGTGCCGACGCCTCCGCGTCAGGCGCGCGCCACCCCGCGACCGCCGCCGGTGACGCTCCGCGCGCGTGCTCCTCGGGCCTGGACCAGGCCGGTCAGGCGCCGCTCCCCGGGCAGCCTGGTCCGTCGCAGGGACTGCGCCACGTACTCGCCGAGCAGGGACCCCGCCGCCAGCGCCAGGCCGATGGCGATGGCGGTCCCGAGCAGCGTGAGGCCGCCCAGCGTGTCGCCCTCGGTGAGCCGGCGCAGACCCCGGTAGATGGCGAGCCCGGGCAGCAGCGGGATGATCCCGGCGGCCACGTAGACCAGCGCGGGGACCCGCTGGCGGGCAGCCATGACGAAGCTGCCGAGGCCGATGACGACGGCGGCGGCGGCCGTCGCGAGGGTGACCGACAGCCGCAGCTGGTCCAGCCCGACGAACACCGCCCAGCCGAGCGCACCGGCGGCCGCCGCCGGAGCCAGGGTGCGCCGGGGGGCGTAGTTGGCGACGGCGAAGGAGGCCGAGACGGCGGCTGCGGCCGCGAGCTGCAGCGGCACCTCCGCCAAACCGCTGGGCGAGGGGTCCCACATCGTCATCGGCACGCCGAGCCGCACGCCGATCGACAGCCCGACCGCCACCCCGCTGATGATCCCGGCCGTCAGCAGCAACGTCTCGAAGGCCCGGGCGCTCGCCGTCACGTAGAAGCCGGTGATCGCGTCGTGCACCGAGCCGACGAGCGTGACACCCGGCAGCAGCAGCACGATGCCGCCGGCGACGACGAGCGACGGGCGGACGCCGATGTCGGCGGCCACGAGGGCGAGGGCGACCGAGGTGGCGATCAGCCCGCCGGCGGCGTTGAGGAAGAAGGGCGGCAGTCCGCGGCGGCCGAGGCGGTCGATGGCGAGGTCGACCAGCACCGTGGCACCGAAGGCGGCCGCCGTCACCACGGGCCCGGCGCCGAGCAGCACGGCTACCCCGGCGGCCAGGAACGCACGCGCCCCGGTGACCACCCACCGGCGGTAGGGGTGCCGTGCGGTGGCGATCGCCCGCAGCCGGTGGTCGGCCTCCGGCGGGGTCACCCGTCCCGCGGCCAGGTCGCCGACCACGTTGTGGACGGCGGTGGCGCGGGAGTAGTCCAGCTCCCGCCGCTGGACCAGGCGCAGCCCGCTGATCGGGGCGGCGTCCGCGGCGGGGTGGCCGGAGACCGTGATCGAGGTGAAGGTGATGTCGCACTCCACCCGCCCGAGCCCGCAGGACCGGGCCACGACCGTGCACGTGGCGGTCACCTCGGCGGCGCTGGCGCCGGCCGACAGCAGCAGTTCCCCCGCCCGGAGGGCGAGGTCGACGGCGTGGTGGGGGTCCTGCTGCGTGGGCGGCTGAGGTGGCACCCGCCCACGATCCCCGACGGTTCCGGTCCCGCGGGGGTGGGGCTTGTCACGCCCGGAAAGATGCGGCGCTCCGCAAGTGGTGCAAGTCTGGATCGTCGTCCGGCCGTCGACCCCGCCCCCGTACGGTCTGCCGCCGGTGGGCGCCCGGCTCTCTTGTTCCCGACCGAAGGATCCTTCCGCTCGTGCGAAGAACATCCGCCGTCTTCTGGGCCTCGCTGGCCATCGTGCTCCCCTTCGTCCTCTGGGGCGTGCTGTCACCGGAGTCCCTCGACTCCGCCGCCACCTCGGCGCGCACCTTCGTGGTCGACCGGTTCGGCTGGTTCTACCTGCTCACCGCCACGATCGTGCTGGTCGCGGTGATCGTGGTCGCGGCCTCGCGGTGGGGACGGGTGCGGCTGGGTGCGGACACCGACCGGCCGGAGTACAGCACCCGGGCCTGGTTCTCGATGCTCTTCAGCGCGGGTATGGGCATCGGCCTGGTGTTCTGGGGCGTGGCGGAGCCGGTGTCGCACTTCCTCACCCCGCCGACGGCCGACCCGGGGACCACGGAGGCCGCCCGGGATGCGTTGCGCTACTCGTTCTTCCACTGGGGCCTGCACCCCTGGGGCATCTACGCCGTCCTGGCCCTGGCCCTGGCCTACGCCCGGTTCCGCCGCGGCTGGAAGGCCACGATCAGCGGGGCGCTGCGACCGCTGCTCGGTGACCGCGTCGACGGCCCGCTCGGCGTGGCGGTGGACACGGTCGCCGTGGTCGCCACCGTCTTCGGTGTCGCCACGTCGCTCGGCCTGGGCGCCGCGCAGATCAACGGGGGCCTCGCCTCGCTCGACGACGGCATCGCGACCGGTTCCGGCGTGCAGCTGGCCATCATCGCGGTGGTCACCGTCCTCTTCCTGATCTCGGCGCTCTCCGGGATCAACCGCGGGATCAAGTGGCTGTCGACCGCCAACGTCGTCCTCGCGGTGGGGCTCTTCGCCTTCGTGCTGTTCACCGCGGCGTCCGGCCGGCTGGTCGGTGCGTTCACCACGACCCTCGGCAGCTACCTCGCCGAGCTCCCCACGATGAGCCTGCAGACCGGCCCCTTCGACGCCGAGCGGTCGGATTGGATCAACGGCTGGACGATCTTCTACTGGGCGTGGTGGATCTCCTGGTCGCCCTTCGTCGCGACCTTCATCGCGCGCATCTCGCGCGGGCGCACCATCCGGGAGTTCGTCATCGGCGTGCTGGCGGTGCCGACGCTGGTCAGCGGGCTGTGGTTCTCCGTCTTCGGCGGAGCCGGAATCCTCGCCGAGCAGGAGGGGGCGGAGCTCGCCGGGCAGTCGACCGAGTCGCAGCTGTTCGGGCTGCTCGACACGCTGCCCGGTGGGGTGGTGGCCGGGATCGGGGCGATGATCCTGATCGTCACGTTCTTCGTGACCAGCGCCGACTCCGCCACCTTCGTGCTCGGCTCGCTCAGCAGCCGCGGTGGGCAGGACCCGGCGCGCGTCGTCAGCGTGATCTGGGGGCTGGTCATCTCCGCCTCCGCAGCCGTCCTGCTGGTCAGCGGCGGCCTGGGCGGGGTGCAGACCGCCTCGATCGTCGCCGCCTTCCCCTTCGCGGTCGTGCTCCTCATGGTGCTCGCGTCGCTGGTCAAGGGGCTGGGGGAGGAGCCCCGTCTCCCGCGCCGCGCTCCGGAGGACCCGCTGCTTCCCGGCACGACGGCGTCGCCGAACGGTCACCCCACCGGCGGGGCGACGGCTGCGCCGCCGGCAGCGGGCACGTCCAGCACCTCCTGAGCCGGCTGTCGGCCCCGTGGTCGCGCCGACCACGGGGCCGACAGCGGGTCGGTCCCGCCCGAAGGGTAGGGTGGCGGACGCAACGCGGGGTGGAGCAGCTCGGTAGCTCGCTGGGCTCATAACCCAGAGGTCGCAGGTTCGAATCCTGTCCCCGCTACCAACGCAGTGCAGTGGCCCCGCCGGGCCCCGGAGACGGGCTCGGCGGGGCCACTGTCGTCAGCGGCCGACCGTGGGTACGCAGTCCGACCGGGTCGTCCTCACCGACGGCCGGGGCGGGGTGGCTGCGTCGGTGCGGGTGCGCGCTCGAGCACGTGCCCGAGACCGTGTGCCTCGAGTCCGGCTCGCTCAGGCGGTCCGGTCGGCCCGCTGACCGGACCGATCGAGGCCCGGGCAAACCCCGTCAGCGGCCGGTTCCGCCTCAGCGCTGTGGTCCGCGCCCCCGGCCCCGGCTGGGCTCTGCGCGTCGGCGGCGGACCTGCCGAGCAGCCACACGCCCAGCATGACGGCGAAGATGATGACGATGATCGCGACGGCGAGCGCGGCGATCCGCCGCCGGGCCGGCTTTCCGCGCCCGACGCGGAACTCGGGATCATGCGGTCCACCGTGCCCGCGGTGGTCTCCTCCTGCGCTCATCGGTCCTCCCGGGTTGGCCGGTGCCGCGTCCGCGGCTACCGGGGGTTGGGTCGGGGCCTGAACGGGGCGGCCGGAAGGTCCGGGCTGCACGCCCACTCGCGAGTCCGGAGAAGACGTCGTCCCCGCCCCGAGCACGAGCACCCGCTGACGAGGCGGGCTCGGCGGTGAGCGTGGCTGCCTCCGTGTCGTCCCCGGGGGCCGACGTGCTCGACCGACCGGTCGTCCCCCTCACCTCGACTGGGGGACATGGTCATCCGATCGTAAAGTCCCGTCTCGGTTTCATCCCGGCTCGACGGGTAGCGCGTCCAAGGACGGTGCAACCCAACGGGAGGGATCTCCCCATGAGCCAGACTGTCGCCGACGTCCTGCTGGACCGCCTCCGGGAGTGGGGCGTCGAGAAGGTCTTCTCCTATCCCGGTGACGGGATCAACGGCATCCTCGAGGCGTTCGGGAAGCAGGACGGCCTGCAGTACGTCCAGTCCCGGCACGAGGAGATGTCCGCCTTCGAGGCGGTGGGGTACGCCAAGTTCACCGGCCGGGTGGGCGTCTGCATGGCCACCTCGGGGCCGGGCGCGATCCACCTGCTCAACGGGCTGTACGACGCCAAGCTCGACCACGTGCCCGTGGTCGCGATCGTCGGGCAGACCGACCGGAGCGCCATGGGCGGCTCCTACCAGCAGGAGGTCGACCTGCTGTCGCTGTTCAAGGACGTCGCCCACCACTACGTGCACGTGGTGAACACGCCCGAGCAGCTCCCCAACGTGATCGACCGCGCCATGCGGATCGCGGCCGCCGAGCACGCGCCGACCGCGGTGATCATCCCGGCCGACGTGCAGGAGCTGGAGTACAGCCCGCCGACGCACGAGCACAAGATGGTGCCTTCCAGCAGCGCACACACCTCGGCGCCGACGATCGTTCCGGACGACCGGTCGATCCGCGCCGCCGCCGACCTGCTCAACAGCGGGAGCAAGGTCGCGATGCTCGTCGGCCAGGGGGCTCGGGGCGCCCGCGCGGAGGTCATCGAGGTCGCCGACATCCTCGGCGCCGGCGTGGCGAAGGCGCTGCTCGGCAAGGACGTGCTCCCCGACGACCTGCCGTTCGTGACCGGGTCGATCGGGCTGCTGGGCACCCGGCCGACCTGGGACATGATGAAGGACTGCGACACCCTGCTGACGGTCGGCTCCAACCTGCCCTACAGCGAGTTCTTCCCCGAGTACGGCCAGGCCCGCGGGGTCCAGATCGACCACGACGCGAAGTACATCGGCATGCGGTACCCGTACGAGCTGAACCTCGTGGGGGACGCCGCCACCACCCTCCGGGCGCTGATCCCGCTGCTGGAGCGCAAGGCCGACCGCTCGTGGCGGGAGGGCATCGAGGACGGTGTCCGGCGCTGGTGGGAGACCATCCACATGCGTGCCATGACCGACGCCGACCCGGTCAACCCCATGCGGCTGTTCTACGAGCTGAACGATCGGATGCCCGGCAACGCCATCATCACCGCGGACTCCGGGTCGTCGGCCAACTGGTACGCGCGTCACCTGCGGTTCGGCCCGGACACCCGGGGCTCGCTGTCCGGGACGCTGGCCACCATGGGCCCGGCGGTGCCCTACGGCATCGGTGCCAAGTTCGGGCACCCCGACCGGCCGGTCATCGCCTTCGTCGGCGACGGGGCGATGCAGATGAACGGCCTGGCCGAGCTCATCACCATCTCCCGGTACTGGCGGGAGTGGACCGACCCCCGCATGGTGATCGCGGTCCTGCACAACAACGACCTCAACCAGGTGACCTGGGAGATGCGGGCCATGGGCGGATTCCCGAAGCTCGCCGACTCGCAGACGCTGCCCGACGTCTCCTACGCCGCGTTCGCCGCCGGCCTCGGCTTCGAGGCGATCACGGTGGACGACCCGGGCCAGCTGGGGCCGGCGTGGGACCGCGCGCTGGCGGCGGGCCGGCCGGCGCTGCTCGACGTGCACGTCGACGCCGACGTACCGCCCATCCCGCCGCACGCGACGCTCGAGCAGATGACCGAGACGGCCAGGTCGCTGTTCAAGGGCGACGAGGACGCGTGGGGTGTGGTCAGGCAGGGGGCCAAGACCAAGATCCAGGAGTTCCTGCCGCACCGGGCCTGAGCGATGGCGGTCACCGATCTGCCCCCACCCACCAGCCTGCCGCCGGAGCCTGCCGGGCCCCACCGGGTGGACGTCGCGGCGCTGGCGGCCGACCTGCGTCGGGTCGACGGCGGTGTCCGGTTCGACACCGGCACCCGCGGCGCGTACTCCACCGATGCCTCGAACTACCGGATCCCGCCGCTGGGGGTCGTGGAACCGCGGACGGTGGAGGCGGCGGTCGAGGCGGCGGCGGTCTGCCGCGAGCACGGTGTGCCCCTGCTGTCGCGAGGCGGCGGCACCAGCCTCGCCGGCCAGACCACCAACGCCGCCGTCGTCCTGGACTGGAGCCGGTACTGCACCGGCCTGGTCTCGGTCGACACCGACCGGCGGACCTGCGTCGTGGAGCCGGGCATGGTGCTCGACCACCTCGACGCCCGGCTCGCCGAGCACGGGCTCACCTGGGGGCCGCAGCCGGCGACCCACTGGACCTGCACGGTCGGCGGCATGCTCGGCAACAACGCGTGCGGGGCCTCGGCGCAGGTGTACGGCAAGGCGGTGGACAAGGTCTCCCGGCTGGAGGTCCTGCTGCCCGACGGCACCCGCATGTGGGTCGGGCCGACGAGCGACGAGGAGTACGCCGAGATCGTCCGGGCGGGTGGCCGCCGCGCCGAGGTCTACCGCGGGCTCCGGGCGCTGCGGGACCGCTACCTCGCCGAGATCCGCACCGGTTTCCCGCGGATCCCGCGCCGCGTCTCCGGCTACAACCTCGACGCGCTGCTGCCCGAGAACGGCTTCGACGTGGCCCGGGCGCTGGTGGGCAGCGAGGGGACGCTGGTGACCGTGCTGCGCGCGGAGCTGCAGCTGTCGGAGCTGCCGCGGGTGCGCCGCCTGGCGGTCCTGGGCTACCCCGACGTCGTCGCCGCGGGCCGCGACGTCGCCCGGCTGCTCCCGCACCGTCCGCACCGGCTCGAGGGCGTCGACGAGGTGCTCCGCCGCAACCAGGACGAGCTCGGGATGAACCCCCGGGCCCTGGAGAAGCTGCCCGACGGCAGCGGCTGGTTGCTGGTCGAGCTCGCCGGGGAGGACGAGGAGGAACTGGGCGGACGCATGGATCGGATGGTCGAGGACCTCCGCTCCGCGCCCGAGCCGCCGGCCGTGCTGGTCCTGAGCGACCCCGCGGACCAGGCGGACATGTGGGCCTTCCGCGAGTCCGGGCTCGGCGCAACTGCGCATCCGCCGGACGCGCACGACACCTGGCCGGGGTGGGAGGACTCCGCCGTCGCACCCGATCAGCTCGGGGAGTACCTGGCCGACCTCGCGGAGCTGCTCGACCGGCACGGCCTGACGCCCTCCTCCCTGTACGGGCACTTCGGTCACGGGTGCGTGCACCTGCGCATACCGTTCCCGCTGGGCGCACCGGGCGGCGAGGACACCTACCGGCCGTTCCTCGAGGACGCCGCCGAGCTCGTCACCCGCTACGGCGGCTCCATGTCCGGCGAGCACGGCGATGGTCAGGTGCGCGGCGAACTGCTGCCCCGGATGTTCGAACCCGAGATCGTCGAGGCGTTCGGCCGCATGAAGGCGCTGCTGGACCCGGACAACCGGATGAACCCGGGGAAGGTCGTCGCCCCGTACCCCCTCGACGAGCACCTCCGGGTCACCGCCGACTACCCCGCCTGGCAGCCCGAGGTCGCCTTCGGCTACCCGGAGGACGACGGCTCGTTCGCCCACGCCGCAGCCCGGTGCGTCGGCGTCGGCAAGTGCCGCTCCTCCCTGGAGGTCGGGTCCGGCCAGGTGATGTGCCCGAGCTACCAGGTGACCGGCGACGAGAAGCACTCCACCCGCGGCCGCGCGCGCCTGCTGTTCGAGATGCTCCGCGGCGACGTCATCCGCGACCGCTGGCGTTCCACCGCGGTCCGGGACGCGCTGGACCTCTGCCTGGCGTGCAAGGGCTGCCGCAGCGACTGCCCGGTCGACGTGGACATGGCGACGTACAAGGCGGAGTTCCTGTCGCACCACTACGCGGGCCGGCTGCGCCCGCGGACCCACTACACGCTCGGCTGGCTGCCGCTGGTCGCGCGGTTCGCCGCGCTGGCGCCGCGGGTGGTGAACGCCCTGACGCAGACGCCGGGGGTGCGCACGGTGGCCAAGGCGGTCGGCGGGGTGACCCCGGAGCGCGACCTGCCGCTGTTCGCCCCGCAGCGCTTCACCTCCTGGTACCGCGACCGGGGACCCCGAGGAACGGGGGAGCGCGGCGAGGTGCTGCTCTGGCCGGACACGTTCACCGAGTTCTTCCAGCCGCACATCGGCGAGGCGGCGGTGACGGTGCTGGAGGACGCCGGCTTCACCGTGCGAATCCCCGACCAGGAGCTCTGCTGCGGGCTCACCTGGATCTCCACGGGCCAGTTGGCGACGGCCGCACGGATCCTGCGCCGGACGGCGGGCGCGCTCGCACCGGAGCTGCGCGCGGGCATGCCGGTCGTGGCGCTGGAGCCCAGCTGCACCGCGGTCTTCCGGTCCGACGCCCCTGAGCTGCTCCCGGACGACGAGGACGTCCGGCTGCTCGCGGCGTCCACCCGCACGCTCGCCGAGCTGCTGGGCGAGCGCGCTCCGGAGTGGGAGCCCCCTCGGGCGGATCGCGCGGCGATGGTCCAGACCCACTGCCACCACCACTCGATCATGGGCTTCGACCAGGACCGCGAGCTGATGCGGAGGGCCGGGTTCGACGCCGACGTGCTGAACTCCGGCTGCTGCGGACTGGCCGGCAACTTCGGGTTCGAGCGCGGCCACTACGACGTCTCCATGGCCTGTGCCGAGCAGGCCCTGCTGCCCGCGGTGCGCGAGGGCGACCCCCAGGCGGTGGTGCTCGCCGACGGCTTCAGCTGCCGCACCCAGGTCGAGCAGGCCGACACCGGCCGCAGGGCGGTGCACCTGGCCGAGGCGCTCGCCGGTCTGGTGACCGGCGCGCGGCTCGAGGACAACCCGGAACGGGTGCTGGCACCGGCCCCGCATCCGCCGGGCCGGCTGGCGCAGGGGGCGGTGCTCGCGGCGGCCGGCGGCGTCACCACCGCCGCGGTGACCGGGGCGGTCACCGCGGTGCGGCGCACGCTGACCGGCCGCTCCGCCGGCTGACCACCTCCTGGAGAGGAGCACCGCTGCCGTGGGAACCACACCGGACGTCCCGGTGCAGAGCGTGGTCGTTGCCGTCTACCGGCTGCCGACCGACCGCCCCGAGGCCGACGGCACCCTGCAGTGGGACGCGACGACGGCGATCGTGGTGCACGCCGCTGCCGGGGACCGCACCGGGACCGGCTGGACCTATGCCGACCAGTCCACCGCGGCGCTCATCCCCGGCCTGCTCGCCGGCGTGGTGGAGGGGCGATCGGCCCTGCACCCGCAGGACGCCACGCATGCCATGGCCCGGGCCGCCCGCAACGCCGGCGTTCCCGGCCTGGTCGCGATGGCGATCTCCGCGGTCGACGTCGCCCTCTGGGACCTGAAGGCGCGGCTGCTCGACGTGCCGCTGGCGGTGCTCCTGGGGGCCGTGCGGCGGGACTCGCCGGTCTACGCCAGCGGTGGGTTCACCACCTACGACGACGCCGCGACCCGCGAGCAGCTGACGGGCTGGCTCGACCGGGGCTTCGACCGGGTGAAGATCAAGATCGGGGAGTCGTGGGGCAGCGCGGAGGGCCGCGACCTGGCCCGCACGCGGCTGGCCCGCGAGGTCGTCGGGGACCGCGTCGATCTGCTGGTCGACGCCAACGGCGGCTACACCGCCAAGCAGGCGGTCCGGGTGGGCCGGGCGCTCGACGACCTGGGGGTGGTCTGGTTCGAGGAGCCGGTCTCCTCCGACGACCTGGCCGGGCTGCGACTCGTGCGCCGGTCCCTGGACTGCGACGTCGCCGCCGGGGAGTACGGCGCGCGGATCGAGGACTTCGCTGCCCTCTGCGGCGCCGGCGCCGTCGACTGCCTGCAGGTGGACGCCAGCCGCTGCGGCGGGGTCACCGAGTGGTTGCGCGCGGCGGCGGTGGCCGCGGGGCACGGGCTCGAGGTCTCCGCGCACTGCGTGCCCACCCTGCACGCACACCTCGGCCTGGCCACGCCCAACCTGCGCCACCTCGAGTGGTTCCACGACCACGAGCGGTTCGAGCGCCGGCTGTTCGACGGCGCCCCCGAGCCGCGGGAGGGCCGGGTCCGGCCGGACCTCGCTGCCCCGGGGCTCGGCGTGAGCCTGCGCGAGGCCGACGTCGAGGAGCTGCGGGTGGCCTGAGCCGCGACGCCCGGGGTCAGAGCGGGGACTGGCGGGAGCGCCGCCGGGCGTACCAGAACAGAGCGCCCGCGAGCACCGGCGGGGCCGCCACCAGCGCGATGCGCAGGAACCAGATGACGGTGACCACCTCCAGCCCGAGCACCTGGGCGATCACGTCGCTGGCCGCCCCCGCGCCCGTCACCGCGCCGAGCACCACGACGAAGGTGACGAAGGCGACGCGGAACGGCGCGTCGAGCGGCCGCTCGCTGAGGTCGAGGTCGGCTTCCGGACGCCGGCGGAACAGCCGCTCCAGCAGCGGGTAGACCAGCACCGCCCCGCCGATGAGCACCGGCAGCAGGACACCGCCCAGGAACGGGTTGGTGATCGTCGCCCCCAGGATGCTGAACTCCACGGCCGGCAGGAGGAGGATGCCGCCCTCGGCCGGGAACAGGTACCAGTCCGGGTACATGTCGTTGCCGGCCACACCGGGCAGGTACGGGCCGATGTGCAGGACGTCCCCGAAGGGGACCAGCGCGGCGGAGACGACGAGCAGCGTGGTGGTCAGCAGGGTGAGCAGCAGCGCGCGGGACCGCAGCCCGCTCCGGCCGGGGGTCGCCACGACCAGCTGCCCGTCGGGGCGACGGCGCCGCGGCAGGACTGTGTGCCGCTGGCGGACGACGAGCCACAGGTGGACGGCGAGCAACCCTCCGAAGGCGACCGGCAGCAGCAGGACGTGCAGCCAGAACAGCCGGGGGACGACGTCGGCGACGTCCGGGCCCGCGAAGACGAGGTCGGCCAGCTCCCCGCCGAGCCAGGGCATGCTCGCCGCGATCGAGTACCCGATCCGGACGCTGCTGCCGGTGATCACGTCGTACACCAGGTTCTGGCCCGACCAACCCAGCGCGAAGGCCAGTGCGAGCAGGACCAGGCCGAGCAGGTAGTTCGAGATGCGGCGACCCCGGAAGGCCCCGGCGAGGAGCACCCGGAGCACGTGCAGCAGCAGCGCCGCGACGAACAGGTAGCTCGCCACCCGGTGCACCCGGCGCAGCAGCAGCCCGCCGGGCAGGTCGTGGCTGATCGAGACGACGGAGGAGAACGCGGCCGGCAGCTCCCGGCCGTCGTAGAGGTCGGCCGAGCCCTGGTACTCCACCAGCTCGGCCGACGGCTCGTAGAAGAAGGTCAGCACCAGCCCGGTCAGCAGCAGGACGGCGAAGCAGATCACCGCGACCGGCCCCAGCAGGAACGACCAGTGCGTCGGGACGAACAGCTCGCGTAGCCACCGGGGCCGGGTGGGGGCTTCCTGGACGCTCATCCGCGCACCGGACCGATGGGCGTCGCGAAGTCGCCGAGGGCCACCAGGAAGCCGTCCGCGTCGACGCCGAGGGGGAGCTGGGGGAGGGGGCGCGACGCCGGCCCGAACGTCGGTACCGCCCCGCGCGCCGCGTCGAAGGTGGCCTGGTGGCAGGGGCAGAACAGCGAGTCGCTGTCCTCCTGGTACAGCCCGACCGGGCAGCCGGCGTGCGTGCAGACCTTCGAGTAGGCGACCAGCCGTTCGCCGACGACCCAGTCGAGGACCGTCGGCGGCTGCGCGCTCTGCGCGGAGAGCCGCACCAGCACGACCGCCGCCAGGTCCTCCCGGGCGGCGCCCTCGGGCCACACGGTGCCGAAGCCGCCGATCGGCACGTCCGCCGCGCGGATCCGCTGGCCCTCGGCGGTCACCAGGTGCGTCCCCCGCCGCCAGCTGGTGGCCGGCGGCTCGTCCCGGCCCAGCCAGGCGAGCAGGCCGATCCCGGCGAGCGCGCCGACGCCGACGCCACCGAGGACCCAGCGCCGGCGG
Source organism: Blastococcus sp. SYSU DS0753 (assembly GCF_054051175.1). Taxonomy (NCBI): domain Bacteria; kingdom Bacillati; phylum Actinomycetota; class Actinomycetes; order Geodermatophilales; family Geodermatophilaceae; genus Blastococcus; species Blastococcus sp. SYSU DS0753. The sequence goes on along the minus strand of NZ_JBJHAT010000025.1, from coordinate 55,783 downwards.
ACCGGGTGACCGGCGACCGCCGCGAGCAGCGGTGCGTCCCCCGGCTCGCGCTGGCCCGGCCAGACGAGCTCCTGATCCTCGTCAGCGGGCAGCGCGGCGGCCACGACGAGAGCGGCGCACAGCGTGCCGATGCCGAGGAGCAGCCCGAGCGCGGAGGTGGGCCAGTCCAGCACCAGGCCCGCCACGAACGCCGCGAGCAGGATCGCCGCCACGGCTCCGGCCGCGAGCGGGACCGGGCGGCGCAGGAGCGCGGGGCGGGACTCCGGGCGGGGCTCCGTGGCCGTCACTGCTCCGTGCCCTCCCTGTCCTCCGGGTCCGAGGGGGTGCGCCCGGCCGGTTCCGGGGCCGATCGCCGGCCGGTCCGGACGACGAGCACCAGCGCGCCCGCCATGGCCAGGGCGATCAGGCCGGTGAAGACACCGCCGTAGACGCGACTGACGTCCGAGAGCCCCAGGGGTGTGGTCTCGGCGTCCGACAGGTCCTGCACGTAGGCGGCGATGTCGGCGGCGTCCTGCTCGCTGAGGACCTCGTCGCCGAACCGGGGCATCTCGAACGGGCCGACCCGGATCGCCTCCACGATGCCGGTGGGGTCGATGCCGGTGACCTCCGGGGCGACCGTCCCGTCGGCCGAGATGCCGCCGTTGCCCCCGGCGCTGTGGCAGGGCGCGCAGTTGGTCAGCCAGAGCGGCTGCCCGCGGCCCGGGTCGCCTGCCCCCACCTCCGGGATCCCGCCCTCCAGGTCGAACTCCTCGGCCATCCAGGTGACGACCGCTTCGCGCTGGGCGTCGGTGAGCTGTTCCTCCACGGCGCCGACCGGCCGGTGCAGGATCGGCATCCGGCCGGTGCGGATGACCAGGTCGACGTAGGCCACCGGCAATCCGCGCAGGTCCGGCCCCGCCTCGTCGCCGGTCCCGGGGATGCCGCTGCCGTCGTTGTTGTGGCAGATCCCGCAGTACCGCTGGTAGACGGTCCCGCCGTCGGCGACCTCCTCGGCGGGCGGCGCCGGGGCCGGGGCGGCCTCGACCGGTGCCGCCACCAGGGTGAGGGCGACGCAGGCCGCGACCAGCGCCAGCACCTGGAGCAGGCGCGCGGCCGTCGGGATCCGGCGGCGGCTCACGAGGGCTCCAGCGAGTACAGGTAGGCGACGATGGCGTCGACGTCCTCGTCGGTCACCCCGAGGTCGGGCATCAGGTTGCCGGGGTCCAGCTCCTGGGGGTCCTGGATCCAGCTCCGCAGGTTCTCGGGCGTGTGGGGGAGCTGCCCGGCGATCACCCGCCGCTCGACGAGCGTCCCGAGCGGCGGACCCACCCGGCCCTGCGGCCCGGTCACCCCCGGCACCTGGTGGCAGGCCGCGCAGCCGTACTCGCGCAGCAGCTCGCGCCCGCGGTCCGCGGACACCTGCGGCTCGCCGGTCGCGTCGGTGCAGGCGCTCAGCCCGGCCGCGGCGGCCACGAGCGCCGCCGCCAGCCGGGCCCGCATTCCCCGCCGTCCCCCGGTCACCAGCACGGTCCGTACACGAGGACGGGGGGCAGCGCCAGCACGATCAGGCCGACCGCCAGCAGGTTCATGGTGAGGCCGGTGAGCGCGAGCAGCCGGTTGCGCGCGGGGCTCGGCACCGGGTCCCAGGCGCCGGCCGGGGGCGCGTCCGCGGGGTCGCGCCGACGCCGCCAGGGCAGCAGCGGCCGGAGCTCGGGACCGGGGACGGCGGCGGACTCCGGCTGCGGTGGCAGGTGCCGCATCGACCACCAGGACGCCCAGGTCGCGGCCAGGGCCATGACCGTGAGGGCCACGGTCAGCACGACGAGGAAGACGGGGAGCGCCAGGCCCTCGGTGGGGCACCCGATCTCGATGAACCAGTAGCCGACCAGCAGGTGCAGCAGCCAGGCCGCGGTGCCACCGCCGACACCGAACCAGAACAGGACCGGCCGGCCGGCGGGGCGCTTGGTCTCCGGAGTCGCGGCGGTCACCAGAACCTCGGCGTCAGGTAGAGGGTGGCGGCGATGACGATCCAGGACCAGACCACGAAGTACCAGTAGTGCGCGGCGGTCACCGCCATCTCCTGCTCGCGGGGGGGCATGCTGCCGGTCCGCACGCGCAGTAGCACGATGCCCAGCCCGAGCAGGGCCAGGGCGGCGTTGACGTGGTGGAAGCCGGCGAGGGCGAGGAAGAGGGAGCCGTACACGTCGCGCTGCGGGTCGATGTCGTTGGCCGCGTAGTCGGCGAACTGCACGAGGAGGAACGCCACCCCGAGGACGACGGCGGCGGCCAGCGCGGCGGGGACCCGGCCGGCCGCCTTCCCGGCCCGCGCCGACAGGTGGACCGCGGCCACCGGGACGGCGCTGAGCAGCAGCAGCGCGGTGGCGACCGCGGTCAGCCCCAGCGCGGGGGCGGGCGCCGGCTCGGGCGGCCACGTGTCGAAGCCGTCGCGCAGGTAGAAGTAGGAGAACAGCAGCGCCGCGAGCATCGACACCAGGACGAGCTGGAGCAGCAGCATCCCCCACCACCCGGTGCCGCGGGCGATGTGCGGGGCCGGACGGGGGGCGGCGTCCCCGGCGTGTCCGCTGGTCCTCACAGCCGGTCCTGCCTGTTCCAGACCCAGGCCACACCGGTCACGACCGCGGCGAGCACACCGGTGAGGGCGACGGGGTAGACGTCGATCATCGTGCCGATCAGGGCGACGGTGAGCGAGGAGGCCATCAGCAGCGGCCACCACGACTTCTGCGGCAGGGTGACCAGCTCCTCGGGGGCGGCGTCGAGGATGCTGGTGAGCACGACCTGCCGCACGGGAGCGCGGGGCTCGCGCAGCTCGTCCTGCCAGGTGGCCGGGTCGTACTTCGGCCGGAAGGGCCGGGTGTCCCACAGCGGCGAGCGGCTGGCGACCTCCGGGATGCCGCGGAAGTTGTAGGCCGGCGGCGGCGAGGTCGCGTACCAGTCCAGGGTCTCCCCGCCCCACGGGTCGTCCCCGGCCCGCTCGCCGTACCGCGCCGACAGCACCACGTTGCCCAGCGTCATGAGCAGGCCCAGGGTGAGGACGACGGTGCCCGCGGTCGCGATCGCCTGCGTGAGCTCCCACCCCGTGTTCTCCGCGTAGGTGTAGAGGCGGCGCGGCATGCCCTGCAGCCCGGTGATGTGCAGCGGGAAGAACGTCACGTTGAAGCCGACGAAGGTCAGCCAGAACGCCGTCTTGCCGATGCGTTCGTCGAGCAGGCGGCCGCTCATCTTCGGCATCCAGAAGTGGACGGCGGCCAGCACCGGGAAGAGGATCCCGCCGATGAGCACGTAGTGGAAGTGCGCGACGACGAAGTAGCTGTCGTGCGCCTGCTGGTCGAACGGGACCGAGGCGACCATCACCCCGGTGACCCCGCCGAGGACGAAGATCACGATGAAGCCGACGACGTACATCATCGGCGTCTTCCACACCGCCCGGCCCTGCCAGATGGTGGCGATCCACGCCGAGACCTGGATGGCGCTCGGGATCGGGATGAACAGGCTCGCCACGGAGAAGAAGGCCAGCCCGAGCTGCGGGATCCCCGTCACGAACATGTGGTGCACCCACACGCCGAACGACAGGATGCCGATGGCGACCGTCGAGACGGCGATCAGGCTGTAGCCGACGATCCGGCTGCGGGCGAAGACCGGCACGATCGTGGAGACGATGCCCAGCCCCGGCAGCAGGATGATGTAGACCTCGGGGTGGCCGAAGAACCAGAACAGGTGCTGCCAGAGCAAGGACTCGCCACCGGCCGCCGGATCGTAGAAGTGCGTGCCGATCTTGCGGTCCAGCTCGAGGAGCACGCTGGCGACCACCAGCGGCGGGAACGCGAAGATGACGGCGATCCCGGTGACCAGCACGTTCCACGCCAGCAGCGGCATCTGGCTGATCTTCATGCCCGGCGCCCGGTACCGGAGGATCAGCACCACCAGCTCGACCGCCCCGGCGATCGTCGCGATCTCCACGAACGTCACGCCCAGCAGCCAGAAGTCCATCGAGTTGCTCGGGGAGTACTCGGGCCCGGTGAGCGGGGTGTAGGCGAACCAGCCGCCGTCGGGGACCTGGCCGAACAGGAAGCTGCTGTAGAGGAAGATCCCGCCGAGCACGTAGATGTACCAGCCGAAGGCGGTCAGCCGGGGGAACGGCAGGTCCCGGGTGCCGAGCATGAGCGGCAGGAAGTACATCGCGAAGGCTTCGCCCACCGGCACGGCGAACAGGAACATCATCGTCGTGCCGTGCATGGTGAACAGCTCGTTGTAGGTCTGCGCGTCGAGGAAGGTGCTCTCGGCGCTCCCGAGCTGCCAGCGCATCAGCACCGACTGGATGCCGCCCAGGGCGAAGAAGACGAACGCGGTGATGAGGAAGCGCTGGCCCACCTGCTTGTGGTTGAGGGCCGTGAACCAGCCGGCCAGGCCGGGTGGGGTGGCCCACGTGGCGGCGAGCCGGTCCTCTGTGGCCGGGGGATCCTGCAGCGCGGTCATTCGAGGCTCTCCAGATAGGCCAGCAGCGCTTGCAGGTCGTCGCCCGAGAGGTTGTTCGGCGGCATGCGGACCCCCGACTTGAGGCCCTGCGGGTCGAGGATCCAGCCCGCCAGGTTGCCCCGCGTGTTCTCGAGCATCCCCGCGGCGATCGTGTCCCGGGACGCGAGGTGGGTGAGGTCCGGGGCGAAGTCGTCCCCCTCGCTGACGTCCTCGATCCGGTGGCACTGCCCGCAGCCCGCGGCCAGGTACACCTCGCGGCCGGCCTCCTCGAGCTCGCCGTCCGGCTCCGCGGAGCCCGCCTGCAACGCGACCAGGTGGTCGGCGAACTCGTCCTCCTCCTGGGCGACGAGGACGAACTGCATGCGGGCGTGCTGGATGCCGCAGAACTCGGCGCACTCCCCGAGGTAGCGACCGGCCTCCTCGACCTGGAAGGACAGGACGTTGGTCTGCCCGGGGAGGAGGTCGAGCTTGCCGGCCACCGGCGGGATCCAGAGGCTGTGGATCACGTCCGCCGACGTCATCTCCAGCCGGACGGGGCGGCCGACCGGCACGTGGATCTCGTTGGCGGTCACCACGTCGGCGTCGGGGTAGCGCACCTCCCACCAGAACTGGTGGCCGACGACCTCGACGGTGAGCGCCTCGGGAGGGGCAGGCCGGGAGATGTCGACGCCCACCACGAGGCTGTAGGCGAAGACGGCGGGCAGGACGACGATCGGGACGACCACGCCCCACACGGCGATGAAGGCCTTCGCGCCCCGGTTCGCGGCCCGTGGCTCGCGGCGCGCGCGGTGCCGGAGGGCCAGCACCAGGAACACCACGGTGGCCAGCCACAGCAGACCGCCCAGGACGATCATGAACCAGGTGAGGCCGGCGATCTGCGCCGCCTCGGGGCCCACGGGATCGAGCACCGAGCCTGGCTCCGGTGCGGCCACCGGAGCGAGGTCGGCTGGCACGATCGCACCTCCGTGGCGGGCTGGTCGGGCTGCCCCTCCGGGGAGGGCTCCCGTGCGGTCCCGTCCGACCCTAGTGGCTGGCTTCGGCCGCACAACCGCAGCTGCTCGGCCCGGGCGCGGGCGGCGGTGGCACCATCCTCGGCACGATGACCCAGTCGAGGACCGGCCGCCCTGCCGCGGGGGAACCGCCGGTGCTGTGCCTGCAGGAGGTGGCCCGCCGCTACGGCGGGCGGACCGCGCTCGCCCCCCTGACGCTGCGGCTGTCGGCCGGCGCGGTCTGCGTCGTCGGCGGGGGGAACGGCGCCGGCAAGACCACGCTGCTGCGGATCGCGGCGGGGCTGGTGGAGCCGACGTCGGGCACCCGGTCGGTGACCGGGCACGCGCTGTACCTGCGCCCCGGGGCGGCCGCGCGCCGTCGGCAGCGGGCACTGGACGCCGTGACGTTCGCCGGCGCCCTGGCCGGCCGGGAGCAGCCGGCCGGTGCCGCTGCGGCGGCCCTCACCGCGTGCGGGCTCCCCGAGGAGTTGTGGGGACAGGAGGCCGGCCGCCTCTCGGCGGGGCAGCGGGCGCGGGTGACCCTCGCCGTGGCCCGCGTGGTGACCCCGGCGGTGGTGTGCCTCGACGAGCCCATGGAGCACCTCGACGCGACCGGACGCGAGGCAGTGCGCCGGACGGTCGAGGACCTGGCCGGTGACGGGGCGGCGGTGCTCGTCGCGGGCTCGGAGGTGGCCGCCGGCCTGGGCCCGGTCGACGCCCGCCTGGAGCTCGTCGGGGGAGCTGCGACGGTGCTCGGGTGAGCGGGGGAGGTGGACAGCGGCAGGGCCGCGCCGGCGTGCTGCGCACCGTTCCCCTGCTGGTCCGGCGGGATGCGCGGATCGCCCTGGGTGGCGTCGACGGCTTCGCCTCGGTGCTGCCGTTCGTCGCGGCCGGGGTCGTGCTGGGGGGTCTCGTGCTCGGCCCCGACCCCGTCGCGCTCCGGGCCGCCGCGCCCGGCCTGGTCTGGCTGCTCGTGCTCACCGCCGCGGTTCCGCTGGCCCGGCTGGTCGCGGCGGCGGAGCGCGACGAGGACTCCTGGGACCTGCTGCGCGGCCTGGTCCCGGCCGGGGCGCTGTTCCTCGCCAAGGCCGCCGTCCTCTGGACCGCGCTCGCGGTCACCTGGACCACGGGGACCGTCCTCGCCGTCCTGCTCCTCGACGGCCCCGTCTCCCTCGCCGGGTGCGCGGCGGCGGCGCTCGGCCTGGGCGGCGTCGCGGCGAGCACCACGGTGTTCGGCGCCCTGCTGGCGGCCTCGGCCCGCGGTGCGGGCCTGCTCGCGGCCCTGGTGCTCCCCGCCGGGCTGCCCGCCCTGCTGGCCGGGACGCAGGCCGGCGTCGTGGCGGAGCCGCTCCCGTGGCTGGTGCTGCTGGTCGCCTACGACCTGGTCGCCGGGGCGACCGCCTGGGCCGTCTTCCCCTTCCTCCTGGAGGAGTGAGAGGCTGGCCGGGTCCCCGCTGACCCAGCCGTCCCCGGGCCTTCCCGGGCGGGGACCGGTCGACAGGAGGAGCGAGCGTGCGTAGGACTCCGGTGCCCGGCGGTGCGCTCCTCCCCGCCGCCGCTGCCGGGGCGACCGCGGTCGCGCTGGTCCTGGCGCTCGTCGTCGCCCCCGAGGACGGGGTGCAAGGTCCGGCGCAGCGGTTGATGTACGTGCACGTCCCGGCCGCCTGGGTGGCCTACCTGGCGTTCGCGACCGTGCTGGTGTGCAGCGTGGGCTACCTGGTGCGCCGTGAGCTCGGCTTCGACCGGTACGCGCAGGCGGCCGCCGAGCTGGGCGTCGGGCTGACGGCGCTGGCGATCGCGCTGGGCATGCTGTGGGGCCGCCCGGTCTGGGGCGTCTGGTGGACGTGGGATGCCCGGCTGGTGACGACGGCGGTGCTCCTGCTGGTCTACGTCGCCTACCTCGGCGTCCGCCGGATGGCCGACGACCCGCACGTCGCCGCCCGCCGGTCCGCGGCCATCGGCATCGTCGCCTTCCTCAACGTGCCGGTCGTGCACTTCTCGGTCGTCTGGTGGCGGACGCTGCACCAGCCGCCCACCGTGCTCGGCCCCGAGGGCAGCCCACCGATCCACGCCACGATGGCGTGGGCGCTGGGCGCGGGCGTCCTCGCCTTCACCCTCCTCGCGGTGCTCGTCGTCCGCCGCCGGGTCGCCCGGCTGCGGGCGGAGGCGTCCGAGCCGGCCGGCGCGCCCGCCGGTGCCGGCGGCGAGGAGGCGCCGGTGATCACCGTCGTCCCCGGGGGCGGCCGGTGAGCGGGCAGCTGGCGGTGGTCCTCGGCTACCTGCTCACGCTGCTGGTGTGGGCCGGGTACCTGTGGGCCACCCGGCCCGGGCGGGGTGACCGGTGAGCCGGTCCACCGCGCGGCGGCGCACCCTGTCGCTCCGGCTGCTGGTGGTGGTCGGGGCGGTCTCCGGCGCGCTCGCCCTGCTGGGGGTCAGCGGGCTCGCCGACACCCTCGTCTACTACCGCACGCCGACGGAGGTCGTCGCGGAGCAGCCGGCGGAGGACGAGCGGCTGCGCCTCGGGGGTCTGGTGCAGGCCGGCTCCCTGGAGCGCGTCGGCGCGGAGGCCCGGTTCACCGTCACCGACGGCGTCGGGACCCTTCCCGTCGTCTACTCCGGGGCACTGCCGGCGGTGTTCGCCGAGGGGCAGGGCGCCGTCGTCGAGGGGTGGCTGCGCGCGGACGGCGTCTTCGTGGGCGACCTGGTCCTGGTCAAGCACTCCAACGAGTACCAGCCGATCGGGGAGACCGGGTGACGGCGCTGCTCGGGACCGCCTCGCTGGCCTCGGGACTCGTCCTCGCGCTCACGTCCGTGGCGGCCTGGGTGGGCGTCGCGACGGGCCGCGCGCCGGCCGGATCGGCGCGGCGGCTGACCTATGCCGTCCTCGGGACGGCGCTGGCGGCCGCCGCCGTGCTCGAGTGGGCGCTCCTCACCCACGACTTCGGCGTGCGGTACGTGGCGGAGAACGGCGGTCGCGCCGTGCCGCTGTACTACACGGTGACCAGCCTCTGGTCCGCCCTGGAGGGGTCGCTGCTGCTCTGGCTGGTGGTGCTCGCCGGCTACGCCGCCGCGGTCGCCCGCCGCCCGGACGCGCGGGCCGCCCGGCACCACCCCTGGGTGCTGGTGACGCTGTCGGTCGTCGCCGCCTTCTTCTTCGCGCTCGCGCTGTTCGGGGGCAACGCGTTCGAGCGGGTCTCCCCGGCGCCCACCGACGGCCCGGGCCCGAACCCGCTGCTGCAGGACAACCCGCTCATGGGGGCGCACCCCCCGCTGCTGTACCTGGGGTACGTCGGACTCGCGGTCCCCTTCGCCTACGCGGTCGCGGCCCTCGTCACCGGGGACACCGGGCGCGGCTGGCTGCTGGCCGTCCGCCGGTGGACCCTCGTGTCCTGGACCTTCCTGACGCTGGGGATCGTGCTCGGCGCCTGGTGGTCCTACGCGGTGCTGGGCTGGGGCGGCTACTGGGCGTGGGACCCGGTGGAGAACGCCTCCCTGCTGCCGTGGCTGACGGCCACGGCGCTGCTGCACTCCGCCATGGTGCAGGAGCGGCGGGCGACCCTGCGGGTGTGGAACGTCTGCCTGGCCGTCGCCTCCTTCGTGCTCGTGCTGGTCGGCACGTTCCTGACCCGCAGCGGCATCGTCGACAGCGTCCACGCCTTCAGCCGGTCGTCGCTGGGTGCGCTGCTCCTGGGGTTCGTCGCCGTCGTGCTGGTCGTCGTCGCGGTGCTGCTGGTGTGGCGGGCCGACCGGCTCGGGCCCGACGGGACCCTGTCCGCCCGGCTCTCCCGGGAGACGGTGTTCCTCGGGAACAACGTGCTGCTGGTCGGGCTGGCCTTCACCGTCCTGCTGGGCACCCTCTTCCCGGTGTTCGCCCAGCTGGCCGACGGCCGCCAGGTGTCGGTGGGCCCGCCCTACTACAACCAGATGGCGGTGCCGGTCGCGCTCGTCGTGCTGCTGCTGATGGCGCTGGGTCCGCTGGTGTCGTGGGGGAGCGACTCGGTGCCGGCGCTCGCCCGCCGGGTGGCGGTGCCGGTCGCCGTCGCCGTCGGGCTGGTCGCGCTGCTGGTGGTGCTGGGCGTCTCCGGCGCCGCGGCGCTGACCGCGTTCGGCCTGGCCGCCCTCGTCCTGGCCACGTCGGTGCAGCTGGTCGGCCAGGGGACGCGCGTCGTCCGGCGGGCCACCGGCCGGTCGTGGCCGCGGGCGCTGCTGGAGGCCGGCCGCCGCCGGCGCCGGTTGTACGGCGGGCTGGTCGTGCACGTCGGGGTGGCGCTGGCCGCCGTCGCCGTGGCGGCGTCCTCCTCCTTCGCGACGGCGACGGAGCAGCGCGTCGCGGTGGGGGACGCGGTGAGCGCGGCGGGCTGGACGGCGCGGCTGGAATCGGTGGAACGCGAGCGGACGGCGCAGGAGATGCGCGTGGTCGCGCGGCTGGAGCTGGAGGAGGCCGGCCGGGCGAGGGGCGCGGCCGCGCCCGAGCTGCGGACGTTCCCCGCGCACTCCATCACGGTGGCCTCGCCGGCGGTCCGGTCCACGCTCGCCGGTGACGTCTACCTGACCGTCACCGAGGTCGACCCGGACGGCGGGTGGGCGTTGGTCCGGATCGCGGTGAACCCGCTGGTCTCCTGGCTCTGGATCGCCGGCGGGGTGATGGCGCTGGGGGCCGCGGTGGCCGGCTGGCCCGCCCGCCGCGTCCGGCGGGGGCAGCAGGCGTCGGAGGAACCCGCGTCGAGCCTGTCGTCGGGGGAGCGGTGAGTGGCCGGCGGCGGTGGCTGCTGCTGGTCCCCGCCCTGCTCGTGGGTCTGGTGCTGACCGTGCCGCTCGCGCTCGCGCTGGACCGGCCCGAGGGGGCCCCCTCCACGGCGATCGTGGGGAGCCCGGCCCCGGCCCTGGCGGGTGCCACCCTGGACGGTGGGCACGTCGACCTCGCGGACCTGCGCGGTTCGGTGGTGCTCGTGAACGTCTGGGCTTCGTGGTGCGCGCCGTGCCGGGAGGAGATGCCGTTGCTGGTCGAGACGGCGCGGCAGTGGGGGCCGCAGGGCCTGCGGGTCGTCGGCATCGACGTGAACGACGACGACGACGCCGCCCGCGAGTTCCTCGCGGGCGTCGGCGGCACCCCGTTCCCGAGCGTGGCCGACGCCGACGGCCGGCTGGCCGTGGAGTGGGGGACGACGGGTGTGCCCGAGACCTTCGTCGTCGACCGGGACGGCACGGTCGTCGCCCGCCGGGTGGGCGCGGTCTCCGCCGCGTGGCTGGCGGACGAGGTGCTGCCGCGGCTGGAGGCGGGGTGAGCGGCCGGGCGCGGGTCCTGGCCGTCGTGCTCGCGGTGCTCGCCCTCGTCGCCGCGCTGTGGTGGCGCCAGGAGCCGGTCACGCAGCCCGATCCGGCGGCGACCGCGCGGGAGATCGCGGCCGGACTGCGGTGCCCCACCTGTGCGGGCGAGTCCGCGGCGGACTCGGCGGCGCCGGCGGCCCGGGGGATGCGGGCGGTCATCGCCGAGCAGGTGGCGGCGGGCGAGAGCCCCGAGGAGATCCGCGCCTGGTTCGTGGGGCGCTACGGCGAGTGGATCCTGCTCGACCCGCCCCGGGAGGGGGTGGGCTGGGCGCTGGTCGTCCTGCCGGGGGTGGCCCTGGTGGGCGGGGTGGTCGCGGTCGGCGTCCTGGTCTCCCGCCGGCGGCCGGGCAGCCGAATCACGTTGACCGACGCCGACCGCGCGGCGGCCGAGGCCGCCGTGGCCGCGGCCGCCGCGCGGCCGGACCGGCTGACCGGGTCGGGCGACGACGAGCGCCTGGAGGCGGCCCTGCAGCTGCTGGACGACGTCCGGTCCGGGCCGCGGACGACCGCGCAGGCGCGCGCCGCGGAGGACGAGCTGCTGGCCGAGATCCTGCGGCTGTCGGCCCCCCGGCGGGAGCCGGTCCCCGACGACCTCGGTGAGGGCGGCGCCCCGGCTCCGGAGGAGAGGCCGGTCCGGGTGCGGCGGACATGGCTGCCGCGACCGGCGGTCGTCGTCCCGGTGGTCGCCGTGGCCGCGGCCGGCGCCGTCGCCCTGGTCGCCGTCCCCCGCGCCGCGGCGCCCGCCGCCGCCGACGCCGCCGAAGAGGGATCCGCACCGGTGAGCGCCCCGGGCGCGGTCGGCGCCGACCCCGCCGACGAGCTGCTGCGGCAGGCGCGGGCGCTGGACGACGCCGGGCACTTCGCCGAGGCGGCGACCGGCTACCGGGCGGTGCTCGAGGAGCGGCCGGGCGACCCGGCGGTGGCGCTCTCGCTGGCGTTCGCCCTGCTCCGCGACGATCGGCCCGGCGAGGCCCGCCCCGTGGTGGAGACCGTGCTGGCCGAGCACCCCGAGCACCCGGAGGCGCTGCTCATGCTGGGGTCCGCGCAGCACGCGCTCGCCGACGACGCGGCGGCCGCCACGCTGCGGCGGTTCCTGGAGCTGGCCCCCGACCACCCGGCCGCCGACGCGGTCCGCGCCCTGCTGGAGGAGCCGTGACCGGGCGCCGGGCGCACCGGCGGCTGGTGCCGCTCGGGCTCGCGGTCCTCCTCAGCGGGTGCGCGGCCGGGGCCTCGTCCACGGCACCGGCGGCACCCGCGCCGCCGGCCGCCGACCAGCGCGTCGGGCTGACCGAGTGGGAGATCGTGACCGAGGGGCGTCCGCTGCTCCCGGGGGAGATCCGGCTCGTGGTGACCAACGCGGGAGCGGCGCCGCACGACCTCGCCGTCCGCGTCGACGGCGACCAACGTGCCGTCACCCCGGTGCTCGACCCGGGCGAGGCGCACGAGCTGGCGTTCGCGGTGGCGGCGGACGAGCGCGTGGAGCTGTGGTGCACCGTGACCGGCCACCACGCCGCGGGCATGCACACGGTCCTCGACGTGGTGGCCGGAGGGCCGGCGCGGTGAGGGGCGCCCCGGTCCCCGGCAGCACGCTGGCCCACCCGCTCGGCGGGGGCGGCGACTGGTCGTACGCGACGATCGCCTTCCTCGGGCTGGCCGCGCTCGGCTACGCCTGCCTGCTGGCCTGGACCGCGCCCCGTCGTCGCTCGCCCTGGGCGGCGGCCGGACCGGGGGCGGCCTGGCTGCTCGGCCTGACCGCGCTCGGCGCCGCCCTCGCCTCGCCGCTGGAGCGGCTGGCGGAGGACTCCCTCACCGCCCACATGACGCAGCACCTGCTGCTGACCATCGTCGCCGCGCCGCTGCTCGTGCTCGCCGATCCGGTGCCGCGCGTGCTCACCGCGCTGCCGCCCCGGGCCCGCGAGGTCCTCGCCCGCCCGTGGTCGGCGGTGGCCCGGGGTGCCCGTCGTCCCGCCGTGGTGCTCGGGGTGGCCGTCGGCTACCTGACCGTGGTCCTCCTCTGGCACCTGCCGGGGGCCTACGAGGCGGCGGTGCGCTCGGAGGCGGTGCACGTCGCCGAGCACCTGACGTTCCTCGCCGCGGGTGTCGTCTTCTGGTGGTGCGTGCTGCGCGTCCCGCGCCGACGGCTCGGCCAGCTCGTGGCGGGGCTGGTCGCCGTGCTCGTGCCGGCGTTCGGCGAGGCCGTGCTCGGTGGCGTCATGATGCTCTCGTCCAGCCCCTGGTACGGGGTGTACGTCGAGCGGGCCGCCGACCACGGCTTCGACCCCGTGGCCGACCAGCAGGTGGCCGGCGCCGTCCTGTGGGCCGCCGGCACCCCGGTCTACCTGCTGGCCGCCGTCGTGCTCGTCCTGCGCCTCGTCCGATCCGCGCCCGCGGACGACGCGCCGCAACCGGCGGTGCCCCCGATGCCCGACCGGTCGCGGTCGCCGCGCCCCGCTCTGGACGCCGCGCGGCGCTGAGCGCCGCGGTGCCTCAGCCCGCGGCCGGGCGGCGGGCTGAGGCGATGCGGACGTCGTCGCGCAGGCTCTCCACCGTCTCGTCCGGGACCAGCGGCCACGCACGGCGCAGCTCCGCGAGCGCACCCCCGAGGAGCGCGCCGGCGCCACCGGCGAGGAGCCCGGTCGCCAGCGCGGCGGAGGTGGCTGGGCTCACCCTGCGGTCCAGGGCGCGCAGCAGGAGGGCCGTCGCGCTGCCGACGGACATCGCGCCGAGGACGCCGGCGGCGCCGAGGAGTGCGCCGGCGCGACCGGCCTGCTTGGCCTTGCCGGCCAGCTCGGCCTGGGCGTGCTGCAGCTCCTGCCGGACCAGGGCCGAGAGGTCGGTGCTCAACGACTGAAGCAGGTCGCTGGTGGAGTTGCTCCGGGTCGGTTCGCTCATGGGTGCTCCTCGCGCTGTGGCGGGTGGACCGGTGCGGCACCACGTCCGCTACCCGCGGCCCCCGGGGTCCGAACCCGGGGCGCGCGAACCGGGGCGTCGGGCCGCGGGGGGCCGCAACGGGGGCCCGGTGCGCACGCCGAAGACCTCCCGCAGCGCCACCCGTGCCGCGTTGTCCCCGCACATGCCGTGGACGGCGGGTCCCGGTGGGGTGGCCGACGAGGCCAGGTAGGTGCCCGGCACGGGCGTCTTGTAGGTGTTCCACCGGGGCACCGGGCGGGCGAGCATCTGCCGGAGGGACGCCTCGCCGTTGGAGATCTCCCCGCCGACGTAGTTCGGGTTGTACGCCTCCATCTCGGGTGCGCGCATGGTGTGCCGGGCCAGGATCGTGTCGCGGAACCCCGGGGCGAACCGCTCCACCTGCGCCTCGATCCGGTCGGTCATGTCGACGTCGGACCCGTTCGGCACGTGCGCGTAGGCCCACAGCACGTGCCCCCCGGACGGTGCCCGCGTCGGGTCGGCCACGGTCGGCTGCACGGCGATCACGAACGGCCGGTCGGTGTCGCGTCCCGAGGAGGGGGCGGACTCGGCGGCAACGGTCTCGTCGAGGGTGCCCGACAGGTGCACGGTGCCGGCGCGGCGGACGTCGGCATGAGTCCAGGGCACCGGTTCCGACAGCGCCCAGTCGATCTTGAAGACGCCTGGGCCGTGGCGGTACCGGGAGACCCAGCGGCGGTACCCCTCGTGGACGCGGTCGCCGGCCAGCCGGACGAAGGCCTGCGGGGTGGTGTCCAGCAGGACCGCGGGGACGTCCTCGAACTCGCGCAGGTCGGTGACCTCGTGCCCGGTGACCACCTCACCTCCCTGTTCCCGGAGGGCGACGACCATCGCGTCGGCCAACCGCTGCGAGCCGCCCTCGACCACCGGCCAGCCGCTGTGGTGAGCCAGCATCCCCTGCAGCAGGCCGAGCCCGCCGGTGATCGCGCGGGTGAGGTCCAGCGTCCCGTGCGCGGCGGCCCCGGCGAGCAGTGCGCTCGGCTCCTCGGTGCGGAACCACCGGCGCGCCAGCCAGCGGACGTCGGGCAGGCCGTTGACGGCGAACGAGGCCATCGCCGGGAGGCTCCGGGTGGGGAACCGGCGCAGCGCGCTGCCGAGGAAGAACTCCACGAGGTCGTCGCCCGCGTCGACCAGCGGGCCGAGCAACCGGCGGTAGGCGGGGCCGTCGGACCCGAACCCGTCGGCCGTCTGCTCCAGCGACCGGTGGGCGACCGCGGCCCGGCCCTCGTCGAGGGGGTGGGCGTACGGGACCTCCGGGTGCAGGAGCCGCACGCCGCGGGACGGCAGGTCGAACTCGCGGAAGAACGGAGCGGCGGCCGCCATGGGGTGCACCGAGGCGCAGATGTCGGAGAGGAAGCCCGGCCGGGTCAGCTCGGCGGAGCGGATGCCTCCTCCGGGCCGGTCGTCGCGCTCGAGGACCTGCACCCGCAGCCCCGCGGCGGCCAGCCGCAGGGCCGCGGCCAGGCCGTTGGGCCCCGAGCCGACGACGACGGCATCCGGCTTCCCGCTCATCGTCCCCATGCTGGGCGACGAGCCCGGTGCGGGCGAGCCGGCGACCACGGCGCAGCGCGCGGACGTGCAGGCAGCGCGGGGGATGGCTAGGGTCGGATACGGCAGCTGAACGGGCCGAGGCGTGCGACCGAGACCGTGCCTGCACGCCCGGCGACCCGTCCGCCCCTCCCGGCGGCGCGGGCTCTGCAGGAGGGGCGCATGAAGACCTGGCTCGACGCCTGGCCGGTGGTCCGGCAGCTCACCGGGAACGATCCGCTCGGTCGTGGCGACGCCGTCCGGAGCAAGCGCACGAACTCCCTGACCCCCCGCACGGCCACCGCCGACCGGGTGGTGCAGAGCGTGTGCCCCTACTGCGCGGTGGGCTGCAGCCAGCGGGTGTTCGTCCAGGACGAGAAGGTCACCCAGATCGAGGGTGACCCCGACTCGCCGATCAGCCGCGGCCGGCTGTGCCCCAAGGGGGCGGCCAGCAAGAACCTGGTCACCAGTACGACCCGTCAGACCAAGGTCCGCTACCGCCGTCCGTACGGGACGGAGTGGGAGGACCTCGACCTCGACACCGCGATGGACATGATCGCCGACCGGGTGATCAGGACCCGCCGCGAGACCTGGCAGGACGAGGTCGACGGCAAGCGGGTCAACCGGACGATGGGGATAGCGAGCCTCGGAGGGGCGACCCTCGACAACGAGGAAAACTACCTCATGAAGAAGCTCTACACCGCCCTGGGCGCGGTCCAGGTCGAGAACCAGGCGCGCATATAGCACTCCTCCACGGTCCCCGGTCTGGGGACCACGTTCGGTCGCGGCGGCGCGACGATGCCGCAGCAGGACCTGGCCAACTCCGACTGCATCGTCATCCAGGGCTCCAACATGGCCGAGGCCCACCCCGTGGGCTTCCAGTGGGTGATGGAGGCCAAGGCGCGCGGCGCGACGGTCATCCACGTCGACCCGCGGTTCACCCGCACCAGCGCGCTCGCCGATCTGCACGTGCCGCTGCGGGCGGGCAGCGACATCGCCTTCCTCGGCGGGCTGATCAACCACGTGCTGTCCAACGGGCTGGAGTTCCGGGAGTACGTCGCCGCCTACACCAACGCGGCGGCCATCCTGCGGGAGGACTTCCAGGACACCGAGGACCTCGACGGCCTGTTCTCCGGCTACGACCCCGAGAAGGGGCAGTACGAGGAGAAGTCGTGGCAGTACGAGGGCGCTCCCGTGACCGCCGCGGCCGGTCAGCGCCAGGGGCCCAAGCCGGGGGCCTCCGGTTCCCGCGACGGTCGGCAGCCCGGGACGGCGCCCGACCCGGAGGAGCACGCGGAGGGCAGCTCGGAGGAGTCGGGCAGCGGCGGCCTGCCCGTCGGCGGCAAGCCGCAGCGGGACGAGACCCTCCAGCACCCGCGGTGCGTCTTCCAGGTGCTCAAGCGCCACTACGCGCGCTACACCCCCGAGCTGGTCCAGGAGGTCTGCGGCATCGAGCCGGCGGTCTTCCGCAAGGTCGCCGATGCGCTGACCAGCAACTCCGGCCGGGAGCGCACCAGCGCCTTCGTCTACTCGGTGGGGTGGACCCAGCACACCGTCGGCGTCCAGTACATCCGGGCCGCGAGCGTGCTGCAGGCCCTGCTGGGCAACATGGGGCGCCCCGGGGGCGGCATCCTGGCGCTGCGCGGGCACGCCAGCATCCAGGGGTCGACCGACATCCCGACGCTCTACAACCTGCTACCCGGGTACATCCCGATGCCGCACGCCCGCGAGGACCGTGACCTGGACGACTTCGTCGCCGAGGCCTCGGGCTCGGTCGGCTACTGGGGCAACATGCGGAAGTACGCGGTCAGCCTGCTCAAGGCGTGGTGGGGCGACGCCGCGCAGCCGGAGAACGACTTCTGCTTCGACCACCTGCCCCGGTTGACCGGCGACCACAGCAACTACTCGACGATCGCCGAGCAGATCCAGGGCACCGTCCCCGGGTACTTCCTGGTGGGGGAGAACCCGGTCGTCGGCAACGCGAACGGGAAGATGTCCCGCCTCGGCCTGGCCAACCTGGAATGGCTCGTCGTCCGCGACCTGCAGATGATCGAGTCCGCCACCTTCTGGGAGAACGGCCCGGAGATCGAGACCGGTGAGCTGATCACCGAGCAGATCCCCACCGAGGTCTTCTTCCTGCCCGCCGCGGCGCACGTGGAGAAGGACGGCTCGTTCACCAACACCCAGCGGCTTCTGCAGTGGCACTCCCAGGCCGTGGAGCCGCAGGGGGACTGCCGCAGCGACCTGTGGTTCTACTTCCACCTCGGCCGGATCATCCGCGAGAAGCTCGCCGGCTCCACCGACCCGCGGGACCGGCCGATCCTCGATCTCACCTGGGACTACCCGACCCACGGTCCGCTGCAGGAGCCCAGCGCGCACGCGGTGCTCCGCGAGATCAGCGGGACGGGGCCGGACGGCACGGCGGTGTCGGGGTACACCGAGCTGGCCGACGACGGCTCGACCAGCTGCGGCTGCTGGATCTACTCCGGTGTCTTCGCCGACGAGATCAACCAGGCCAACCGCAAGAAGCCGCACACCGAGCAGGACCTGGTGGCGCCGGAGTGGGGCTGGGCGTGGCCGATGAACCGCCGGGTGCTCTACAACCGTGCCTCGGCCGATCCCGAGGGCCGGCCGTGGAGCGAGCGGAAGAAGTACGTGTACTGGGACGAGGACGCGGGAAAGTGGACCGGGCCCGACGTCCCGGACTTCCAGGCCACCAAGCGGCCCGACTACACCCCGCCCGAGGGCGCCACGGCCGAGGACGCGCTGGCCGGCACGGACCCGTTCATCATGCAGGGTGACGGCAAGGCGTGGCTGTTCGTGCCCGCCGGGCTGGCCGACGGGCCGATGCCGACCCACTACGAGCCCGCCGAGTCGCCGGTGCCCAACCCGCTGTACGCGCGGCAGGCCAACCCGGCGCGCAAGGAGCTCAGAGGAGCGTGGAACCGGGCCAACCCCGCGATGAACGAGGTCTTCCCGTTCGTCGTCACCACCTACCGGCTCACCGAGCACCACACCGCCGGCGGGATGAGCCGCACCCTGGAGTACCTCGCCGAGCTGCAGCCCGAGTTCTTCTGCGAGGTCAGCCCCCAGCTGGCCGCCGAGCGCGGGCTGGAGCACATGGGCTGGGCCACGCTGGTCAGCGCCCGCAACGCCATCGAGGCACGGGTGCTCGTCACCGAGCGGATGCGCCCCCTGCGGGTCGCCGGCCGCGAGGTGCACCAGATCGGGATCCCGTACCACTGGGGCCAGAACGGCATCACCACCGGCGACTCGGCGAACGAGCTGCTCGGCGTGGTGATGGACCCGAACGTGCACATCCAGGAGTCCAAGGTCGCCACCTGCGACATCCGGCCCGGCCGCCGGCCCCGGGGGCCGGAGCTGGTCGAGTTCGTCGAGGACCACCGCCGCCGGGCCGGCGTCGCGAGCGGGCGGCTGGGACCGAACGGACGGGCCCCGATCGAGGAGCGGTCATGACGACCATCAGTTCAGCGAGCACCGCCTTCTCCGGGGACGACCCGCAGAACCGGTTGTTCGGCCCGGTCCCCGACGTCGCCGGCGAGCGCGGGTACGGCGACGACCACCCGCCCCGGGTCGGCTTCTTCACCGACACGTCGGTGTGCATCGGCTGCAAGGCGTGCGAGGTGGCGTGCAAGGAGTGGAACACGCTCCCGATGGACGACGCCGAGGGCAACCGGGCGCAGCTCGGGCTGACCGGGGCGTCGTACGACAACACCGGCATGCTCGGGGCCAACAGCTGGCGGCACGTGGCGTTCGTCGAGCAGAGCCGCGCGGTCGACCTCCCGATGCCGACGGTGGGAGCGCCGGGCGCGGTCGGCGGTCAGCGGCCGCTGCAGGACCCGCCCGTCGTCCACCCCCGG
The DNA here is from genome assembly GCF_054051175.1 of Blastococcus sp. SYSU DS0753. Lineage (NCBI taxonomy): Bacteria > Bacillati > Actinomycetota > Actinomycetes > Geodermatophilales > Geodermatophilaceae > Blastococcus > Blastococcus sp. SYSU DS0753. The sequence goes on along the minus strand of NZ_JBJHAT010000025.1, from coordinate 36,639 downwards.
GTGCCGGCGTCGGCGACCACGGCCGAGCAGAGCGCGCCGCAGCAGACGCCGTCGGCGGACCGGGAGATCCGGTGGCTGATGAGCTCCGACGTCTGCAAGCACTGCACGCACGCCGCCTGCCTGGACGTCTGCCCGACCGGCTCGCTGTTCCGCACCGAGTTCGGCAGCGTCGTGGTGCAGGAGGACATCTGCAACGGCTGCGGCTACTGCGTGCCCGCCTGCCCCTACGGCGTCATCGACCAGCGGGAGGACGACGGGCGGGTGTTCAAGTGCACCCTCTGCTACGACCGGCTCACCGACGGGCTCCAGCCCGCGTGCGCGAGCGCCTGCCCGACCGAGTCGATCCAGTTCGGCGACCTGGACGAGCTCCGGGCCAGGGCCGACGCCCGGCTGGCGGCGCTGCAGGACAAGGGGGTCGAGGGCGTCCGGCTCTACGGGCGCGACGAGGACGACGGCGTCGGTGGCGCGGGCGCCTTCTTCCTGCTGCTGGACGAGCCGGAGGTGTACGGGCTCCCGCCGGACCCGGTGGTGACCACCCGCGACCTGCCGTCGATGTGGCGGCACGTCGCCGCGGGCGCGGCGATGGTGGTCGGCGTGGTGGCGTCGGCGTTCGTGGGGCGACGCCGGTGACGGCGGCCGACGGCGTCCCCGGGGCGGGCTGGCGCCGGGCGGACGGGCCACCGGCCGAGGACCGGGAGCGACGGCGTCGCGCTGGGGGCCGCCCGCCGCGTCCTGGCGAGTCGGTGGTCGGGGAGGCGGAGTTCACCTCCTACTACGGGCGGCCGGTGATCAAGCCGCCGGTGTGGAAGACCCCGGACGTGCCGCTGTACCTCTTCCTCGGCGGGGCGGCCGGGTCGTCGGCGCTGCTGGGGACGATGGCCGAGCTGACCGGCCGGCCGCAGCTCGCGCGGGTCGCGCACCTGACAGCCGGGGGCGGGGCGCTGTCGTCGGTGGCCTTCCTCATCCACGACCTGGGCCGGCCGGCGCGGTTCCTCTACATGCTGCGGGTGCTCAAGCCGACCTCGCCGCTGTCGGTGGGGTCCTGGATCCTGGCGCCGTTCAGCGCCCTGGCCACGGCGACGGCCGCCGCCCACCTGCTGGGTCGCTTCCCGCGCCTGCGGATGCTCACCGGGGTGGGGGCGGCCGTGCTCGGCGGACCGATGACCACCTACACGGCGGCGCTGCTGTCCGACACCGCGGTGCCCTCGTGGCACGAGGCGCACCGGGAGCTGCCGTTGGTCTTCGCCGGCTCGGCCATGGCCGCCGGGGGCGGCATCGCCACGGCGTGCACCACGGTCGCGGAGGCCGGGCCCGCCCGGAAGGTCGCGGTCGCCGGTGCCGCGATCGAGCTCGGGATGATGCACCGGGTGGAGCACGGCCACGGGCTGGTCAGCGAGCCCTACCGCGCCGGCCGCCCGGGTCGGCTGCTGAAGGCGGCCCGGGCCTGCACGGTCGTGGGGACGGCGCTGACGCTGGCCTCCGGCCGGCGCCGGCTGCCGGCGGTGCTCGGGGGAGCCCTCCTGGCGGCCGGCTCCGCGCTCACCCGGTTCGGTGTCTTCGACGCCGGCATGGCCAGCGCGAAGGACCCGAAGTACACCGTCGAACCGCAGCGGGCACGGGCTGCCGAACGGGACGCGGCGAACGCGAGCGCCGAGGAAGCGCACACGCCGTCCTGAGTCCGGCAGCACGGTGACTCCCGGGTGGGAGGGGCCCCGCCCGGCATGACGGCCCGCCCCTCTGAGGTGGGAGTTCGCCGTGCGAGGCCTGCCGCAGCCTGTCGGCACGCGGGTCGAGCCGAGCCATCGGACGTTGAACCGTGCCGTGACGTGGCTCAGCGTCCGGCGGAGCGGCCAGACGTGCCTTTCCTTCGCACCCCGGAGGCACCTGCTGCCGAACTCACGCCGTCCTGAGTTCGGCAGCAAGGTGAGATGTTCTGTGCGCAAGTCGCACGACAGCGCGTGACCTCCGCTGGGTCGAGCTGCAGGTCACGACCTGCCGGTGAGAAGGTCCTCCACCACATCGGCGAGTTCGGCTACCGGACGTCGCCCGTCGAGCTCCCGGCTGGCACCTCGGCGCAGGAGCGGCTCGACCTCGTCCAGGTAGCGGGCCATCTCGGCCTGCTGCTCCATCGTCTTGCCGTACGGGTTGTTCTGCCGGGTGCGCACCCGGTCCAGCAGCACGTCAAGAGGCGCGCTCAGGAGGACGACATGCTCGAAGCGGTCGTAGAAGCGGCCTTGGTTGTCCACCGTGCCGGAGATGACCACCTCAGGGTGCGTGGCCAGCAGCCGGTCCATGCGCTGTTCGTCCCAAGTGCCGTCGGGACGTTTCCACCCGCCGTAGTCGGTGTCAACGGTCAGGTGACCTCGGCGTCCCAGCTCGGCCAAGAGCGTCGTCTTCCCGGCGCCTGACATCCCCGTCACCAAGACTCGCGCCATCGCGAGCACCGTAGTCACTTGGCCGGTGAGCACGTATGGGGTCTGCGGGAAGCGCCGTCCTCCCGCCCCACGACGATGTCAGCACCGCCGCTGGGGACTTGCGCACATCTGTCACACCTTGCTGCCGGACTCACGCCGTCCTGAGGTCCGGACGGCCCGACTCCCACGGGACCAGCCGGCTCAGAGCCGGCCGGCTGTGTCCGATCCGGGTTGCTCGGCCGGGTGCGTCCCGCTGAGGTGCCGGGCGGCGTTGACCAGGCCGACGTGGCTGAACGCCTGCGGCACGTTGCCGAGCTGACGACCGAGCCGGGTGTCGTACTCCTCGCTCAGCAACCCGACGTCGTTGCGCAGCCCGAGCAACCGCTCGAACAACTCCGTCGCCTCGGTTCGGCGTCCCGTGCCGTTCAGCGCGTCGACCAGCCAGAAGCTGCAGGCGAGGAAGGCGCCCTCGGGACCGGGCAGCCCGTCGTCGGTGTCCTCGGCCTCCGGCCGGTACCGCAGCAGGAGGCCGTCCTCGTCCAGTTCGCGGCGGACGGCCTCGACGGTGCCCGTCACCCGGGGGTCGTCCCAGTCGAGGAACCCGAACCGCGGGATGAGCAGCAGGGCCGCGTCCAGACCCCGCGAGCCGTAGTACTGGGTGAACGTGCCGCGCTCGGCGTCGTAGCCCTTCGCGCACACGTCGGCGTGGATCTCCTCCCGCAGGGCCCGCCAGCGGTCCACCGGACCGTCGAGGCCCTGCTGTTCGACCGCCCGCACCGCGCTGTCGACGCCGGCCCAGGCCATGACCTTGCTGTGCACGAAGTGCCGACGCGTGGCGCGCACCTCCCACAGGCCGTTGCCGGGCTCGTGCCACGCGCCCTCCAGGTAGTCCAGGAGCTCCCGCTGCAGGGACCACGCGTCCGCGCTGTGCGGCATGCCGGTCTCGCGGGCCAGGTGCAGGCTGTCGAGCACCTCGCCCCAGACGTCGAGCTGGAACTGGTCGGCGGCGGCGTTCCCGATCCGTACCGGCGCGGAGCCCTCGTAGCCGGCGAGCCAGGGCAGCTCGTGCTCCGGCAGCCGCCGGGTGCTGTCGAGGCCGTACATGATCCGGAGGTCTGCAGGTCCCCGATCAGCGCGTAGTCCTCGATCCGCCCCGCCACTGGTCAGCGGTCGCGGCGCCAGGCGGCCACCGCCGTCGCCAGGAGCCCGGCACCGGCCGCGGCGAGGGTGCCGTGCTGGCGGGAGGCCCAGATCTGCGGATCCCGGTCGCGGGTCCGGTGCCGGAAGCTGCCGCGGGCGCCGAAGTCGCGGCCGTCGGGCCCGTCGGCCGGCTTCCAGAGGTTCACCGGGTCGTCCGGAGAGGCCGGCTCACCGCGCTGCTGGCCCTCGTACCCGTTGCGGGCGAGGTACCAGTCGAGGAACTGCGGCCAGACCTTGTTGCCGAGGATCGTCCAGACGGTCGGGTTGCCGACCCACCACGCACGGCGCCGCGGGTGCTCGCTCGCGTGCACGAGGGCCTCGGCCATCATGTCCACCGGGTAGATCGGCGGCACCGGCTGCGGCCGTTCGGGGAGCCTGTTGAGCACCCAGTCGAACTGCGGGGTGTTGACCCCGGGCAGGTTCACCATCGTGACGTGCACGTTGCTGCCGTCGTGCCGGAGCTCGGTCAGCAGGGACTCGGTGAAGCCCTTGATGGCGTGCTTGGCCCCGCAGTAGACGCTCTGCAGGGGGATGCCCCGGTACGCCAGGGCGGAGCCGGTCTGCACGATCACGCCGCGGTCCCGGGGCTTCATCCGCCGCAGCGCCGACATGGTGCCGTGCACGAACCCGAGGTAGGTGACCTGGGTGACGCGCTCCCACTCCTCGGCGGTGATCTCCTCGAAGGGCGCGAACACGGTGCTGAAGGCGACGTTGCACCAGACGTCGATCGGCCCGAACTCCTCCTCCACCTGGCTCGCCGCCGCGTCGACGGCCGCCGCGTCGGCGACGTCGACCGGGATCACCAGCGGGGTGCCGCCGGCGGCCCGCACGTCCGCTGCGGCCCCGGCCAGGCCGGTCTCGCCCCGGGCCAGCAGGGCTACCCGGTCCCCTCTGCGGGCGAAGGCGACGGCGGTGGCCCGCCCGATCCCCCCGCTCGCACCGGTCACGACGACGACCCGACCGGTCCCGGCTTCTCCCGTTGCGCGCACGGCAGCCCCTTCCGTGGTTGTCGCGGCGCGGGCGCGGCCCGGCCGCACGAACGCGGTGCCGCGACCGGGGAGGTGCGGCGACATCGGCCTCCTCCGGTGTGCACGACCCGCGGGGGCGGCAAACCCGTTCCGGCGGACGTTCCGGGCCCGCCGGGACCCGGAGGGGTCAGTCCGCCGCCCGGTCCGACGCGTGGTCGTTCCCGCCGAAGACCCGCGCGGCGACCTCGCGCCGGACCACGGTGGCCCACTCGTGCTGCCGGTTGGCCTGCTCGACCAGCCCGTCGAGCTGTTCCTTGTCGAGGCGGTCGTCGGCGTCGGCCACCTCCCGCAGGGTCTCGAATCCGCTGCGCTTGGCCCGGACCGCGGAGGCGAGGAACTCGAACTCCACCAGGTCGCTCAGCGGGGAGCGGGTCAGGAGGCGGCCGTTGAGCTTCAGCCGCGAGATCTTCTCGCCGATCCACAGCGCCACCTGCTTGTGCCGCTGGATCGGGAGGCCGAGGGCGTCCATGGTGGCGCTCAGCGCGGCCTTCTCCTCGTGCAGCTCGGCCAGCAGCTGCTCGAGCCTGGGTGCGTACTTCGTCCCCCGGTGCACGTCCAGCATCCGCCGGACCAGCTCGATGCCCCCGGTCGAGGCAGCCAGGTGGTCGTTGCAGTAGATGGCCAGCAGATCGACGTTGCGCAGGCCGGCGGACGGTTGGGACACGGGGGACCTCCAGGGGACGAGCGGCTGGTCACAGTGTCGTCGCGGGCGTGGCGTCGCGCGCGTCGCGGGACCGACACCGAGCTCCGGTGGCCGGCAGGTGTGACTCCGGTGCCCGGCAGGTGTACTGTAGGGATCACCGACGCGGGGTGGAGCAGCTCGGTAGCTCGCTGGGCTCATAACCCAGAGGTCGCAGGTTCGAATCCTGTCCCCGCTACCACGACGGAGGCCCGGTCACGCAGGTGACCGGGCCTCCGTGCGTCGGGCCCGGGGCATCCCGCGGGAGTGTGTTGTGTGTCACCCCGATTCTCTCTAGCGTGCGGGGCACGACCGCCGCCCAGGGAGGACCGCTCGTGTCCGTCGACGCCGCACCAGCACCGGGAACCGTGCCGCCCTCGCGCAAGGCGGGCGCCGCCGACCTCGGCATCGACCTGTCCGACCGCGACTTCTGGCTGCGCCCCCCGGCCGAGCGCCACGCCGTCTTCGACCGGCTCCGGGCCGAGCGACCGTTCGCGTTCTTCGCCGAGCCGGAGATCCCGAACATGCCGAGCGGTCCCGGCTACCACGCGGTCACCCGCTACGCCGACCTGGAGGCGATCAGCTGCCAGCCGGCCGTCTTCTGCTCGGGGGAGGGCGCGGTCTCCATCCAGGACATCCCGGCTGACCTGAACGAGTTCTACGGCTCGCTGATCAGCATGGACGACCCGCGGCACGCCAAGATCCGCCGGATCGTGGCGAAGACGTTCACCCCGCGGATGCTCGAGCGCGTGGTGGACTCCGTGGCCGGGATCGTCGACGACGTCCTGGCCGAGGTGCGGCGGAAGGCGGCCGCGGGGGACGGCACGTTCGACGTCGTGGCCGACCTCGCCGCACCCATCCCGCTGCGGGTCATCTGCGACATGATGGGCATCCCCGAGGCGGACCGGGCGATGGTGCTGGCGAAGTCCAACGTCATCCTCTCCGGCGGTGACCCGGAGCTCGTGGAGAACGAGGAGGACCCGCTCACCGGGGTGCTCATGGCCGGCATCGAACTGGCCGGGCTCATGGAGCGCCTGGCCGCCGAGCGGGTGGCGCGGCCCACCGACGACCTCACCACGGCCCTGGTCACCACCGACGTCGACGGCGAGCGCCTGACCCACCAGGAGATCGCCTCGTTCTTCATCCTGCTGCTGGTCGCGGGCAACGAGACCACCCGCAACGCCATCTCGCAGGGGCTGCTGGCGCTGCAGGAGCACCCGGACCAGCGGGCCCGCTGGCTCGCCGATCCGGGGCTCACCCGCACGGCCGTCGAGGAGATCGTGCGCTGGACCAGCCCGATCACCTGGATGCGCCGTACCGCGACCCGCGACGGGGAGCTCAACGGCTACCGGTTCGCCGCCGGTGACAAGTTCCTGCTCTTCTACGCCGCCGCCAACCGCGACCCCGAGGTGTTCGCCGAGCCGCACCGCTTCGACCTGGGGCGCGACCCCAACCCGCACGTCGGCTTCGGGTCGAAGGGGCCGCACTTCTGCCTGGGCGCCCACCTGGCCCGGCGCGAGCTGGCCATCACCTTCGCCCGGGTGTTCGAGCAGCTGCCGGACCTGGAGATCACCGGTCCGCCGGACCGGCTGCGGTCCTCGTTCGTCAACGGGCTCAAGCGGCTCCCGGCCCGGCTGGCGGGGAGCTGATGAGCCGGCTGGCGGCAGACCTGGAGCGCTGCGTGGGCGCCGGCGCCTGCGAGGCCCTCGCGCCGGACCTCTTCGAGGTCGGCGACGAGGGGACGGTGACGGTGCTGCGCCCGCACCCGGAAGGCGGCGAGCTCCGCGACGCCGAGGAGGCGGTGCGGCAGTGCCCGACCCGCGCCCTGCAGCTGGTCGAGGAACAGCCGGCCACCGCGGCCGGTTGACCGCTGACATGGAGACCACCGTCACCGACGTCCCCGAGTCCGACCGGTTCGAGATCCGCGACGGCGACCGCGTGCTGGGCGTGGCCGCCTACGAGCGCCGCGGCGACACCCTCGTGTTCACCCACACCGAGATCGACCCCGACGCCGGGCAGTCCGGGCTGGGCAGCACCCTCGTCCGCGCCGCCCTCGACGAGGTGCGCTCGCGGGGCGGTGCCGTGGTGCCGCGCTGCTCGTTCGTCGCCGGCTGGATCGAGCGGCACCCCGACTACGCCGACCTGGTGGCCGACACCGACCGCTGAGGCGCGGGACGGGGGCGAGGATCTCCTTTCCTCCGGATGCCCGGGCGACGTCCGGCTGCGAGGCTGGACGTCGTGCGTGTTCTGGTGGCGGGATGGTTCAGCTTCGACGAGGTGATCGCCACCGTCGGCGACGAACTGGGGGCCGACGCCGTCGCCGGGTGGCTGACCGAGCTGGGCATCGACCACGACGTGGCGTGGGCGCCCTACCTGGGGCGGGGCGTGCACTGGCGCGATGTCGACCCGGCGGACTACACGCACCTGGTCTTCACCACGGGACCGGTCGGGAGGGACCTCGCTCCGCTCCGGGAGCTGACGGCGACCTTCGCCACCGCCCGGCGGCTGGCGGTCAACGTCTCCGTCGTCGACGACGCCGTGCGGTCGATGTTCGACGAGGTCTGGGAGCGGGACGCCCCGGACATCACCCGGCCCGATCTCGCGGTGGAGGGCCCGGCACCGGAGGCGCCGGTGCTGGCGGTGGCGTTCGCGCCCGTGCAGGGCGAGTACGGCGACCGCAGCCGGGCCGACCGCGTCCGCGGCGTGATCGAGGAGTGGCTGGCTGCGCGCGCCCTGCCCTGGTTCCCCATCGACACCGACCTCTTCGACAAGCCCCACCCGCGGCGACCGGCGCAGGTCGAGGCGCTGCTCCGGCGTGCGGACGCCGTCGTGAGCATGCGGCTGCACGGCCTGGTCCTCGGTCTCAAGAACGACCGCCCGGTCATCGCCTGCGACCCGATCGCTGGCGGCGCCAAGGTGACCGGGCAGGCGCGGGCACTGGACTGGCCGCTGGTGCTGGACGCGGAGGAGGTCACCGCCGAGTCCCTGGACGAGGCGCTCGCCCGTTGCCTGTCCGGTGACCTCGCCGACGCGGTGACCCGGTCGCGCCTCCGGGGGGCCGCCGGGATCGAGGAGGCGCGGCGGTGGTTCAGCGCGCAGCTGGGGCGTCCAGCGGGCGCTGCGCACGGCTGAACCGGCGCTCGACGGCCGGAGGGACCGGTCGGCGTCGGCGCAGCACGGCCGGTAGCCGGCGCACCCACCCCAGGAGCGCTCGCCGGGCGGCCGGCTCGGTCACCGCCCGCCGGGCCAGCCGGGCGGTGGCGGCCAGCGCCACCGGGAGCGGCCGGCGCAGCCAGTCCACCAGCAGGTCGTTGCGCGTCTGCAGCGCCCAGCGATCAGCGGACACGGTGGCCGGCCCGGCGGGGTCGTGCCAGGCGACGACGTCGTCGGCGTAGACCTGCTGCCACCCGGCCGCGGCGAGGTCGAGCGCCAGCAGGTGCTCCTCCCCGCCGAAGAACAGCAGCGGCGAGAAGCCGCCGACCGACAGGTACGCGTCGCGGCGGACCACGGTGGCGAACGCCGGGTAGCTGAGCACGTCGGGGCCGGGGGCGCCCGGCGTCGTGCCCAGCACGGCGGCCCGGTGCTTGCGCGTGACCGCGTCGACCGACCCGTCGGCGGCCATCCGGACCTGCGCCGCGACGACGGCGACGCCGGGGTGGGCGTCCAGCAGGTCCGCCGCCCGGTCGAGGGCACCGGGCGCCCACCACGAGTCGTCATCGGCGAACGCGACGTAGGGCGTGGCGACCCGCTCGCCGCCGGTGGTGCGCGCCACCGCCCCGCGGTTCACGGGCAGCTCGACCACCTGCACGGCGGGGTGCAGCTCGCGCACCGCCTGCGCCGTGCCGTCGGTCGACGCGTTGTCCACGACCACGACCGGCACCCCGTCGCGGTCCAGCCGGCCGAGCGACCGCAGCAGCGACTCGCGGCGGTCCCGGGTGGCGATGACGACGCTGACGCGAGGGGGGAGCACCTGCCTCCCGTACCGTGCCGCCGTGGTCCTCGAACATGCACCGTTGACCGTCCGGGACGGCGAGCAGGCGGCGTTCGAGGCCGCGTTCGCGCGGGCCCGGCACCTCATCGCGTCGATCCCCGGGTTCCGGGGGTTGCGGCTGTCCCGCTGCCTGGAACGGGGTACCGGCTACCTGCTGCTGGTGGAGTGGGACCGTCTCGAGGACCACACCGAGGGGTTCCGCGGCTCGCCGGCCTACCAGGAGTGGCGGGCGCTGCTGCACCCCTTCTACGACCCGTTCCCCGTCGTCGAGCACTACACGACGGTGCTGACGGCCGACCCGCACGAGGAGAACCGTTGATCGAGCTGCGCACCCCCGGTGAGCTGGATGCCATGCGGGCCGCCGGCGCGGTCGTCGCCGACATGCACGCGGCGGTGCGGGCGCTCGCCGCGCCGGGCGTGCGGCTGAGCCAGCTGGACGCCGTCGCCCGCGACGTCCTGGCCGACGCCGGCGCCACTTCGCCGTTCCTCGGCTACGCGCCGCTGTCCACCACCCCGCCGTTCCCCGGCGTCGTCTGCCTGTCGGTGAACGACGTGGCCCTGCACGGGATCCCGACACCGCAGGTGCTGGAGGACGGCGACCTGTTGAGCGTGGACGCCGGCGCCGTCCTGGACGGTTGGGTCGGGGACGCGGCCATCACCTTCCCGGTGGGCACCCCGCGGCCCGAGGACCTCGAACTCGTGGCCACCACCGAGCGCGCGCTCGCCGCGGGCATCGCGGCGGCCGTCGTCGGCAACCGGGTCGGCGACATCTCCGCCGCCATCGGGGCCGTCGGGAGGGCCGGGGGCTGCGGGATCAACACCGACCAGGGCGGCCACGGGGTCGGGCGCTCCATGCACGAGGCGCCGTCCGTGCCCAACGAGGGCCGCGCCGGGCGGGGGGTGCCGCTGCGTCCGGGGCTGGTGATCGCCATCGAGCCGTGGTTCCTCGCCGGCGGCAGCGACGACTACCGGGTGGACGCCGACGGCTGGACCCTGCGCAGCGCCGACGGCAGCCGCGCCGCGCACGTCGAGCACACGGTCGCCGTCACCGAGGACGGGCCGAGGATCCTGACCCTCCCGAGGTGAATGCCGGTCGTGACGAGTGGGGGCCGGAGGCTCCCGCGAGGAACGACGCAGCGGCTCAGCGCGAGCGGGGGACGGCACGTGGCCGCGGTGTGATCCGGAGGGTCACGAGGTCATGGCCTGCCCGAGGTCGGCGAGCAGGTCGTCGACGTCCTCGATACCGACCGAGAGTCGCACGAGGTCGGCGGGCACCTCCAGCGGCGAGCCGGCGGCGCTGGCGTGGGTCATCCGGCCCGGGTGCTCGATCAGCGACTCGACCCCGCCGAGCGACTCCGCCAGCGTGAAGAGCTTCGTCCGCTCGCACACCGTCAGCGCCGCGTCCTCGCCGTCGCGGAGCCGGAACGAGATCATCCCGCCGAAGCCGGACATCTGCTTCGCTGCGATCTCGTGGCCCGGGTGGTTTGGCAGGCCCGGGTAGAGCACGGAGGTGACCTCGGGCCGGTCGGCGAGGAACTCCGCGATCCGGGCAGCGTTGGCGCAGTGCCGGTCCATCCGGACGCCGAGCGTCTTGAGGCTCCGGAGCACCATCCACGAGTCGAAGGGGCTCGCGACCGCACCCATCGCGTTGTGGTTGTAGGTCAGCTTCTCGCCGAGCGCGGAGTCCCGGGTGATGAGCGCGCCCCCGACGACGTCGGAGTGGCCGCCCAGGTACTTCGTCGTCGAGTGCACGACGACGTCGGCACCGAGCGTCAGCGGCCGCTGCAGGTAGGGCGAGGCGAAGGTGTTGTCGACGACGAGCAGCGCGCCGGCCTCGTGCGCGATCGTCGCCGTCGCCTCGATGTCGGTGATGTTGAGCAGCGGGTTGCTGGGCGTCTCGCACCAGACGACCCGCGTGGTCGGGCGGACCGCTGCCCGCAGCGCGTCGGCGTCGGCCAGGTCGACCGGCGTGTACTCCAGGCCCCACTCCGACAGCACCCGGGAGATCAGCCGGAACGTGCCGCCGTACGCGTCGCCACCCAGGACGACGTGGTCGCCGGCCCGGCAGGTGGTGCGCAGCAGGGTGTCCTCGGCGGCGAGCCCCGACGCGAACGCCAGCGCCGTCGTGCCCTCCTCCAGCGCGGCCAGTGCGGCGTGCAGCGTGTCGCGGGTCGGGTTGCCGCTGCGGCTGTACTCGTAGCCCCCGCGCAGCCCGCCGACGCCGTCCTGCTTGTAGGTGGTGGTGAGGTGCAGCGGGGGGATGACCGCGCCGGTGGCCGGGTCGGGGTCCTGCCCGGCGTGGATGGCGCGGGTGTTGAAGCCCGGGAGCTCGCTCATGCGCCGACCGTAGGCGTGATGCCGGCCAGGTGCCCGAGCACGTCCTGCCGGGTGACCACACCGGCCGGTTTGCCGTCGACGTGCACCAGCAGCGCGTCCGCCGAGCCGAGCTGGGCGACGGCGGCGCTGACCGCCTCCCCGGAGCCGACGATCGGCAGCGGGGGCGACATGTGCTTCTCCACCCGGTCGGCGAGCGAGGCCCGGCCGGCGAAGAGCGCGTCCAGCAGCGTCTTCTCGTCGATCGAGCCGACCACCTCCCCGGCGGTGACCGGTGGCTCCGCCCGGACCACCGGCAGCTGGCTGACCCCGTACTCGCGGAGGATGTCGATGGCGTCGCGCACGGTCTCGTTCGGGTGGGTGTGCACCAGGGTCGGCGTCTCGCCGGACTTGGTGTGCAGCAGCTCGCCGACGGTCTCGCCGCCGGTGGCCTCGACGAAGCCGTAGTCGGCCATCCACGCGTCGTTGAAGATCTTGTTCAGGTAGCCGCGGCCGCCGTCGGGCAGAAGCACGACCAGGACGTCGTCCTTCGTCAGGCGCTCGGCCACGCGCAGCGCCGCCACCACCGCCATCCCGCAGGAGCCGCCGACCAGCAGCCCCTCCTCGCGGGCCAGCCGGCGGGTCATGGCGAAGGAGTCGCCGTCGGAGACCGCGACGATCTCGTCGGCGACGGCCGGGTCGTAGGTCGTCGGCCAGAAGTCCTCGCCGACGCCCTCGACGAGGTAGGGGCGGCCGGTGCCGCCGGAGTACACCGAGCCCTCGGGGTCGGCGCCGATGATCTGCACCCGGCCGCCGGAGGCCTCCTTGAGGTAGCGGCCGACGCCGCTGATCGTCCCGCCGGTCCCCGCGCCGGTGACGAAGTGGGTGATCCGGCCCTCGGTCTGCGCCCAGATCTCCGGGCCGGTCGTCTCGTAGTGCGAGCGCGGGTTGTTGGGGTTGGAGTACTGGTCGGGCTTCCACGCGCCGGGGGTCTCCCGGCTGAGCCGGTCGGAGACCGAGTAGTACGACCGCGGGTCGGCCGGGTCCACGGCGGTCGGGCAGACGACCACCTCGGCGCCGTAGGCCTTGAGCACGTTGATCTTCTCCTGCCCGACCTTGTCGGGGCAGACGAAGATGCAGCGGTAGCCCCGCTGCTGGGCGACCAGGGCCAGGCCGATGCCGGTGTTGCCGCTGGTCGGCTCGACGATCGTCCCGCCCGGCTTCAGCAGGCCGTCGGCCTCCGCCGCGTCGACCATGCGCACGGCGATCCGGTCCTTCACCGAGCCGCCGGGGTTGAGGTACTCGACCTTGGCCAGCACCAGCGGCGCGTCGGGTCCCAGGTGGCGGGTCACCGACGACAGCTTGACCAGCGGGGTGTTGCCGACCAGGTCGACGACGGACTCGGCGTACTGCACGGTGGCGCCCTCCTTCCACCAGGGCGCGGCTCCGTCGCCGTGCCCGGTCGTGATCATCTCAGCAGATGGACGGTCAGGGCTTGAGGACGACCTTGGTGCAGTCGTCCTCCTTGTCCCGGAACATCCGGTAGCCCTGCGGCGCCTGCTCCAGCGGCAGCGTGTGGGAGATCAGGAACGTCGGGTCGATCTCGCCGTCGCGGATCTTCTCGTAGAGCGGCTTCAGGTAGCGGTGGACGTGCGCCTGGCCGGTCCGCACGGTCAGCGACCGGTTCATCAGCGAGCCGACCGGGAACTTGTCCATGAGCCCGCCGTAGACGCCGATGATCGAGACGGTGCCGCCGTTGCGGCAGGCCATGATCGCCTCGCGCAGCGCGTGCGGCCGTTCGGTCTCGGCCATGACCGCGGTCTTGGCCCGGTCGTAGGCGTCCACCACGGCGGTCGGGTGGGTGGCCTCCAGCCCGGCGGCGTCGATGCACCCGTCGGGTCCGCGGCCCGCGGTGAGCTCGTTGAGCGCGTCGAGGACGTCGACCTCCTCGTAGTTGAGGACATCGGTGGCGCCCGCCTCCCGCGCCTTCGCCAGCCGGTAGTCGAACCGGTCGATGGCGATGATCCGCTCGGCCCCGAGCATCTTCGCGCTCGCGACCGCGAACAACCCGACCGGCCCGGCGCCCCAGACCGCGACGACGTCGCCGCCGGAGATGTCGCACATCTCCGCGCCCATGTAGCCGGTCGGGAAGATGTCGGTCAGGAACAGCACCTGCTCGTCGGTCAGGTCGTCCTCGACCTTCAGCGGACCGACGTCGGCGAACGGCACGCGGGCGTACTCGGCCTGGCCGCCGGGGTACCCGCCGACCAGGTGGGAGTAGCCGTAGATCCCGCAGGGGGAGTGGCCCCACAGCTTCTCGGCCATCCCGGCGTTCGGGTTCGAGTTCTCGCAGACGGAGAAGAGCCCGCGCTCGCAGGCATTGCAGGCGCCGCAGGCGATGGGGAACGGGACGACGACCCGGTCGCCGACCCGGAGGTTCGACACGCCCTTGCCGACCTCGACGATCTCGCCCATGAACTCGTGGCCGAGGATGTCGCCTTTCTTCATCGTCGGGATGAAGCCGTCGTAGAGGTGCAGGTCGGAGCCGCAGATGGCGGTGGAGGTCACCTTCACGATCGCGTCCCGGTCGTTGAGGAGCTGCGGGTCGGGGACCTCGTTGACCTCGACGTGGTTCTTGCCCATCCACTGGGTGGCGCGCACGGGGGTGTCCTTCCGGAGACGGGGCGGGATCAGGAGCGGGGTGCGGCGGGCTGCTGCTTGGCCATCCGGCGGGCCAGCGGGCCCTCGGGCGTGCCCTCGGAGCGGACCACCTGCCCGGTCTCGAGGATCTGCTTGAAGCGGGCGAGGTCGTCGCGGATCTGCTGGTCGGGGGCCTCGCCGAAGAGCTTCGCGACCGCCTTGCCCAGCTTCCCGGCCGGCTGCGCGTAGGCCAGCCGGACCCGCACCTCGGTGCCCTGGCCGCCGGGGGCGGGGCGGAACTCGACCACGCCGGCGTTCTCGATGTCGGCCCCGGGCAGCGACCGCCAGCGGATCCGCTCGCCCGGGGACTCCTCGACCACCTCGGCGTCCCACGCCACGGTGCGCCGGCCCGGTGCCTCGGCGACCCAGTGCCAGCGCCCGATGCCGGCGGGGCGGACCTCGCGCACGTGGGCCATGAACTCCGGCAGCCGGGAGAAGTCGTGCCAGCGGGCGTAGACCTCCTGCGGCGGCTTGTTCACCGTGGCGGCCGCCGAGACGTCGATCGCGCTCGTCCAGGGCGGGGAGGCGGGCAGCAGCTCCCGCGCGGCGCTGCGGCCGCCCTGCCGCGCCGACCGCACCGCCGTGAGCAGGTCGAGCGCGGCCAGCCCGGCGACGGCGATCGTGGCGTTGCGGAGCCGCCGGTGGCGGTCGCCCTCGCGGTGCGACAGGGCGATGCCCAGAGCGGTGAGGTCCATCGCGTCGCCGGCCACGCGGGTCCAGGCCCAGCCCGGCCGGCCGGCCAGCAACCCGACGGCGTGCACCAGCTCGCGGGCCCCCACGGCGGGGATCAGCGACCGGGCGGTGGCGGAGTCGTCGACCCCGGAGAGCCGGGCGACGCCGTCGGGGTCGCGCAGCATCACCACGCCCAGGCCGGTGCTGGCCAGGCCGAGGGCGCGGGCGGTGCGGCGCAGGCCGGGCCGGCTGCGGTGGGAGCTCATGGGATCCTCCGGTTCGGTCGGTCCGTCCTCGGACGTTCGTCCGGCAGGTGGTCGCGCGGGTGACGTCGCGCGGGCCCGGGCGGCGGCCCCGGCGCCGGTGCAGCGCGGTGGGAGCACCCGGACGCCCTGCCCGCCTACCCCCGGCCCGCACCCGGAAACTCCCCGCGGCCGGCGACGGTGCGTGAGGACGTGGGCGCGGAGACGTGCCTCGGTACGCGCGTCGTGGGGGGCACGCGCCGAACGGCCCGCCGCCGCCGTCGTCGCGGGGCGCGGTCGGGCCGCCCCGCCTAGCCTGGACCCGTGGGGGTCCCGGGCGGCGGTGGGTCCTCGCCCTCCTCGCCGCGCCCCGGTCGTCGGTACCGCAAGGTCCTGCTGGCGGGGGTGCTGGTCGCCGTCTACGCCGCCCTGGCGGTCGCCGTCCGCACCGGATCGCCCCTGGTGGCGGTGGATGCCGCGGCCCTCCGCTGGCAGCCCGCGCTCCGCTGGCCGGAGTGGGAACCGCTGCTGTCGCACTGGGTCCTGCTCGGGCAGCGGATGGTCTGCCTGGTGGTCCTGGGCGGCTGGCTGGCCGTGCGGTTCCTCCGGGACCGCGATCCGCGCCCGCTGCTCGTGGTGGCTGCCGCGACGCTGCTGCTCAACGCCACGGTGGGCGCGGCCAAGATCGCCTTCGGGCGGCTCGGCCCGTTGCAGCTCGAGGAGGCCGCGCTCCGGCCCGGGGCCGCCGAGGTCTTCACCGACGGCATGGTGTTCCCGTCGGGGCACGCCGCCAACGCCGTCGTCATGTGGGGGCTCGTCGCGTACCTCGTCACGCGTCACCGGCGCCTGGCGGCGGTCGTCGCGGCGGTGCTCGCGGTCACGGTCGGCGCCACCACGGTCTACCTGGGCACCCACTGGGTCAGCGATGTCCTGGCGGGGTGGGCCGCCGGGGCGCTGGTGCTCCTCACGCTGCCCACGCTGTGGCGCCTCGCCGACCGTGCCTGCCGGCGCTGGTCCGCCGGTGCGCGGGTGCGGACGGTCCGCCCCGCCGGCGCGGTCCCGTCCGCGCGGCTGGGGCCCGCCCGCCCGCGACCTCCCGCTGCCGGGTCGGGGTGGGTGCGGGACGCCGCCTGAGCAGTGGCGGACGGCGCGACGCCCGGACGAGGATGCGGGCATGCCTGCCGCCACGCCGCCTGCCGTCGGTACCCGCACGCTCGGCCGCAACGGCCTGACCGTCTCCAGCGTCGGCCTGGGCTGCATGGGGATGAGCCAGATGTACGGCCCGGCCGACCGCGCCGAGTCGATCGCGACCATCCACCGGGCCCTCGAGCTGGGCGTGACGTTCCTCGACACCTCCGACGTCTACGGCAGCGGCCACAACGAGCAGCTGGTGGGCGAGGCGATCGCCGGGCGACGGGACGAGGTGCAGCTGGCGACCAAGTTCTCGCTGTCCCGCCGCCCGGACGGTGGGATGACCATCGACGGCCGGCCGGAGAACGTGCGGGCCTGCGCCGAGGCCAGCCTGCGCCGGCTGGGCGTCGAGGTGATCGACCTCTACTACCAGCACCGGGTCGACCCACGGGTGCCGATCGAGGACACCGTCGGTGCCATGGCCGGGCTGGTGACCGAGGGGAAGGTCCGTCACCTGGGCCTCTCCGAGGCGAGTGCGGCGTCGATCCGGCGCGCCGTCACCGTCCACCCGATCGCCGCGCTCCAGAGCGAGTGGTCGCTGTGGACACGCGACCTGGAGGAAGAGGTGCTGGGGGTCGCCCGCGAGCACGGCATCGGCATCGTGCCGTTCAGCCCGCTGGGCCGGGGGTTCCTCACCGGGGCGATCAGGGGCCCGGAGGACTTCGACGCCGACGACTGGCGGCGGGGCCACCCCCGCTTCACCGGGGAGGCGTTCGCGGCCAACCTGCGCCTGGTGGACGCCGTCCGCGAGCTCGCCGCGGAGAAGGGCGTGGCGCCCGGTCAGCTGGCGCTGGCGTGGGTGCTGGCCCAGGGCCACGACGTCGTCCCCATCCCGGGGACCAAGCGCCGGCGCTACCTGGAGGAGAACGTCGCCGCCGTCGGGGTCCAGCTCGACGACGACGACCTCGCCCGGCTGGACGCCATCGCGCCGCCGGGCGCTGCGGTCGGCGGGCGGTACGTGGACAGCAGCTACGCCTACGGGGACAGCCCGGAGCCGGCCGCGTGAGCGCGGCCGCCGACATGCCGGGCCCCGGCCCGCTGGGAACCGTCGGCAGCCGATGAGGACGGGCCTCTTCCTCGGGGCGGACCTCGGCACCAGCGGGCTGAAGGTGGTCGTGCTGCGCGACGACGGCGCCGTCGTGGCCGAGGCCGAGTCCCCGTACGCGTACGACCGGCCGGCGCCGGACCGGGCCGAGATCGACGTGGCGGTGTGGCGGGGCGCCCTGGACGCGGCCCTGGACGAGCTCTCGCCGGTCCTGCGGGGTTCCCGGGTGCGAGCGCTCGGGCTGTCGGGTCAGATGCACGGCACCGTCCTGGTGGACGACGCCGGTGCGCCGCTGCGGCCGGCGGTGCTCTGGCCGGACACCCGCGCGGTCGACGAGCTGGCCGGCTGGCGGCAGCTCGCCACGGCCGACCGGGCCGCGCTGGCCAACCCGCTCGTGCCCGGGATGACCGGGCCGGTGCTCGCCTGGCTGGCCCGGCACGAGCGGGAGGTGCTCGGGCGGGCGGCGGCCGTCCTGCTGCCCAAGGACGCGCTGCGGGCCGCGCTCGTGCCCGGCGGCTCGCCGGTCACCGACCGCAGCGACGCCTCCGGCACGCTGCTGTGGGACGTCCCGGCGGACGGGTGGTCGAGTGCCGCGACCGCTGCCGCCGGGGTGCCGGCACGGCTGCTCCCCATGGTCCGCCCCGGCACGGAGCTGGTCGGCGCGGCTGCCCTGCCCGTCGGGGAGGTGCCGGTCGTCGTCGGCGCGGCGGACACCCCGCTGGCCCTGCTGGCGGCGGGCACGGACACCGGCCTGCAGGTGAACCTGGGCACCGGTGCGCAGGTGCTGCGCCCGGGCTGGTCGCCGCATCCGGTGGTGGACCCCCTGGTGCACGGCTACGCCGACGCGCAGGGCGGCTGGTACGCGATGGCGGCCCTGCAGAACGGCGGCTCGGCCTGGGCCTGGGTGTGCGGTGTCCTGGGCCTGTCCTGGGCCGAGCTGTTCGCGGCGGCCGCGTCGGTGCCCGACGCCGGGGGAGCGGTCTTCCGGCCCTTCCTCACCGGCGAGCGGGGCGGGGTCGCCGGACCGGAGGACCGCGCCGGCTGGGACGGGCTGCACCCGGGAACCAGCCGGGCGCACCTGGCGCGTGCGGCGGTGGAGGGCGTCGTCGGGGCGGTGGCCGCCGCGACGGGGCTGCTCGAGCCACCCGACGACGACGTCCCGGTGGTGCTCACCGGTGGCGGGGTGCGGTCCGCTCCGGTGCCGCAGCTGCTCGCCGACGCCCTGCGGCGCCCGGTCCAGGTCGTGCACCTGCGCAGCGCCTCGGCCGTCGGTGCGGCGCTGCTGGCCGCGCGCGGTGTCGGGGTGGACGTCGTCCCGGTGCGCGAGGCCGGGCCGGTGGTCGATCCGTCGCGGTGCTGATCAGTGGAGCTGATCAGGAGGGCGGGACCGGCGGGGCGGAGGTCAGCGGGTGGACCGTCTCGCCCGCCCCCAGCCGCTCCAGGGCGGCGTCGTGCAGCTTGCCGTTGGTCGCCAGGGCGCTCCCGCCGGCCGGGCCCGGAGCGCCGGAGACGTCGGTGAACCGGCCGCCGGCCTCGCGCACGATCACGTCCAGCGCGGCGAGGTCCCAGATCGAGACCTCCGGCTCGCAGGCGATGTCCACCGCCCCCTCGGCCAGGAGGACGTAGCTCCAGAAATCGCCGTAGGCACGCGTGCGCCACACCGAGCGGGTGAGGTCGAGGAAGCCGTCGAGCTGCCCCCGCTCCTCCCAGCCCGAGAGGCTGGAGTAGCTGAGGCTGGCGTCACCGAGCCGGGCGACCTCCGACACGCGGCAGCGGGTGGCCGACTCCAGCCGGCGTCCGGTCCAGGCGCCGACGTCCTTCGCCGCCCACCACCGCCGGTTCAGCGCCGGCGCCGAGACCAGCCCGACGACCGGTTCGTCGCCGTCGAACAGCGCGATCAGCGTGGCCCACACCGGCACGCCGCGGACGAAGTTCTTCGTGCCGTCGATGGGGTCGAGCACCCAGCGGCGGGACCCGTGGCCGGTCGTGCCGAACTCCTCGCCCAGCACCGCGTCGCGGGTGCGTGCCCGGCTCAGCGTGATGCGCAGCATCTCCTCGACCGCCCGGTCGGCGTCGGTGACCGGGGTCAGGTCGGGCTTGGTGTCGACCGTCAGGTCCTGCGCCTTGAACCGCTCCATGCTGATCGAGTCGGCCTGGTCGGCCAGCACGTGTGCCAGCCGCATGTCCTCTGAGAAGCCCCGACCCGACGTCATGGGCACCCAACCTAGCGGGGAGTCAGTCGAAGACGGCGGAACTGACCCCGCTCGGGCCCTCGTACTCGCGGTCCTCGATGTTCCTCAGCGCGTCGAGGACATCCTTGTCGCCACCGTGCTGCTCGGCGTGCTTGACGATGTCGTCCTTGCCCGCGGGGTAGTCCATGCCGGACAGGGCCTTCTGGATGTCGATGGGGCTGACCATGGTCGGGGTCCTACCCCGCACCCGGGCACCGATGCACGGATACCGTCGGGTGCGTGGACGCAGCGACGATCGCGGGGCTGCTCGCCGACCCGGTGCGGCTGAAGGTCGTGGCCGCGCTGGCGCTGGGCGCCACGACCATCGAGGAGGTGGCCGCGGCGTCGGGGCTGTCGTTGAAGGAGGTCGCGCTCGCCGCCCGGCGGCTGGCCCGCGGAGGGCTCGTCGCCCGCGACGGGCACTCCCTGGCGCTGCGCACCGAGCGGTTCGGGGCAGCCGCCCGCGCCGCGGCGGAGGCCGCGCCGCCACCGGAGCCGCTGTCGGACGACCCCGCTGCCGACGCCGTCCTCACCGCGTTCGTCCGCGACGGCCGGCTGACATCGATCCCCGCCCAGCGCAGCAAGCGGCTGGTGGTCCTCGACCACCTGGTGCGCGTGTTCGAGCCCGGCGTCCGCTACCCCGAGCGCGAGGTGAACGCGCTGCTGGCGGTCTGGCACCCCGACGTCGCCGCGCTGCGCCGCTACCTGGTCGACGAGGGCCTGCTCAGCCGCGATGCGGGGGTCTACTGGCGCAGCGGCGGCTACGTGGAGGTCTGAGTCACCTCATCGACGTGTCGACCTGTCGACGAATCCGTTCGACGACCCGCTGCCGGCCCCCGCAGACTGCCGGCGTGGCCCCGACCCCGTCCGCCGATGCCTTCGCCGCCCTCGCGCGTTCCTCGCCGTGGCGGTGGACGACGCTCCGCTTCACGGTGTCCTGGCCGGGCGACCCGTGGCGGGCCACGCCCGTGCGGGCGTGGCTGCGCCGGCCCGACTCCCTGCGGGTGGAGGACCTCGACGGCGCGGTGCTGCAGGCCGGCCGTGATTCGCGCCTGACCGTGCCCGCTGCCGCACCGGTGTGGCGGGCCGACGGTCTGGTGGCGGAGCGGCCGTGGGGAGTGCTCCACGACGACCCGATGTACGAGAACTACTTCTGGATCGCGATGCTGGACCCGGCCGAGCTCGCCGACTCGCACACGGATGCGGAGCCCGGCGAGCCGCCCCTGCTGGTGGACACGGTGGTCACGACCGAGCACGGCGGACGCCCGGCGTGGGAGGCCGTCGCCCGGGTGACGCCGGCCTACGAGCCGCGCTGCGGGTGCTGCTCGCTGCTCCGCTCGCGGGACGTGGACGTCGTCGAGTACCGGGACCACCCCCAGCAGGTGCTGGCCACCTACCCCGAGGCGCACCGGGTCCGCCTGGACCTGCAGACCGGTGCCTGCGTGCTGACCGAGGCCCTCGGGGGCGACGTGGCGGGTCAGGGCCACGACCTGCAGATCGAGGCGGTCGACGAGCCGATGGCCGACGACCTGTTCACCGAGCCGCGGCGGAGCTGGTTCCGCCGTCAGTAACCGGGGCCGACCTGGCCCACCGCACCCAGCAGGACGCGCAGGGCGGCCAGCTGCTGCTCCCGGGCCGGCGGTCCCGCGGCGGCCCAGGCGTCGAGCGCGCACTCGGGGTCCTCGGCGGTGTGCCCGCAGCCCGGTGGGCACTCGGTGGCGGCCTCGGCGATGTCCTCGAAGGCGGCCAGGACGTCGTCGGCGGTGACGTGCGCCAGGCCGAAGGACCGGATGCCGGGGGTGTCGATGACGGTGCCCCCGCCGGGGAGGTCGAAGAGCACGGCCGACGACGACGTGTGCCGGCCCTTGCCGATCTTGCTCACGTCGCCGGTGGCGCGAAAGGCGTCGGGCACCAGCCGGTTGACCAGCGTCGACTTGCCGACGCCGGACTGCCCGACGAACACGCTCATCCGGTCCCGCAGCCGTTCGGTCAGGTCGTCCAGCGGCAGCTCCAGCGACATCGGGACGGCGTCCAGGCTCAGCCCGGCGTAGCGGTCCAGCAGCGGCTGCGGTGACGCCAGGTCGGTCTTGGTGAGGCACAGCAGCGGCTCGAGCCCGCCGGCGTACGCGGCGACCAGGCAGCGGTCGAGGAAGCCCAGCGCCGGCTCGGGGTCGGTGACCGAGGTGACGATGACGAGCAGGTCGGCGTTGGCCACCACCACGCGCTCGGTCGGGTCGGTGTCGTCGGCGGTGCGCCGCAGCGAGGTCGTGCGCTCCTCGATCGCGACGATGCGGGCAAGGCTGTCGGTGCGGCCGCTGGTGTCGCCGACCACCCGCACGCGGTCACCGACGACGACGCCGTGCTTGCCGAGCTCGCGGGCGCGCATGGTGGTCACGTCGACGGCGCCGTCGGGCCCGTCGACCCGCACCGTCATGCGTCCGCGGTCCACGGCGATCACCAGACCGGGCACGGCGTCGGCGTGCGTCGGGCGGGTACGCGTGCGGGGGCGGGAGCCACGGCGGCTCGGCCGGACCCGGACGTCGTCCTCGTCCATGCGCCGGGCGCCGCGCTGCGCGCTCACGAGAGGGCTCCGCCCGGCCCGCCCAGCAGCCTCGACCACCGCTCGCGGAAATCGGGCAGCGTCTTGGTGACCGCGCCCGGGTCGGCCACCCGGACCCCCTCGACGGCCAGGCCGAGGACGGCGGCCGCCATGACCATGCGGTGGTCGGCGTAGGAGTCCAGCAGGGCCGGCCGCTGCGGGCCGGGCGCGATCTCCAGCCCGTCGGGCAGCTGCCGCACCCGGGCGCCGACGGCGGTGAGCACCTCGTCGAGCGCCTGCAGCCGGTCGGTCTCGTGCCCGCGCAGGTGGGCGATCCCGGTCAGCCGGGAGGGGCCGTCGGCCAGGGCGCACAGCGCGGCCAGCACCGGCGTCAGCTCGCCCACCTCGCCGAGGTCGGCCACGAGCGGGCGGACGCCCGCCCCGCCGGTGACCCGCAGCGCGCCGTCGGGGGTCCGCTCGACGGAGGCGCCCATGGCGGCCAGCAGCCGGTCCAGCTGCGCGCCCGGCTGGGTGGTCACCGCCGGCCAGTCGCGCACCGTCACCCGCCCGCCGGTCACCAGCGCGGCGGCGAGGAACGGGGCGGCGTTGGAGAGGTCGGGCTCGACGACGCGGTCCAGCGCCGCGACCGGCCCGGGGACCACCCGCCAGCCGCTCCCGGTGCCGGTGACGTCGACGCCGTGCTCGCGCAGGGTCGTCACCGTCATCTCGACGTGCGGCATCGACGGCACCCCGCCGGTCAGGGCCAGGTCGATGCCCTCGTCGAACCGGGCCGCGGCGAGCAGCAGCCCGGAGACGATCTGCGAGGACTCGCTCGCGTCCACGGTGACCGCGCCCCCCCGCACCCGCCCCGTGCCGTGCACGGTGAACGGTGCCCGGCCCCGGCCGTCGTCGTCGACCTCGACCCCGAGTGCCCGCAGGGCGCCGATCAGCCCGGCGTTGGGGCGCTCACGCAGCCGCGGATCGCCGTCGACCGTCACGTCGCCGTCGGCGAGGGCGGCCACCGGCGGCAGGAACCGCAGGATGGTGCCGGCCAGGCCTGCGTCGACCGTCACCGGCCCCCGCAGCCCGCCCGGGGTGACCAGCCAGTCCTCGCCGTCCTCGTCGACCCGCACCCCCAGTGCCCGCAACGCCGCCGCCATCAGGTCGGTGTCCCGGGCGCGCAGCGGGCGGACCAGCCGGCTGGGGCCGTCGGCCAGGGCGGCCAGCACGAGCGCCCGCGCGGTGAGGGACTTGGAGCCGGGCAGCGTGACGACGGCGTCGACGGGAGCCGGGTGGTGCGGCGCGGACCAGACGTCTGACACGTGATCAGTCTGCCCGGTCACCCGCGCCGCACCGTGGCCCCGTCCCGAGGCTCGCGCCGAGCGTGCGAGGCGAGAGGAGGACGGGGTCCTTCCATCAGCCCGCCTGCGGCTTGTCGGCCTTCTTGACCGGCACGGTGCGCAGCAGCCGCCGGTTGGCGAACTCGAACATCGCCAGCTCGGAGAGCTCCCGGCCGTAGCCCGAGCGCTTGATGCCGCCGAACGGCAGCTCGGGGGAGGAGCCGGTGGGCTGGTTGATCCACACCATCCCGGCCTCCAGCCGCTCGGCCACCGCGCGGGCGCGGTCGAGGTCGCTGCTCATCACCGTGGCGCCGAGGCCGAAGGCGCTGTTGTTCGCCAGCTCGACCGCCTCGTCGGCGTCCTTCACCTTGTAGACGACGGCGGCCGGGCCGAACAGCTCCTCGCTGTAGGCGCGCATGTCCGGGGTGACGTCGGTGAGGATCGTGGCCTCGACGAACGCACCCGGGCGGTCGGGCCGCCGGCCGCCGGCGACCACGGTCGCCCCCTTGTCGATCGCGTCCTGGATCTGCGCGTGCAGGTCCTGCGCGGCCCGCTCGCTGGACAGCGGCGCCAGCGACGTCGAGGAGTCGGCCGGGTCGCCCGGGGAGAAGGTCGAGAACGCCTGCTTCAGCCCCTCGACGAACGGCTCGTACAGCTCCTCGGTGACGATCAGCCGCTTCGAGGCGGTGCACGCCTGCCCGGTGTTCTGCATCCGGCCCATCGTCGCGGCCTTGACCGTCGCGGCCATGTCGTCGGCGTCGAGCACGATGAACGGGTCGCTGCCGCCGAGCTCGAGCACCGACTTCTTGAGGTGCTTGCCCGCCAGCGCGCCGACCGCGCTGCCGGCGCGCTCGCTCCCGGTGAGGGTCACGCCCTGGATGCGGGGGTCGGCGATGACCTGCTCGACGTCGGAGATGCGCAGGAAGGTGTTGGTGAAGACGCCCTCGGGTGCACCGGCGTCGGCGAACAGCTGCTCGATCGCCACCGCGCACTGCGGGGTGATCTCGGCGTGCTTGAGGATGACGGTGTTGCCGAGCACCAGGTTCGGGCCGGCCACCCGGACCACCTGGTAGAAGGGGTAGTTCCACGGCTCGATGGCGAGCAGGACGCCGATCGGGCGGGTCTCGATGACCGCCTCGCCCTTGCCCATCAGCGGCTGGATCGGCGTCGGCTCCAGGAAGCCGGGGCCGTTGTCGGCGTAGTACTTGAGGATCATCGAGCAGAGGTACAGCTCACCGGTGGCCTCGTCGCGGCGCTTGCCCATCTCCGTGGTGATGAGCTTCGCCAGGTCCTCGCGGCGCTCGTCCATCAGCTCGGCGGCTCGGCGCACCACGGCGGCGCGGTCGGCGACCGGGAGCTCGCGCCACTGCTGGTAGGCGGCGTGCGCCCGCTCGATGATGCCGTCGATCGCCTCGGTCGGCGTGAAGTCGAACTCCTTCTCCGTCTCGCCGGTGAAGGGGTTGACCGTCGCGTAGCGCCGGTCGGCGCTGTCGCTGGCGGTCTTCGGGTGGTCGGTCGGTGGGTTCTGCGTCGCGGTCACGCGGTGATCCTCGTCTCTCGTCGAGCGTTCCGACAGGGGGCCCCTACCCGGTGGTCGCGGGCGCACGCACGGGCACCGGCTCGTCGGTGGCCGCACCTAGAGTGCTGGGGGAACAGCCCCGTGCCCTCGAGGAGGCGCCATGTGCGGTCGCTACGCGGCCAGCCGCAAGCCCGAGGACCTCGCGCTCGAGTTCGAGGCGGTCCCGGCCGGCGGGCAGCCCCCGCTGGCCGCCGACTACAACGTGGCGCCGACCAAGGACGTCTACGTCGTCCGGCACGCCCGCGAGCGCGACGCCGAGGGCGTGCCGACCGGTGGAGGGTTCCGCGAGCTGCGGGCGGTGCGCTGGGGGCTGGTGCCCTCGTGGGCCAAGGACGTGTCGGTCGGCAACCGGATGCTCAACGCCCGGGCGGAGTCGCTGACCGAGAAGCCGGCCTTCCGCAGCGCGGCGCGCTCGCGGCGGTGCCTGGTCCCGGCCGATGGCTGGTACGAGTGGGCCAAGCGCCTGGACTCCCCGGCCAAGCAGCCCTACTTCATCACCCCCGAGGACGGGTCGGTGCTCGCCATGGCCGGCCTCTGGGAGGTCTGGGGAAAGGGGGAGGACCGGCTCTACACGTGCACCGTGGCCACCGCCCCGGCCACCGGTGCGCTCGCCGAGATCCACGACCGGATGCCGCTGGTGCTCCCGCGGGAGCGCTGGGCGGAGTGGCTGGACCCCGCACGCGAGGACGTGGCGGAGCTCGCCCGGTCCACCCCGCCGGAGCTCGTCGCCGGCCTGGAGCTGCGGCCGGTGAGCCCGGCGGTCAACAGCGTGCGCAACAACGGGCCCGAGCTGCTGGCCCGGGCGGACGGCGTGGACGCCCCCGCCGACCAGCCGGCGCTGTTCTGACGTGGCAGCGGACGAGGCATCCGCCGGTGCTCCGGTCGACACGCCGCCGCCACCCCCACCACCGGGCGGCGCGCTGCCGGCCTGGGTCGCGGCGGGGCTGACCTTCCTCAGCTCCGGCGCGGTCCTCGTGCTGGAGATCGTCGGCCTTCGGCTGATCGCGCCCTACGTCGGCGTGACCGTCCAGACGAGCACCGCCGTGATCGGCTTCGCCCTCGCGGCGATCGCCGTCGGCGCGTGGCTGGGTGGTGCGACGGCCGACCGCACGGACCCGCGCCGGCTGCTGGCGCCGCTGCTGATCGCCGGCGGGGCCCTGGTCGTCGCCGTGCTGCCGCTGGTCCGGTTCACCGGCTCGCTGCTCAGCGGGGCCGACGCCGGGGGCGTGCTGCTGCTGGCCGCGGTCGCCGTGGTCGTGCCCGCGGCGCTGCTCTCCGCCGTCCCGCCGATGGTCGTGAAGCTCCAGCTCGCCAGCCTGGACGAGACCGGCGCGGTCGTCGGGCGGCTGTCGGGCATCGGCACGCTCGGGGGGATCGCGGCGACGTTCGCCACCGGGTTCGTGCTCGTGGCGGTCCTGCCCAGCAGCGTCATCCTCGTCGTCACCGGTGCGGTCACCGTGCTCACCGGCGTGGCGGTCGGCGTGGTCCTGCGGCGCGGTGGCGGGCCGCGCACCGTCCCGGCCGGCCTGCTCGTCCTGGCCGTCGTCGGCGCCGGCCTCGCCGCGGTCGCCCCCACCCCCTGCGAGGAGGAGACGGCCTACCACTGCGCGCGGGTGGTGGCTGATCCGGAGCGGCCCTCGGGCCGGGTGCTGATGCTCGACACCCTCCGGCACTCCTACGTCGACCTCGCCGACCCGACCCACCTGGAGTTCGCCTACATCCGGGCGGTCGCCGCGGTGACCGATGCCGTCTTCCCCACGGGCGAGCCCATCTCCGCACTGCACGTCGGGGGTGGTGGGCTCACGCTGCCGCGGTACCTCGCCGAGGTGCGGCCCGGCACCGAGAGCGTGGTGGTGGAGGTGGACCCCGGCGTGGTCGCGATGGACCGCGAGCAGCTCGGGCTGGAGACGTCGGCCGACCTGCGGGTGCGGGTCGCCGACGGCCGGGTCGGGCTGGCCGAGGAGCCGGCGGGGCAGCGCGACCTCGTCGTCGGCGACGCCTTCGGCGGGCTCTCCGTGCCCTGGCAGCTGACCACCCGGGAGGCGCTGGAGCTGGTCGACCGGGCGCTGGCCGACGACGGCGTCTACGCGGTCAACCTCATCGACCACCCACCGCTGTCGTTCGTGCGCGCCGAGCTGGCCACGATGCGCGAGGTGTTCGAGCACGTGGTCCTCCTGGCCCGCGCGCCGGTCCTGGCCGGGGAGGACGGCGGCAACGTCATCGCGGTGGGGTCGCAGCGGCCGCTGCCCGCCGAGGAGATCGCCGCCGCGCTGACCCGCCGGGACCTGGCCTGGCAGGTGGCGGAGGGGGAGGAGCTGACCCGGTTCATCGGGGACGCCCGCGTGCTGACCGACGACTTCGCCCCGGTCGACCAGCTCCTGACGCCGTACGCGGCGCCCTGACCTCAGCGTCCGATGGAGGCGGTGCGGGCGCGCGTCAGCCGCACCAGCTCGGCCGGGGGCAGCTCCAGCTGCAGCCCGCGCCTCCCGGCGCTGACCAGCACCGTCGGGAAGTCCAGGGCGGAGGCGTCGACGACCGTGGGCAGCGCCTTGCGCTGCCCCAGCGGGCTGATGCCGCCGAGGACGTAGCCGGTGGCCCGCTCGGCGTCGACCGGGTCGGCCATCGCCGCCTTGCGTCCACCGGCGGCGGTGGCCAGCGCCTTGAGGTCGAGGGTCCCGCTGACCGGCACCACGGCGACGGTGAGGACGCCGTCGACCCGGGTGACCAGGGTCTTGAACACCTGCCGCGGATCAGCCCCCAGTGCGGCGACCGCTGCCTCGCCGTGGCCCTGGTCGGCCGGGTGCTCGGGGTCGTACGGGTGCAGCGTGTGGGCCACCTTCGCCTGCTCCAGGACCCGTACCGCCGGGGTTGCCGCCACGGCGCCGCAGCGTAGCGAGCACCGGCCCGTCGGGAATGGCCGCGGCCGCCGGTGCCGTTGCACCGGCCGTGAGCAGCAGCGTCTCCACCACTCGCGCACGGGCTGTGCACCGGCGTCCCCCGGGCCGTCCGGACGCCGCACGGCTAGGATCGACCGACGTGGTGCCCCGCGTCCGGGGGCCCCGGAGAGGACGGTCGGTGCCTGAGGATTCCGTGGTCGACAACCCCGGTCAGCTGCCCGAGGGCGCGCCGGTGGAGGTGCCGGAGGCCCGCGAGGGCGGGAGTCGCACGGAGCTCGCCGAGACCCGCGCCGAGCGGGACGCCCGGTTCGAGCGCGACGCGCTGCCCTACCTGGACCAGCTCTACCCGGCGGCCCTGCGGATGACCCGCAACCCGGCCGACGCCGAGGACCTGGTGCAGGAGACCTTCGTGAAGGCCTACTCCGCGTTCCACCAGTTCGCCGAGGGCACCAACCTCAAGGCCTGGCTGTACCGGATCCTCACGAACACCTACATCAACAGCTACCGCAAGAAGCAGCGGCAGCCGCAGCAGTACCCCACCGACCAGGTGCAGGACTGGCAGCTCTACGCCGCCGAGGAGCACACCTCCTCGGGCCTGCGGTCGGCCGAGATCGAGGCGCTGGACCACCTGCCGGACTCCGACATCAAGGAGGCCCTGCAGCAGCTGCCGGAGGACTTCCGGCTCGCGGTCTACCTGGCCGACGTCGAGGGGTTCGCCTACAAGGAGATCGCCGAGATCATGGGCACGCCCATCGGCACGGTGATGTCCCGGCTGCACCGCGGTCGCCGAGGGCTGCAGAAGCTGCTGGCCGACTACGCCCGGGAGCGGGGCTTCGTCCGCGCCGGGGCCGGTGAGGAGGCGACCCGCCCGTGAGCGACCAGCAGGGGGCCGGTGAGCCCCTCGACATCAACTCGTGCGACGACGTCCTGACGCACGTCTTCGAGTTCCTCGACCACGAGACCTCCGACGAGCGCCGGGGCGTGATCGCCGAGCACCTCGACGAGTGCTCGCCCTGTCTGCGCCAGTTCGGCATCGAGCAGGAGTTCAAGGCGCTGGTCCGGCGACGCTGCGGTGGCGACAAGCCGCCGTCGGGTCTGCGCGACCGCATCAAGATGCAGCTGACGAGCGTCTCGTTCGAGGAGGACGGGACCCAGGTCAGCGTCGAGCGGCTGACGATCGAGCACTCGGAGGAGCGTCCCACCGCCTGAGAGGACGCGGCTAAACGTCAGAGGCCCAGAACCCGTCGGGTTCTGGGCCTCTGGCGTCCGGCCCCGTTCAGGGGCCCACCCTGAGCCTGCGAAGGGTGGGGAGGACGGGGTCCTTCTAGGCGTTGGGGCGCTTGCCGTGGTTGGCCTTGTTCCCCTTGCGGGAGCGACGCTTGCGTCCGCGCTTGGACATCGCTGCCCTCCTCTCATACTTGCTGGTGGGCCGGGCGGCCCGTGGGTTGTGCGGGGGGCCGGAGCCGGCGCACGCGGGGTGCGCCGCGCTGGCGGACCCGCCAAGCTGACCCGGCAAGCCTCTCACGGGGAGAGCCGGCCGTGCGCCGGGCAGGGCGAACGCAGGAGGAGCAGCAGTGCCGCAGCTGGGGATCGAGACCGTCCTCGTCGCCGGACGGGGACCCGCTGGGTGCGCCGTGGTCCGGGCGTGCCAGCGGCTCGGCCTCAAGGCGGTGGCGGTGCACAGCGAGACGGAGCGCTCGGCACGGCACGTCCGCCTGGCCGACGACGCAGTGCTGCTGGGGCCTGCGCCGGCCGCCGAGTCCTACCTGGCCGTCGACCGGATCGTGGAGGCGGCCCGGCGCAGCGGAGCCGACACGGTGCTCCCGGTTCCTCCCGCCCTGGCCGGCAACGCGCGACTGGCCGCCGAGGTGGTCCGGGCGGGGCTGCGCTGGGGCGGTCCCGATGCCGAGGTGCTGGAACGCCTCGGTGGTGACGGCGTGGAGCCGGCCAGC
This sequence comes from Blastococcus sp. SYSU DS0753, assembly GCF_054051175.1. Lineage (NCBI taxonomy): Bacteria > Bacillati > Actinomycetota > Actinomycetes > Geodermatophilales > Geodermatophilaceae > Blastococcus > Blastococcus sp. SYSU DS0753. The sequence goes on along the minus strand of NZ_JBJHAT010000025.1, from coordinate 6,626 downwards.
GAACGCGGCTTCCTCGCTTGGGTCACCGCCGACGGACTGCGTTTCGCCACCTCGGTGGCCCGGGATCGTGCCGCCGGCATCGCACGCGTGTCCTGGACCCCCGGCGAGCCCCGGCAGCTGCCCGCGGCCGCGCACCGCCTCGCCGAGGTGGGCTGGCGCGGGCTGGTCACCGTCGGCATCGCCCCCGACGGCGAGCTGGCCGAGGTCGCCGCGGGCTTCTCGCTGGACATGGCGGTGCTCGAGCGGTCGCACGGCGTCGACGCCGTCGAGCTGGCGCTGCGCAGCGCCGTCGGACCCCGGGTCCCCGGGCCGGGCCCCGTGGCCCGCACCGAGCCGCGGGCGGCGGTCGTCGCACAGCTGCGCGCCACGCTCCCGCCGGGGACCGCCGGCCGGATCAGCGGTCGCCTCCCCGGCTCCGGGCGACCGCCCGCGGCCGAGGGCGGCGTGGACCTGGTCGCGGTCAGCGGTTACGACCCCGGTGACCGGCTGGACGGCTGGTACGACGCGCTGCTGGCCACCGTGAGCGCCGGCGCGGACGACGTCGCGGCGGCGGCGCGTGCGGCCGGCCTGGCGCTGTCCGGGCTGGCCGGGGCCGGGGTGCCGCACGACGGCCCCGAGGTCTGCGCGGTGCTCGGCGGGCTGGCCGAGGGGCGCGCCTTCCCCGGAACCTGACGCCCGGGGCCCGTGCTTGGATGGGGGCTCATGATCGGGCGGGCGCGGGAGGTTCCGGTGGCGGTCGAGGAGATCCACGCGGAGATGGTCTCCAGTGTCTGGAAGGTCCTGGTGGAGCCCGGTGCGCGGGTGTCCGCCGGTGACACGCTGGTGATCCTGGAGTCCATGAAGATGGAGATCCCGGTGCTCACCGAGCGCGCGGGGACCGTGCAGGAGCTCCACGTGGTCGAGGGCGAGGTCCTCCAGGAGGGCGACCTCATCGCCACCGTCGCCGACGCCTGAGAAAGGACCCCGTCCTCCCCACCCCTCGCAGGCTCGGGGCGGTCCCCTGGACGGGGCCTCAGACGTCGCGGGTGTAGACGAGCAGGTCGACGCCGGGGGCGGGCGTCCAGTCGCGCGCCGGCAGCCGGGTGAAGCCCAGCCGCTCGTAGAGCCGGTGGGCCGCGCGCATGCGCGTGCCGGTGGAGATGACGACGCGCCGCCGGCCCGCCGCGCGGGCGCGGGTCAGGCACGCCTGCACCAGGGCGGCGCCCACTCCGCGGCCCTGCGCCCGCGGGTCGACCACGAGCATGCGGAAGCCGGCCTCGTCGGGGGACTCGAGCACCTCGCCGAACTCGCCGCCCGCCACGAACGCCACGCTGCCGATCAGCCGGCCGGCCTCGTCGCGGGCGACCAGCAGCTCGGCCAGCCGCGCACGACCGGCCACGTCGGCCAGCTCGGCGGCGTACCCCGCCGACGCCAGGCCGCCGCGCACGTACACGTCCACGGTGAGCGCGGCGATGCGGTCGTGGTCGGCGGGGACCGCCGGCTCGATGCGGACGGCGGGGAGGGGAGGCACGCGGTGCAGCGTAGGAGAGGACCCGGTCCCGCTCGCCCGCTCGGGGTGGGCCTCGGGACGGGCCATAGGCTCGGGGCACCATGAGCAGCCTCTCGGAGCGCCTCACCCGTGGCACGGCGTCCAGCCCCGCCCAGATCGACCACGCCCGGCGGCTGGTCGCCGACTGGCAGCTGCTGGCCGACCTCGCCTTCGCCGACCTGACGCTCTGGGTGCCGCTGTCCTCGGGATCGTGGTGGTGCGTCGCCCAGGTCCGCCCGCTCACCGCGCCGACCAGCCGGCCGGAGGACATGGTCGGCGTCGAGGTGGACGCCGACGCGGCGCGGTCGTTCACCGCGGCGCTCCGCGACGGGCGGCCGGTCACCGACGGGGAACCGGACCGGTCGGGGACGCCCCCGCGCCGGCGCGAGGTCATCCCCGTGCGGCACGAGGGCGTGGGGATCGCCGTCCTGGCCAAGGACACCAACCTCGCGGTGACGCGGGCGCCGTCGACGCTCGAGCTCACCTACCTCGACATCGCCGCCGACCTCTGCCTCATGGTGTCCGCGGGCACCTTCCCGCCGGTCAGGGCGCAGGACGCGGAGATGAGCCCGCGTGTGGGGGACGGGCTGGTTCGCCTCGACGGGGCGGGCAGGGTCACCTACGCCAGCCCGAACGCCCTCTCGGCCTACCGCCGGATCGGGGTGGTCGGCGACCTGGCCGGCGCCGTCCTCGCGGAGGTGACGTGCCGCGTGGTCACCGACCGCGTGGCGGGGGAGGCGGCGGCCGCCGGCATCACCGCGGCGATCGCGGGTCGCTACCTGGACCCCATGGACGTCGAGGCAGCCAGCGCGACGCTGCTCCTGCGGGCCCTGCCGCTGCACGCCCCCGGCGCCGAGCCCGGGGCGCTGGTGCTGGTCCGCGACGTGACCGACGTGCGGCGTCGGGACCGGGCGCTGCTCACCAAGGACGCGACCATCCGGGAGATCCACCACCGGGTGAAGAACAACCTGCAGACGGTCGCCGCGCTGTTGCGTCTGCAGGCCCGCCGGATGACCGAGCCCGCGGCCCGGGCGGCGCTGGAGGAGTCGGTGCGCCGCGTGGCGTCCATCGCGGTCGTGCACGAGACGCTCGCCGGCAGCCGGGAGGACGTCGTCGACGTCGACGACGTCCTGGACCAGGTGCTCCCGATGCTCGGTGACCTGACCTCCGTGGGGCCCGCGGCCCGCACCCGCCGCACCGGCTCGTTCGGCGAGCTGCCCGCGGCGGCGGCGACCCCGCTGGTCCTCGCCGTGACCGAGCTGCTGCACAACGCGGCCGAGCACGCGTTCCCCGAGGGGGAGCCGGGGGTCATCGAGCTGGTCGCCGAGCGCGAGGGGGACGACCTACGGGTCCGGGTCCGCGACGACGGGCAGGGCCTGCCACCGGACTTCGACCCGGCGACGAGCGACGGGCTCGGCCTGCAGATCGTGCGGACGCTGGTCACCAGCGAGCTGGGCGGGAGCCTGACGATGGGGACGCTGGAGGGCCGGTCGGGCACCGAGGTCGTGCTGACGTTGCCCTGCACCGCCCGGCCGCGGCGGTGAGAGCTGCACCGTCCCGGACGACGCCGAGGCCGGTCCGGGAGGACCCGGACCGGCCTCGTGGCGGTCGGTGCGTTCGCGGTGGTGCGGTGGGCCGCCGGTGAACCCCGGCGGCCGTCGTGGTGGTCCGGATCAGGCGGTGTGGACCCGGGTGCGAGCCTGACGCCGCTTCAGCGCGCGCCGCTCGTCCTCGGAGAGCCCACCCCAGACACCGGAGTCCTGGCCCGAGCGCAGGGCCCAGTCCAGGCACGACGAGACCACCGGGCAGCGCTGGCACACGGCCTTGGCCTGCTCGATCTGGACGAGAGCGGGGCCGGTCGTCCCGATCGGGAAGAACAGCTCCGGGTCCTCGTCCCGGCAGAGCGCGCGGTGGCGCCAGTCCATGGCGTTGTACTCCTCGATGTCGTCTGCGGTCGGTGCGTCAGTCGCCTTGCTCGGTCTGCGATCGCCGGGCCGACACCGGTCACCCAGCGTCTTGGCGGCAGCGACTGCCTGCATTGTTACCGGCAGGTTGCGTCCCAGCAGCGATGTTTTCACGTGCCGGACGCCTGTCAAGCGAATCGGGGTCGACGCTGACCCCCGCGTGAGCAACCTCACCACGCCCGTGCTAGGCCCGCCACCCGGCGGGGGGAAAAGCCGTGCCGATCACTCAAGAAGAGCCGTCAGGCGATCACGCGCAGGGCGTGCGGGACGTCCGTGATCCGGACGCCGGTGGCCGTGCCCAGGTGGTCGCCGTCGACCTGCCAACCCTGCGGCCGGACGGCGGTGATCGACAGCTCCCGGAGGTCGTGCCACCGGTGCAGACCGCGTCCGCGCAGATCCGGCTCGGGCCGCATGGTCTGCCGCAGGGCGCGCAGCATCCGGGCGGCACCCATGCGGCCCAGGGCGAAGACGTCCAGCCCGGTGTCGAAGGAGGCCTGCGGCGTCGGGTTGACCGGTCGCGCCCCCAGGTAGGTCCAGGGGCTGACGTTGGACACCAGGCAGAGGAACAGCTCCTCGACGGGTGGCTCGCCGGGCACCTGGAGCGTCATCGCGGGGCGTCGCCGCTCCCGCCCGAACAGGAAGGCGCTGGTGCCCTCCCGGACGTAGAGCGCGCCGGTCGACCGGCGCCCCCGGGCGCGATGGGCCTCCACCCGGGCGATCACCTCGGCGTCGAACCCGAAGCCGGCGGCGAACACGAACCACCGGGGGGCGGTCCACCCCGGGCCGTCGGCGTCGGCGTCGGCCCGGGCAACCGCCTCTGCCGCCTCCGGCGCGACCCCCGTGACCGCCGCGGTGCTCGTGCCGGTGGCGCTCGCGGTGCCCAGCGACACCGACCGCGTCCGGCCGGCGCGCAGCGAGGCGAGGATCTCGGCGGTCGCCTCCACCGGGTCGCGTGACCGGCCGAGGGCCCGGGAGAACACGTTGGTCGACCCGCCCGGCACGACCGCCAGCGTCGGCACGGCCGGTCCGGGCCCGTCGGTGAGCAGGCCGTTGACCACCTCGTTCACGGTGCCGTCGCCGCCGAGGGCGACGACGACGTCGATCCCCTCGGCGGTCGCCCGGGCGCCCAGTTCACGGCCGTGCCCCCGGTGCGTCGTCTCGGCGACGTCCACCTTCAGCTCGCTGGCCAGCGCGCCGACGAGCACGTTGCGCATCTTGGCGGTCGTGGTCGTGGCCGCAGGGTTGACGACCACGAGCGCGCGCATGCCGCCAGGCTATCCAGCGGCCCGGCGTGGATGCGGCAGGACGTCCGGTGGGCGACCGCAGCCCGGGCCCGGGCGTAATCTCGCCGTCGTGACCGAGGACCGCGGAGCGCCCACCCCGCCGCCCCGTCGCCTCGCCGACCGGCTGTTCGGTGCCACCGCCGCCCAGCCGGCGCCGCGCCCCGCCGGGCCGGCGACGGAGGCGCCGCCGTCACTGCGCCGGGCGGCCCTGGCGGTGGCCCTGGAGGCCGTGGCGTTCGCGGTGGGCGCGCTGGTGCTGCTCTACCTCACGTTGACCGGCGCCCCGCAGAGCGTGCCCCGCGCGCTCGCCGAGGTGGTGCTGGCCGCGCTGGCCGCCGGCGTGCTCGGGGCCGCCGCGCGAGGGCTGTGGCGGGTCGCCGGCTGGGCCCGGGCGCCGGTGGTGGCGATGCAGCTGTTCCTGGGGCTGACCGGCTTCACGTTCGCCTTCTCCGCGCAGCAGCCGCTGATCGGCCTGCCGATCCTGGCGCTGGTGGGCGCGGTGCTCTACCTGCTGGCCGCGCCCGACTCGCGGCTGGCGTACGACGGCCGCTGAACGAGGACCCCCTTCCCCCATCGCTCGCACGCTCGGGGCGGGCCCCTGAACGGGGCCGGTAGGGGGTGGGCGACGGGTTCCTTCTTCAGACCAGGTCGATCACGTCGGCGATGGAGTCGAGGACCCGGCTGGGCCGGAACGGGAAGCGGCTCACCTCGCTCGCGGAGGTGGACCCGGAGAGGACCAGCACCGTCTCCAGGCCCGCCTCGATACCGGCGACCACGTCGGTGTCCATGCGGTCGCCGACCATGATCGTCGACTCCGAGTGCGCCTCGATCCGGTTCATCGCGCTGCGGAACATCATCGGGTTGGGCTTGCCGACGAAGTACGGCTTGGCGCCGGTCGCCGCGGTGATCATCGCGGCCACCGAGCCGGTGGCCGGCAGCGGACCCTCCGGCGAGGGGCCGGTCACGTCCGGGTTGGTCGCGATGAACCGGGCGCCGCCCTCCACCAGCCGGATCGCCCGCGTGATCGCCTCGAACGAGTACGTGCGCGTCTCCCCGAGGACGACGTAGTCCGGATCGGTGTCGGTCATGACGTACCCGACCTCGTGCAGCGCGGTGGTCAGCCCCGCCTCGCCGATGACGTACGCCGAGCCGCCGGGCAGCTGGGTGGCGAGGAAGTCGGCGGTCGCGAGTGCCGAGGTCCAGATCGCCTCCTCGGGTACGAGCAGGCCGGTCCGGCTGAGCCGGGCCGCGAGGTCGCGGGGCGTGAAGATGGAGTTGTTGGTCAGGACGAGGAACCGGCGCCGTCGCTCGACCAGCCGGTCGAGGAACTCCTTGGCACCCGGCAGGGCGTTCCCCTCGTGGACGAGGACCCCGTCCATGTCGGTCAGCCAGCACTCGATCGGTCCGCGCTCGGTGGTCACGGGTCGAACGCTAGCGCCGCGCGGTCAGGTTCGGTCGTCGGAGGCGAACGACGCGAGCGCGTCGTCGGTCAGGCGGAACACCGTCCACTCGTCCATGGGGACGGCGCCGGCCGCCCGGTAGAAGTCGATCGACGGGGTGTTCCAGTCCAGCACCGACCACTCCAGCCGGGAGTAGCCGCGCTCGACGCAGACCGCGGCGAGCGTGCGGAGCAGCTCCTTGCCCAGGCCCGTGCCCCGGTGCCGCGGCTGGACGTAGAGGTCCTCGAGGTAGATGCCGTGGGTGCCGCGCCAGGTGGAGAAGTTGAGGAACCACAGGGCCATGCCCACGACCTGGCCGTCGCGGGGGGGGGCCGCGCCGCCCCCCCCCGCCGGGGGCCCCGCCCACGCCCTCCCGCGGGGGGGCGCGCCGCCCCGGGCGCCCGCCCCGGGG